>CBFIHB010000124.1:0-1400 GCA_965662415.1 Actinomycetes bacterium | reverse complement strand
GCTCACAACTGAAAGGCACATGATGAAGCCAGCACCTTCTCTCCCTGCGACTTCCGACCTGTTTCGGATGGATGGCATGCGCGTTCTCCTCACCGGCGCCGGAGGTGCGATCGGCACCGTGCTAGCAAAGGCCTTCGCCGACCTCGGAGCCACCGTCGCACTGCACGATCTGACAACGGACAAGGTCGCGCCACTCGCGGCGAATATCACCGAAGGCGGGGGGACCGCGATCGCTCTCGCTGCGGATGTGTCAGACCCTGACCAGTGCGTTTCCCTCATCAATGACGCTGTCGAGGCGATGGGCGGGCTCGACGTCCTAGTTAACGGAGCCGGCATCAACCGCCGAAAGCCGATACTCGATGTGACCGTCGACGATTTCGACGCCATCACCGCCGTCAACATGCGGGCGGTCTACTTCCTTAGCCAGGCTGCCCATCCTTACTTGAAGGCCTCGGACAACGGCGCCATCGTGAACCTGTCGTCGCTTAGCGCCCGCTACAGCTTCAACACCATCTCCGTCTACGCCGCGACCAAGGCAGCCGTTTCCGGAATGACCCGGAGCTTCGCCCGCGAGTGGGTCGACGACGGCATCCGCGTCAACTGCATCGAACCAGCCGTTGTCCAGACGGAATTCACCAAACCCTTGTGGGGCGAAGAGCACCGTGCACGCTGGTTCGAGGACACCACTCCCATCGGGCGCCTCGCCCAAGCCGACGAACTAATCGGATCCGTAATCTTCCTGGCTACCCCAGCATCGAGCTACATCACCGGGCAGTCGATCGTGATCGAAGGCGGGATTCTGGCCGGAGGAAACTGGGATTCCTACGCGGACACCAATTCCTGACGCTGTTCGCCCAATCCGGTGATCCCCAGGGTCATGACATCACCGGCCGAGAGATAGCTGGGTTCGGTCATTCCCATGGCAACCCCCGGAGGTGTCCCGGTGTTCACGAGATCACCGGGCTCGAGAACCATGAATTGGCTGATGTGATGAAGCACTACGGCTACGTCGAAGATCATGTCGTGCGTTGAACCGCTTTGCCGACGCTCACCGTTAACGGCCAGCCAAAGATCAAGACCCTTAACCAAGTCGACCTCATCGGGCGTCGCGAGAACCGGTCCACACGGGTTGAACGTCTCACACGACTTGCCCTTGATCCACTGCCCGCCACCGCGTTCGATCTGGAATGCCCGCTCGGACACGTCATTGGTGATGGTGAACCCGGCGATGTGCTCCAGCGCCTGCTCGGGTGAGTCCAAGTAGCGGCACTTTCGGCCGATCACGACACCCAGTTCCACCTCGTAGTCGACCTTGGTAGCGCCCCTCGGTATCAGCACGTTGTCGTTCGGTCCGACGAGACAATTGGGCGCCTTGGTGAACAAGATCGGTTCGTCGGGCA
>CBFIHB010000123.1:0-1587 GCA_965662415.1 Actinomycetes bacterium | reverse complement strand
GCAGCACCTCCAAGATCACCGAGAAGAGCAGCAATGCACCGATTACCCGGGCGATGAGTGACTGCGTGGCGAAGGCGAAAAGAAGCGCGGTGAGGACGAAGCCGGCGAGAACGCCCGGCACGATGCGTCGCATAACTTTCCAGTCCGCGTGTTGGCGAAAATAGGCCAACCCCATGAGGTCGCCCAAGAGCAGTAGCGGCACGGCGAATCCGGCGGCAGCTGTCGGCCCCAGGGCCACCGCGAGTACCGGTCCGGCAACTACCCCGAAGACCGGCCCGGCGGTCTTGGAGAATCCGTAGACGAAGATCGCGAAGGCAACCGCCGCGATGAGCAACGGGGTCCAGGTTTCGGGCAACCCGAACCCCTAGCCGACCCGCCGAACTCGCGATGGCTGCAACCGGTCAGCCACCCATGACTTCGCGCATTAACCGCGCGGTAGCGCTGGGCGTCCGGCCGACCTTGACTCCCACCGCTTCGAGTGCTTCTTGTTTGGCCGCGGCTGTTCCGGCGGACCCGGAAACGATCGCCCCCGCGTGCCCCATGGTCTTGCCCTCAGGAGCGGTGAAACCGGCCACGTATCCCACGACGGGCTTCGTGACGTTATCGGCGATAAACGCCGCGGCACGCTCCTCAGCGTCACCACCGATCTCACCGATCATCACGATGGCGTTGGTCTGCGGATCTTCCTCGAAGGCAGCCAGGCAATCGATGTGAGTGGTACCGATGATCGGATCACCGCCGATTCCCACGCAGGTGGAGAATCCGATGTCTCGCAACTCGTACATCATTTGGTACGTCAAGGTCCCGGATTTCGAGACCAGCCCGATACGACCCGGCTGGGTGATGTCCGCCGGGATGATTCCGGTGTTCGACTGTCCGGGGCTGATGATCCCCGGACAGTTCGGGCCGATGATCCGGGTGGCACTGGAATTTTGGGAGCTTTGGGAGTACTGAAAGAACTGAGCGGTGTCGTGTACCGGGATTCCTTCGGTGATGACAACGCACAGGGGGATCGCCGCATCCACGGACTCCTCGACAGCACCTTTGGCGAATCGAGGTGGCACGAACACGACCGAGACATTCGCTCCCGTTTCGGCCATGGCCGTCGCGACGTCATCGAAGATCGGGATGCCATCGAGTTCTTGACCGGACTTGCCCGGGGTGACACCGGCAACCACCTGCGCGCCGCTGGCGACCATCCGCCGGGTGTGCTTCGTGCCCTCGGATCCGGTCATGCCCTGAACGAGGATCTTGCTGCTGGAATCGAGCCAGATTGCCATCTGTCTACTACCTACTTCCCTGCCGCGCGGACGGATGCGAGTTCGGCGACCCTGCGCGCGGCGTCATCCATGGTCTCTACGAGTTCAATGAGGTCGTGCTCGGCCTCCTCGAGAATCCGTCGGCCCTCTTCCGCGTTGTTCCCGTCGATTCGGCACACGATCGGCTTCGTGACGGCTTCACCGCGCTCGGCGAGCATAGAAATAGCCTGCACGATGCCGTTCGCCACGGCATCACACGCCGTGATGCCACCGAAGACGTTCACGAAAACGGCTTCGACATCGGGGTCGCCTAGCACTATGTCCAGAC
>CBFIHB010000122.1:0-1766 GCA_965662415.1 Actinomycetes bacterium | reverse complement strand
GACTCCGGTGACGAGGTCGACGATCTCTCTGGAACGGCGCTTTCCTACGAGATGGGGACCGATGGCATGCTGCCGGGCTTCGACGACGCAGTGCGCGGAGCTTCGGCCGGAGAAACTCGCACGTTCCCGTTCACTCCGAGCAATGGCGATTGGGCCGGGGTGCCGTTGACGGTAACCGCTACGGTCACAGCGGTACGCGAGCGTGAACTCCCCGCACTGGACGAGGAATTCGTGGTGATGGCCTCGGAGTTCGACACCGTGGACGAACTGCGAGAAGACGCCAAGACGCGAGTCGAGCGGCTCAAGCGGATGGAGCAAGGCCAGCAGGCGCGTGAGAAGGTCCATGAGGCGCTCATGGAGTCGGTGGAAATCCCGATGCCCGAGGGCATCATCGCCGCTGAGGTGGAGGCCCACTTCGAGGATGGCCATGAAGCCTCCGACGAGCATCGCGCCGAAGTGGAGCAGCAGGCCCGCGAGGCCCTCAAGAGCCAATTCATCCTCGACAAGATCGCGGAGGCCGAGGAGGTCACGGTGGGCGAGTCGGAGTTGTCGAATTGGCTCATGCAGCAGGCTCCGCGGTACGGCATGGCACCAGACGCGCTGGCGAAGGCGCTGGTCGATTCCGGGCAAGTACAGATGGCGCTATCGGACATCCGTCGCTCCAAAGCCCTCGCGCTTGTCTTGGAGAACGCGAACGTGGCCGACACCGAAGGCACCGAAATCGACCTCGCCGCGCTCGATGCTGAGTTGAACGAGGCAATGCAGGCCGCGCAGATGGCCCAGCTTCAGGCCCAGATGGCTGCAGCCCAAGCGGGCGATCAGCAGTAGTCGGTAATTCAGTTTCGGCTGTCGGCGAACCAGGCGCCCGCGAACGGGTGAGGCTCAGGCATCGCCGTTAGGGTCGTCCTAGTAGATCTACAGGAGGTTCGGTGAGCAACATCGGCAACCCCGGTTTTCGTGCCCCGGGTGGCAGCATGAGTGGTTTTGGAGACATGCTCGATGAGCGATTGCTCCGCGAGCGCATCATCTGGCTCGAGGGTGAGGTCCGAGATGAGAACTCCGACCGCATCGCCAAGCAACTCCAGGTGCTCGCCGCCGAGGATCCCGAGCGGGACATTTCCATCTACATCAATTCGCCCGGTGGCTCGATCACCGCGGGCATGGTCATCTACGACACCATGCAATTGATCCCCAACGACGTCGCAACCGTGGCGATGGGTCTTGCCGCGTCGATGGGCCAGTTCCTGCTGTGTGCTGGTGCGCCGGGTAAGCGCTACGCGACCCCGAATACGCGAATCATGATGCACCAGCCGCTAGGCGGCATCGGCGGTACCGCATCGGATATCAAGATCCAGGCGGAGCAGATGCTGTTCATCAAGAAGCGCATGGCCACCTTGATCGCCGAGCACAGCGGTCAGACCATTGAGCAGATCGAGAAGGACTCCGATCGCGACCGTTGGTTCACAGCCGATGAAGCCTGTGAGTACGGGATCATCGATCACGTCTACAGCACGGACGCCGACGCTCCGGGCAAGAAGGGAAGTGCCAAGTGAGCGAACTTCATTTGCCGACGAGCCGGTACATCGTCCCGGAATTTCGCGAGCGCAGCGCCAACGGTGAGCGTGTTCACAACCCCTACACGAAACTGTTTGAAGAAAGAATCATCTTCCTGGGTGTGCAAATCGATGACGCCTCCGCCGACGATGTCATGGCGCAGTTGTTGACCTTGGAGTCGATGGATCCTGATCGTGACATCCAGATCTACA
>CBFIHB010000121.1:0-1835 GCA_965662415.1 Actinomycetes bacterium | reverse complement strand
GTGGCCTGGACGTAGTGACGGCCCGGGCAGTAGCTCCACTCGGGACGGTGGCCGCCTGGTCGGCTCCCTTGATCCGGCCCGGTGGACTTTTGGTGGCTTTGAAGGGGGAATCGGCCCAGGAGGAGGTAGACCGCGACGCCGACCAGTTGCGGGCTAGTGGCCTAGTGGACCCCCAGGTCCTCACTGTCGGCCAGGGGGTCGTCGAACCGCCGACCACTGTGGTCACCGCCCGGCGCGCTGCGGCACAATGACGCCCGTGCCAGACTCCCCCGATATTCACCCCTCTGGCCTCGGTTGGCCCCTCGATGTTTCACGGGAAACATCGGTGGAACCGCAGGCCTCGGAGCCAGGACACCCCTCAGGGCTGGGCTGGCCCATCAAGGAGCGCCCGTGACCCGGATCATTACCATCGCCAACCAGAAGGGTGGCGTGGGCAAGACCACGACCGCGGTCAACGTGGGGGCCGCCTTGGCGCAGGCGGGCAATCGCGTCCTGGTGGTGGATCTAGACCCGCAGGGCAACGCCTCCACCGCGTTGGGGATCGAGCATGGTGCCGGAATCCCTGACATCTACGACGTCATCACCGATGAGACACCTTTAGCATCAATTGTCACAGAATGTCCTGATATTTCTGGCCTGTTTGGTGCGCCAGCCACCGTGGACCTAGCCGGCGCCGAGATCGAGTTGGTGTCCGCAGAGCGCCGTGAATACCGCCTGAAAGAAGCCATCGACTCTTTCCTAGCCGAACAGCGCGAGGCGGGAGTCGAACTCGACTACGTCCTGATCGACTGCCCGCCGAGCCTTGGGCTGCTCACTGTGAACGGACTCGTAGCGGCCCGTGAGGTTCTTTTACCGATCCAGTGCGAGTACTACGCCCTCGAGGGGCTGTCGCAACTACTGCGCACAGTCGAGATGGTGGCCGAGCATCTCAACCCGGAGCTTCGCGTGAGTGCGATCGTGCTGACGATGTACGACGGCCGCACCCGCCTGGCGTCCCAGGTCGCCTACGAAGTACGAACCCATTTCGGCGCACGGGTACTGGACACAGTGGTGCCGCGCTCCGTGCGGGTATCCGAGGCACCTTCGCACGGAGTGACCGTGGTGACCTACGACCCCACGAATTCCGGCGCCATCGCTTACCGCGAGGTGGCCGAGCAACTCGATGCGATCGACGTGATCGACATGACGGAGGCAAGCGATGGCTAAGCGCGGACTCGGCAAAGGCTTGGGTGCACTGATCCCCACCTCTGATGAACCTGCGGAGCAAGAGTCACGGGCGACCACAAAGAAAGTGTCGTCACCCAAGCGGACATCGAAACAAAGCGCATCGGACGCTGATGACGCCCCGGGTCACTACGCCGAACTAGATGTGGAAGTGATCAGCCCCAATCCGCAACAACCTCGAACTGTCTTCGATGAAGACGCACTCGCCGAATTGTCGTTCTCCATCAAGGAAATCGGGCTGCTCCAGCCGATCGTCGTTCGGCGCCGCGAGGATGGCAGCTACGAACTCATCGCCGGTGAGCGACGCTTACGCGCGACTAAGGAAGCGGGTCTGTCGAGGATTCCGGCGATCATCAGAACCACCGACGACGCGGACATGCTGCGCGACGCGCTCTTGGAGAACTTGCACCGTGCGGATTTGAATCCGCTCGAGGAAGCAGCCGCGTACTCGCAGATGCTTTCCGACTTCGGTTGCACGCAAGATCAACTCGCGCAGCGCATCGGTCGATCACGCCCCCAGGTTTCCAACACTCTTCGCCTCCTCAAACTTCCGACCTCGGTGCAATCCAAAGTTGCCGCCGGAGTGCTCAGCGCCGGTCACGCACGAGCCC
>CBFIHB010000120.1:0-2075 GCA_965662415.1 Actinomycetes bacterium | reverse complement strand
TGATGCGCGAGGTGTACGCACCACTCACCGCCGACGGCGTGCCGTTTCTGATCACCGACTATCCCACCGCCGAACTGGTGAAGGTGGCGGCGAACTCCTTCCTGGCCACCAAGATCTCCTTCATCAACGCAATGGCCGAGGTA
The DNA here is from genome assembly GCA_965662415.1 of Actinomycetes bacterium. Taxonomy (GTDB): domain Bacteria; phylum Actinomycetota; class Actinomycetes; order S36-B12; family S36-B12; genus S36-B12. The sequence continues at coordinate 1,932 of CBFIHB010000120.1, read as the reverse complement.
TGCGAGGCCGCCGGTGCGGACGTCACACACTTGGCGCAGGCGATCGGCTACGACCCCCGCATCGGCAACCGCTTCCTGGCCGCAGGCCTGGGTTTCGGCGGCGGCTGCCTGCCCAAGGACATTCGCGCATTCATGGCGCGTGCCGGCGAACTCGGCGCCGAAGAGGCTCTCACCTTTCTTCGGGAAGTCGATCAGATCAATATGCGTCGCCGCGCTCACACCGTGGACCTCGCGCGCAAGACACTCGGAGGTGACTTCCGAGGCAAGGTCGTCACCATGCTCGGTGCGACTTTCAAACCCGACAGCGACGACGTCAGGGACTCACCAGCCCTCGACGTTGCCGTGGCGATCTACAACTCCGGTGCAACGGTGCGAGTGCACGATCCGAAAGGCCTCACTAACGCCAAGCGCGTCTACCCGCACATGGACTACCGCGAAGACCTCCTCGATGCGATCGCTGGTACAGACCTGATCGTGTTGGGCACCGAATGGCGCGAGTACCGCGAGCTCGATCCGCGGATACTCACCGACACCGTCAACAACGCCGCGATCATCGACGCCCGCAACACCCTGGATCCGCAGGCCTGGCGCTCGGCCGGCTGGACCTATCGCGCGCTCGGCCGCCCCACCGCGTGACCTCCGAACTCGCGACCGACCAACAGATCCACGATCTGCTGGAAAGCTCCCGCCTGTGGTTCATCGTGGGATTGGGCGATAACCCCGATCGCCCGGCTTACCGCGTGGCGCGCTTCTTGCAGTCGATCGGCAAGCAGGTCGTGCCGATCCACCCGCGCGCGCATACCGTTCACGGCGAACCCGGGTTCACCTCTATCGCGGAAGCCGCGAAGGTCCACGGCGCACCCGATGTAGTGGACGTGTTCGTCCGCTTCGACCGTGCCGGCGAGTTCGCCGATCAAGCGATATCAGCGGGCGCGAAAGCGGTGTGGTTCCAGCTCGAGGTGATCGATCACGACGCAGCAAAGCGAGTCATCAACGCTGGAATGACCATGGTGATGGATCGCTGCCCGGCCATCGAGCACCCGCGGCTCTTCAGCAGCTAGCGCTCGCGCCGGATCCCGTCGCCTTTCGCGCGCGCAGTGGCATTGAGTTCGCCTTGGAACTGCTCCATGTGATCCAACAAACCATCATCGGCGATGCCGAGCATGCGGACCGCGAGCAGACCGGCATTGCGCGCACCCCCGATCGCCACGGTGGCGACCGGAACACCCGCGGGCATCTGCGCGATGGAGAGCAATGCATCCATGCCGTCCAACGTGGTGGCGTTCACCGGAACACCGACCACCGGCAGCGAGGTGACCGAGGCCAACATCCCGGGCAGGTGCGCGGCGCCACCGGCACCGGCGATTATTACCCGCAACCCGGACGAACGCGCGGATTTGCCGTACTCGAGCATCTCCACGGGCATACGGTGCGCGGACAGCACATCCACCCGATGCGGTACCGCGAACTCATCGAGGACTTCGGAGGCCGCTTGCATGGTGGGCCAATCGGAGTCCGATCCCATGCAGATGCCGACCACAGCGGGTGAACTACTCATCAATGACCCCCATGAAGTAATCCGCCGCGTGCCGGGCCCGTGCCAACAAATCGTCGACGTTGTCTCCGACCGCGGTCACGTGCCCGACCTTACGGCCCGGGCGAACCTCTTTGCCGTACAGATGCACCTTCAACCCCGGGTCCCGGGCGAAGACATGCCGGTAGGCGGAGTACAAATCACCCACATCCCCACCGAGGATGTTGACCATGACCGCGTGCTCGTCGCGAAGGTGCGGAGCGCCCAATGGCAGATCCAAGACCGCACGCAGATGGTTCTCGAATTGACTGGTGACCGCGCCCTCGATCGACCAGTGCCCGGAGTTGTGCGGTCGCATGGCAAGTTCGTTCACGAGCAACTCCTCACCGGTGTCGAAC
>CBFIHB010000119.1:0-2214 GCA_965662415.1 Actinomycetes bacterium | reverse complement strand
ATCGCTTGGAACGAGACGTTCGACGTATTGCCGCGCCACCTCGAGGTCGGTCTTCATCAAAGTCATAGACACGTTGGAGATGAAGTTGGCGAAGAAGTGCCACTGCTGGTGCATGTCGACGAGATCTGCTGCGTAACCGGCTTCACGTGCTGCCTTGAGTCCCGAGCCGACACCGAACCATCCGGGGACTATCTGGCGTGACTGAGTCCAGCCGAATACCCATGGAATGGCTCGAAGGTCACTGATGCCCGCGCTGCCGTCGGGTCGGCGTGCCGGGCGAGATCCCAGGTGCATTGCCCCGAATTCCTCGACCGGTGTGGACAACGTGAAGTAGCGGGGTAGGTCCGGATCCTCGACGAGTTCGCGGTACCTCGACTGCGCATTCAGTGAAGTGGTGGACATGACCGAGTCCCAGCGCTGGAGTTCGGCGTCGGTTTGTCGAGGGTGACGGTGAAGTAAAGATGCATCCAGGACAGCGGCCACCATCTGTTCGAGGTTGTCCCGAGCAAGCGCAGGTAGCAGGTATTTGTCGCTGATCACTTCACCTTGTTCGGTCACCTTTATCTGACCGTCGAGAACACCCCAGGGCTGGGCCAAGATGGCTTCGTACGTGGGGCCACCACCGCGGCCTACGGTGCCGCCGCGGCCGTGGAACAGGCGCAGGCGAACTCTGTGACTCTTCGTGACATCGCGTAGTCGTCTTTGTGCGAGGTGGATCTCCCACTGGGAGGTGGTGATTCCGGCATCTTTGTTCGAGTCGGAGTAACCGAGCATCACTTCCTGGACATCACCCCTGGATGCCACGATCGAACGGTAGACGGGATGCTCGAGTAGGCCAGCCACGATGGTGTCTGCGTTCCGCAGTTCCTCGACGGTCTCGAGCAGCGGAACGAAGCCCACGCGCGAGGTGCCATTGAAGGTGTCGACTAAGCCGGTCTCTCGAGCCAGCACCACCGCGGCCAGGATGTCGTCGACACCTTTCGTCATCGAGACGATCACCGATTCGACGGGACGTGCGCCGTAGGTGTCGAGCAGTGAACCCACCGTTTCCAGGGTTTGGTAGGTGACGAGACCTGATTCGTCGAGATGGGGTGGGTTCGGTGCCAGGGGCCGCAGGGCGCTCAATTCACCTGCGAGCAACTGCGTCCGCTCCTCGCGCGACATGTCGTCGTAGTCGAACCCGAGTCGAGTGAACAGTTGACCGATTACTTCGTGGAATTTGCCAGCGTGCTCACGGATGTCCAGCGTTGCGAGTGGCAGGCCGATAGACGCGACCACGCGAATCGCGCGATCGAGGACGCCTTGTGCGGCGAGTTCCCCGCGATGGGTGATCAGATCATTGCGGATGAGCAGCAGGTCATCGAGTAGTTCCCGAGTGCTGTCGTAGTCGCGACCAGGGCGATGTGGGCCGCCTTCGTTGAGGCGCTCGCGAGTTAGCCGAAGCCGCGTCCACACCACGGTGAGTTTCAACCGGATGGGTTCCTCGGCGTTGATGCGCAGGAACCTCGGATCGAGATCGGGGAGGTACGTGAGGTCTTTCTCGACCGATTCGCGCAGTTCAGCGCTCGCGCCGGCGATTCGTTCCGAGATCGATAGATCCTCCAGGAGGCGATCGATATGCGGAACGAGGTCCAAGACTGCGTGATCGCGTTGGAATCGAACGACGTCCCGCGTCACCTTGGGAGTCACGAAGGGATTGCCGTCGCGATCGCCGCCGATCCAGGAGCCGAAGCTGACGGGACGCGCATCGGGCGGTAGGTCCACCCCCAGCTGCGCGAAGGCGCCGGCGAGGTCTTCGAGCACTCTGCCCAGCGGGCCGCGGGTGAGGTCGTCGAGGTAGTACAGCGCGTTGCGGGCTTCATCGAGGACCTGTGGACGTTCCAGACGAAGTTCATCGGTCTGCCAGAGCAGATCGATCATCTCCGCCATCTGCCGATCCCTCTCGTTATCGCTGAGGTCCGGGTTCAACAAAAGATCCGCGATGCGCCGTAATTTCACGAGAACCGATCGCCGAGCGGCTTCGGTGGGGTGGGCAGTGAATACCGGCCGAACCGACATCGCGGATGCCACTTGTTGCACCAAGTTCGGATCGACATTCGCTTCTCGTGCGGCATCGACCACTCGGTTCAGTGGGCCGGCCTTCACTCGGCGTTCGTCGCGGGCATCGTGCGCCCGCTCGACCTGTTCGGCGACGTTGGCTAGGTCGAAGTAGAT
>CBFIHB010000118.1:0-2409 GCA_965662415.1 Actinomycetes bacterium | reverse complement strand
CGTCATCGTCGTCGTGTTCGTGAACGCGATCGCGACCTTGACCGATCAAGTCGGCGCAGCAGATGTCTTCTACCTAGTGCTGTGTCTGCTTGCTCTCGTCCTTGCGCTCGCTATTCGCGTTTCGGCTACTAGACGACTTCGTGGAGCACCCGGACAGTAGCCCCTTCGTGGGCCATCCGGAATGCCTCGAGTTCTTCGTCCCACGGCGTCCCGATCAGCCGATCGATCTCCTCGAGCACTTCTCCGATCGCTTCTTGTCCGCCCGCACGGGCGCCGACCATCAGGCTGCGCAAACGTTCTTCGTGAACAAGGACATCCCCGTGGACACCGATCGTGCCGCGGAACAAGCCGAGGTTGGGAGTGACGGCGAAGCGTTCGCCTTCGCGCCCGTCAACCGGATCCTCGGTCACCTCGAAGCGGATGGTGGAGAAGGCCACCAGCGCGCTGGCGATCCTCGACGCCGTGCCGAGCGGACCATGCCAGACAATCTCGGCGCGCTGACTTCCCGGCGCAACCGGCTGGGAGGCCCAGTCGATGTCAACCGTGGTTGCGAAGACCCGAGCCAGCGCCCACTCCAGATGCGGGGCCACCGCCGAAGGGCATGAATGCACGAAAAGCACGCCGCGCGCATGCGAAGAATCCGCGCCGCGGCGGGCATCGATCACGACCGTCATATCGCCTCCTGGAATCGAGGGTCGCCTTCCCCAGCGTCCTCATCCAGCAGCGATCCGAAACGGATCGGTATTTCGATCGGCCTTCAGGGTACCCCGAGAAGGCCGAGACCAGGGTAACCCGGAGGGCTCCAACGGTATGGTTCGCTGCGCGGCTTCCCGCATGAGGAGCCCTGCGAGGAGGAATCCATGGCCATCGCCACCCCGGCACCCCGCGTCCTCGGGGACTACATCGCCTCGACGAAGGCAGCCAACATCGCCTTGGTGCTCGGCGGCTCGGCCTTCGTGGGTATCTCGGCGCAGGTGGTGATCCCGCTGCCGTTCACACCCGTTCCCCTCACCCTGCAGACCTTCGCGGTGCTATTGGTGGGCGCGGCCCTGGGAACCTGGCGGGGCGTCGCCTCGATGGTGGTCTACGCCGCGGCTGGCACTGCCGGCGTTCCCTGGTTCTCGGCCGGGTCCTCGGGCTGGGGCGGGGCGAGCTACGGCTACATCCTCGGCTTCATCTTGGCCGCCGGGATCGTCGGCCGACTGGCCGAACACGGCGCCACCCGCACTCCCCTGCGAACCGCTGGGTTGATGGTTCTGGGCAACGTGGTGATCTACGCGGTGGGCGTGAGCTACCTGAAGTTCGCGATCGATGCCTCCTGGGCCACCGCACTCAGCTTGGGCATGATCCCCTTCCTTCTCGGTGACGCACTGAAGATCGCGCTCGCCGCAGGGCTGTTCCCGGCCACCTGGAAACTAGTGAATCGCACCAGCTAGAGACTGCCCAGCACTTCGTCGACCATCTGCGTGGTGGTCGCCGGATGCAAGAACGCAAGCCTGCCCACGGGCTCGCCGTACCACGCGCTGGCCGTCACGAAAGCAGTCTGGTTGCGTAGTAGCCGATCAGACCAGGCCTCGTAATCGCTTAGTTCCCAGCCGCGGCGACGGAAGAGCACGATGCTCAATTCCGGCTGTCGGATTAGTTCGACTTCGTCCATCGCATCGATGCGCTCGGCGGCATAACGGGCGATCTGCACGCCGGCCCGGACTGCGTCGCGATAGGCGTCCATGCCATTCACCGCCATCGAGAACCACAGCGCCATCCCACGGGCGCGCCGGGTGAGGTGGAAGGCGAGGTCACTGGGATTGAGATCGGTGGCGTCGTCGTCGTGGATGACGTCGAGGTAGGACGCATCCTGGGTGTGAACGGCCTGCGCCAAGCGCGGCTCGCGGTAGATCAGTGCCGCCGAATCGTAGGGAGCGAACCACCACTTGTGCGGATCCATCACGAGCGAATCGGCTCGTTCGATACCTGCATAAAGGTCTTGCAGTTCGGGTAGCAGCAAGCCCGCGCCGCCGTAGGCGCCATCCACGTGGAACCACAGTCGGTGTTCTGCGGCGACATCCGCGCACGCGGTGAGGTCATCGACAATGCCGGCGTTCGTGGTTCCAGCAGTGCCGACGATCGCGACTAGGTCCTGTGCTCCATCGGGATCGGCGGCCAGCACTTGCTCGATCGCCGCGCGAGTCATCCGCCCGTCCACCGTCGGCACGATCAACGGCCGCATCCCGGTGATGCGCAGCGCGTTCGCGATCGAGGAATGGCTTTGGTCGCTGACCAGCACCCGAGGGGTGCGCACCGACAAACCGCGCTGCTCGGTGGTATCGCGGGCCACTACGAGTGCCGAGAGGTTGCCGGCCGAACCGCCGGAGACGAACGTGCCGCCGGCGCTTTCGGGAAGTCCTGCAG
>CBFIHB010000117.1:0-2418 GCA_965662415.1 Actinomycetes bacterium | reverse complement strand
CAGGGCAACGGGGATCGCCACGCTGCCGTCTTGCTGTTGGTGGTTCTCCAGAAGTGCGACGATGATTCGCGGCATCGCGCACAGCGTCCCGTTCAACGTGGCCAGGGCGCTGGTTTGCCCGTCTCTGCGCATGCGGATCTTCAACCGGCGGGCTTGGAACTCGGTGGTGTTCGAAGTGCTCGTGACCTCGCGGTAGGCGTCTTGGGTGGGGATCCACGCTTCGATGTCGAACTTCTTGGCGGCACTAGAGCCGAGATCACCGGTCGCCACATCGATCACCCGATACGGGATCTCGAGGGCGTCCATGAACTCCTTCTCCCAGGCCAGCAGGTTCGCGTGCTCCTCGGCTGCCTTGTCCGGCTCGCAAAACACGAACATCTCGACCTTGTCGAACTGGTGCACGCGGATGATGCCCCGGGTGTCCTTTCCGTAAGAGCCGGCTTCGCGGCGGAAGCAACTCGACCAGCCGGCGTAGCGCAACGGAAGTTGATCGGCGTCGATGATCTCGTCGGAGTGGAAAGCCGCGAGTGGTACTTCGCTAGTGCCGACGAGATACATGTCATCGGATTCGATTCGGTAAACGTTCTCAGCGGCTTGGCCAAGGAAGCCGGTGCCCTCCATCGCGCTGGGCAGCACGAGCGCCGGGGTGATCACCGGAACGAGTCCGTGTCGGCGTGCGTGCTCCATCGCCATGTTGAGTAGCGCGAACTCCAATTCCGCGCCAGGGCCGGTGAGGTAGTAAAAACGTGAGCCGGACACCTTCGCGCCGCGGTCCACGTCGATCGCCGCGAGTGCTTCACCGATCTCCAGATGGTCCTTCGGTTCGAATCCTTCGGCCGCGAAGTCCCGCGGCGTGCCGACATGCTCCAGCACGGTGAAGTCATCCTCGCCACCAACGGGTGAACCGAGGTCGACGAGATTCGAAACCCCCAGCCACAGATCGTTGGTTTCCTCGGCCGCCTGGTTCGCCTCGGCCTCGGCGGCCTTGACTTGATCGGCCAGATCCTGCGCGGTGGCCATCAGTTCGTCCACCTGCGCCTGGAGTGCGGGCTTGGTGGCGTCGTCGGCCTTCTTGAGTTGACCTTGCAAGGGGCCAATCTGCTTGCCAAGCGATTTTTGCTCATTGCGCAATTCATCGAAACGCTGCCGCAGATCACGCGTGCCTTGGTCGGCTTCGATGAGACGATCCACCAGGCCCTCGTCCTCACCGCGACGTCGCTGGGATTCGCGGATGCGCTCGGGGTCGGTGCGCAAGATGAGTGGATCGATCACCGGCTAAACCTATCCGCGGGGCGGCAGTGTTCCTTAGAGGTAGTGGCCGACCCCGCCCTGTTGCGGGGATTGCCCGTCGGGTTGTCCTGGTCCGGATGGTTGGCCGTCTGGTCCGGCGAGCAACTGCGGTTGGCCACGCATCTGTTCGAGTTGGGCCTTGGCCGCCATCTGCTGGGCGAACACCGCCGCCTGGATGCCGTGGAAAAGACCCTCGAGCCAGCCCACGAGCTGGGCCTGGGCGATGCGCAGTTCGGCTTCGCTGGGCGCGTGCTCCTCGGTGAACGGAAGGGACAGTCGCTCGAGCTCATCGACGAGTTCAGGGGCGAGGCCGTCCTTGAGTTCGCTGATCGACTGCGAGTAGATCTCGCTGAGCCTCACGCGGGCGGCTTCGTCTAGGGGAGCGGACTTCACTTCCTCGAGCAGTTGCTTGATCATCGAGCCGATGCGCATGACCTTGGCGGGCTGTTGCACCAGTGCGGTCGGATCTGTGGTCGAGGTGTCATCGTGATTGTGCTGGGTAGTCGGGTCGATCGGCTGACCGTCGGGACCAACTACGGGCTGCTCGTTGCTCATGGGCCCATCGTTGCACCGCGGTGATCGTCTCGCTTCGCTTGGAGGTGGGCGGGTGTTGACCGGTCATCTTCTTGTGCCAAAATCCCGGGTCGTTTGCTTCCCCCGGGGGTTCCGGGCCGTGAAAGGTGGCCACGTTGGACTACAACTGGTTGACATCGAAAGCCGAAGCACGTCCTGCCGGCTCAAAAGGTTGGGGCTCGTACGCCACGGAACCCATTTGCAAGGGCGAGACCGTGGCTGGCTTCGGTGGCTGGATGGTCGACCGGAGCAGGCTCGATGAGATGAGCGATGATCGGCAGAGCCGTTCGATTCAGGTGGATCACGATCTCTTCCTGGTGTCCGGGGAAGTGCCGGAAGCCGGTGACATGCTCAATCACTCGTGTGAACCGAATTGTGGTGTTATCGGATCAGCGGTGATCGTGGCGATGCGCGATATCGAGGTTGGCGAGGAACTGACGTTCGACTACGCGATGACGGATGCCTCTGACTATGACGAGTTCGTCTGCCTATGCGGTGAGGCTGCGTGCCGCACGGTGGTGACTGGATCGGACTGGCGTGATCCGGTGCTGCAGG
>CBFIHB010000116.1:0-2835 GCA_965662415.1 Actinomycetes bacterium | reverse complement strand
AGCGATGACCTTGCCGGCATCGAGCACCCAGATGAGATCGCACACCTCCATGACCAATTCCATGTGATGCTCGACGAGCAAGACGGTGCGCTCGGGTGTCCAACTGCGGATGAGGCGACCTAGTTCGGCCATATCTCCAGCGCCGATGCCGCCGGCGGGCTCATCGAGCAGCAGCACCTTCGGATCGCTGACAAGTGCACGCGCGAGGGCGACGCGCTTTTGGACGGGGTAGGGCATCTCCCCGGGAAGCCGGTCGGCTTCCTCCAGCACACCCAATTCGGCCATCACCGCATCGGCCTTCTCGCGCACCTTGCGTTGCTCGACGTCCACCCACGGGAGCGCGAGTGCATCGGCCACGATGCCGGACTTAACGTCCCCTGAGGCTCCGAGCATGACGTTCTCGCGCGCGGTCAGCGAAGGGAACAGCCCCACGCCCTGCAACGTGCGCGAGATACCCATCTTGGTGAGGTGGTGGGTGCGAATGTGCCGCAGCCGCTTGCCCTCGTACTTGACCTTCCCCGAATCGGGCTTGACGAACCCGGTCATCACATTGAAGACGGTGGTCTTGCCCGCGCCGTTGGGACCGATCAGCCCGGTCACCGAACCTTCGGGGATTCCGATGCTGACCTCATCGAGGATCTGCAGGCCACCGAAGGACACGCTGATGTCCACGGTTTGGAGGAGGGGATGGGTCAGCGGAAGGTGATACTTCACGCTCGCCCTCCCCAGGGTGAAAGGCGCGCAGCACCCCGCGCCGGTCAATCGCCACAGTGTGGTCGGCGAACGAACGCCGGTCAACCCAAAAAGCGAAAGGCCCGGAACCGATCGGTTCCGGGCCTTTCGTCGCTGAGGTTTAGAGGTCGTCGTCCTCTGTCTTGGCGGGATCGACGGGGATGCCGGGGCCCATCGTCGAAGACAAGGTGGTCTTCTTGATGTAGCGCCCCTTGGCTGCCGATGGCTTCAGCCGGTTGATCTCATCGATGACCGCTGAGAAGTTCTCTCCGAGCTGCTCGGCGCTGAACGAGGCCTTGCCGATCGGGAACTGCAGGTTGGAGTGCTTGTCGAGACGGAACTCGATCTTGCCGCCCTTGATATCCCCGACCGCCTTGGCGACATCCATTGTGACCGTGCCCGTCTTGGGGTTGGGCATCAATCCGCGAGGACCGAGCACCTTGCCCAAGGTTCCGACCTTGCCCATCATGTCCGGAGTAGCGACGACTGCATCGAAGTCCGTCCAACCGCCCTTCACCTTCTCGAGCATGTCGTCGGCGCCCACGAAATCAGCGCCCGCTTCGCGAGCCTCATCGGCCTTCTCTCCGCCGGCGAAGACCAGGACCCGAGCCGTCTTGCCGGTGCCGTGAGGAAGGTTGACGGTGCCGCGGACCATCTGATCGGCCTTGCGGGGATCCACACCCAACCGCATCGAGACATCGACGGTGGGATCGAACTTGGTGGACACGGTGTCCTTGATGATGGCGATCGCACCCGCCGGGCTGTAAACCCTGTCGGCCTCGATCTTGTCCATCGCTTGGCGGTATGCCTTGCTGCGCTTCATCTCTGCTCTCCTTATCGGCAGTCGTGGTTAGCGGGCCGCGCTGGGCCCTCCCACGCTTGTGCGGTTTCGGTATTCAGTTGTGCGGGTTGCGGACTAGGAAACGGTGATCCCCATCTGGCGCGCGGTGCCTTCGATGATCCGCATTGCGGCTTCGACGTCATTGGCATTGAGGTCGGGCATCTTGGTCTCGGCGATCTCGCGGACCTGATCTTTGGTGATCGATCCGGCCTTGACGGTGTGCGGGGTGCCCGAGCCCTTGGCCACGCCGGCCGCCTTCAAGATGAGCTTCGCGGCAGGCGGGGTCTTCAGGACGAAATCGAAGGAACGGTCCTCGTAGACCGTGATCTCGACCGGGATGACCTGCCCACGCTTGTCTTCGGTCGCGGCGTTGTAGGCCTTGCAGAAGTCCATGATGTTGACGCCGTGCTGGCCGAGCGCCGGACCAACGGGGGGCGCCGGGTTGGCCTGGCCTGCCTCGATCTGCAACTTGATCAGGCCTTCGACCTTCTTCTTGGGTGCCATTGTCTTCTTCCTCTAGTTCGCTTAGTTCTTGTGGATCTGGTTGAAGGCCAGCTCGACCGGGGTCTCGCGGCCGAAGATCTCCACGAGGCCAGTGACCTTCTGGGCCTCGATGTTGATCTCGGAGATAGTGGCGTGCAACGTGGCGAAGGGACCGTCGACCACGGTGACCGAATCGCCCACCGAGAAATCGATTTCGATCGGTATAGCGGCAGCGGCGGCTTCTTCAGCCATGCTGGTCGGGCCAGCGGCCGTAGCGGACTTCTTCTCCGGAGCCGGAGCGAGGATCGCGATGACCTCCTCGAGCGACAACGGCGCCGGTGAGTGTCCGTTTCCGACGAATCCGGTGACACCGGGGGTGTGGCGTACGACGCCCCACGATTCGTCGGTCAGATCCATGCGCACGAGGACGTAGCCGGGGAACTTGTTGCGGTTGACCTGCTTGCGCACCCCGCCCTTGATCTCGGTGACCTCTTCCATAGGCACTTCCACCTGGAAGATGTAATCCTCCATGTTCAAGGTGGTGGTGCGGGCTTCGATGTTGCCCTTGACCTTGTTCTCGTAACCGGAGTACGAGTGGACGACGTACCAGTCCCCCGGGGCGATTCGCATCTCCTGACGGAATGCTTCGACCGGGTCGATCTCCTCGGCCTCCTCTGTTGCAACCTCGGCGGCAACCTCGGCGGCAACCTCGTCGGCAACCTCGTCGGCAACGACCTCTTCTTCGTCGGCTGCCTCATCGACGATCGCTTGCGCTTCGG
>CBFIHB010000115.1:0-2918 GCA_965662415.1 Actinomycetes bacterium | reverse complement strand
GACGCCGATCACGGTTACACCGGTACTTCCAGTAACGACGACCTCTCCGTGCGGGTGTCCGAGGCCGCAGATGGCGCGGATGTGGTGTCACAGGTGTTGCGATTCGCCGGCGCGCTATCCGAGGCAACCGCAGCTCGCAGGGACTGATGCGTCACCTCAGCGAGCTCAGCCTTGCCGACGTATTGCCGGCAGCGGCACATTCGTTGGGCGTTGACTCCTTTGCCGATCGCCTTGGTCTGGGACAGTGCGAGATCGTCATCGTGTGCCTGATCGACGGTCTGGGCGCAACGGCGATCGAACAGCATGGCGATGCTTTCCCGAGCCTCGATCAGGCTGCTGGCGGTTCAATCGAGGCCGCCTTTCCCACGACCACCGCCACGGGTTTAGCGACTTTGGGAACGGGCATGCCTCCCGGCCAGCACGGAATCCTAGGAGCATCGTTCTACCTACCCGATCGAGATGAACTGCTCTCGCCCTTGCACTGGGGCTCGGACCCACACCCTGCTGCGGTGCAGCCCGAACCAACCGTCTTCGAGGCTTGCTCCGATGCAGGGGTCCGGTGCACCGCCGTGGGTCCTGCCGCATATGCGGGCTCCGGACTGTCGCGAGCTGTCTTGCGCGGGTCGGAGTATGTGCACGCGGAAACGATCGGTGACCGCGTTGATGCAGTTCGTGAACTTGCCTTGAGGGTGTCCACGAACGGCTCGCGGGAGTTGGCCTACGTGTACTGGCCCGCACTCGATCGAGCGGGCCACGAATTCGGTCCGGAGTCTGCGCAATGGCACGCGGCCGCCGCAGATGCGAACGAACTCATTGGCCGGATCCGTGGCGAATTGCCGGCTGGCGGTGCCGTCGTGGTCACTGCTGATCACGGCATGGTCGAAGCAGGTCGGCGAGTGTGGGTCGAGGACGAGCCTGCGCTGTGCTGGGGGGTTCGGCTTCTGGGCGGCGAGCCGCGGATGCGCTATTTGTACTGCGAGCCAGATGCTCTCGATGGCGTCCGGGATCGGTGGGGGCAGGTGCTCGGGGACCGGGTAACCATCAGGACCCGGGAGGAAGCGATCCAGGACGATCTCTTCGGCCCCGTGGATCCGGCGTTGGCCGATCGAATAGGGGATCTTGTGGTGGTCTGCGAGCCGGGAACATCGATCGCTAGCCGGATCGCCGACCCCCGACTATCTGCGCTCCCCGGTCAACACGGGGGTCGCAGCGATGACGAACGGCGGGTACCTGCCTTGATCTTGCGGGGCGGCCGCTGAAGCGGTGTGGCACGATTCCGGCGTGGCAGAGCTGGTGTTCTACGCCGGAACTATGGATTGTGGCAAGAGCACCCTGGCTTTACAGACGGACCACAACCACAGTTCGCGAGGCCGCTCGGGATTGATCTTCACTCGACTCGATCGCGCAGGCGAGTCGGTCTTGTCCAGCAGACTCGGACTATCGCGGCCGGCCATCGAAGTTGATGACTCCTTCGACTTTCGCCGCTACGTGGTCGATCGCCTGAGCGCGGGGACTCGGGTCGACTACATCATCTGTGATGAAGCGCAGTTCTACACCGAGGAGCAAGTCGAACAGTTGGCACGGGTGGTCGATGAGCTTGCTATCGACGTCTTCGCGTTCGGAATCATGACCGATTTTCGAACCCGACTATTCCCGGGTTCCACCCGGCTCGTCGAGCTAGCCGACAGGGTGCAGGTGCTGCAGGTCGAGGCATTGTGCTGGTGCGGTTCCCGGGCGATACACAACGCACGGACGCTCGATGGCGAGATGACTACCGAAGGCGATCAGGTGGTGGTAGGCGATGTGGGCGGCTCAGGGCAGGGTGCGATCGCCTACGAGGTGCTGTGCCGACGGCACTACCGAGCCGGGCTCACCGCACGGCGCGCGGGGGTCGAACACATCTCCCGAGAACCGTTGCCCTTCACAGAATCCGCCGACTAGTCCTCGGACTTAGTCGCCCCGAACAAAATCTCATCCCAGCTCGGGACGCTTGCGCGTCCCCGCTTGCCTTTCGCCCGCTTGGTGCGTTCACTGCGCGTGCTGTTCGAGCTTGGCTTTGATTGCTCACTGGTAGCCGCTGGCTCACCGAACAGCGCGTCCTCACTGCTGGGAGTGTCGGTTGCGCGCGCCTGCTCGGCAAGCGGATCAGATGTGACCGACACTAAGCGGGGTCGAGCCGCTTCCTCCTGATCCTCCGCATTGACTTCGGGACGGTCGGTGTCGGTGTCGGTTGTGGGCACGGGCGCCGGCTCGGTGGTAGCAGCCTCGACCTCGGGATCGGCCACGACACTGGGGCCTCCGCCCATCAGTGCGCGCGCGGCTTCGTCTTGGGGGTGCACGGATCGTCCCACCTCTTCGTACAACCACGTTCCAACCGCCGATCCACCGTGGAACGCTGTGACGACCCAACGCCCCTCAGGATTGCGGTAGGAGTCCCAGGTGAGCTCCTCAGTATCCGGATCAACGTCCAGGCGAACGCTGACGGACTGATGCAAAGTAGCCCCACCGCGGGAGCGGGAGATCTCGACTGCTGCAGCTTGCTTCGCAACGTATGCGCGTTCACCCAGTAGTGGCTCGGCGTATCGCGTGACCCTGTCCAGCGGCCAGCCGGTTTCCGCCGCAACGACCTCAGGCGACGCGCCCGCACGGACGCGCGCCTGGATCTCACGGGGGCTCAGCGGTTGCAGCGTGGGCTCCTTCGATGGCGTGCAGTAGGACGCAACCTACCGCCTCTGCCTTGGCGGTAGGCAGCAGGCGACACGCGCAGCACGCTAAGCACCTGGGTGCGGCCCGGGCAGGGGGTCGTCGTTCCAGGCGTTGGGTGAGGGTTGGGCCGCAGGCTCGCGGGGTGGGGCCGACAGCGAGGCATTACGCGCGAAGAGCACGATGACGGTCACCAGCGCACCCGAGGCACACAG
>CBFIHB010000114.1:0-3034 GCA_965662415.1 Actinomycetes bacterium | reverse complement strand
GCAACCATGATCGCAACGAACATTGCGCGCGTAAGAATCAGCGTGAGTAATACGACGGGAACCAATATCGCGACGAGTTCTCGTTGTTCACCGGTCAACCGCAGCAAGATCACCGGAAGCTCGAGACCGATGAGGAGGAACGCGAAGGTCTGCAAGATGAAGGTCAGGTGCTTCCAAACGGTGCTTCCTGAAAGCCTCCCCGACCATCCCGGATCGGAATGCTGGGAGGACGCAACCCACAGGGCGGCAACGACAACGGCGAGGATGCCCGAGCCTTCGAGTTCCTCGGCGATGAGGTAGATCGAGAACGGCGCGATGACGATCAAGGAGTTAGCAGCGACGAGATCGCGGCTGCGCTTCAAGATGAGGGACATGCCCCAGCCGAAGACAGCACCTACGGCTAGCCCAACACTCACCGCCACGGCGAACATGCCCGTTGCACCCAGCAGGGTGACGCTGCCCGCGACTGTCGCCATTACCGCCACGCGAAGCGCGGTCAACCCGGTTCCGTCGTTGACCAGGCTCTCTCCTTCGAGAATGGAAACCAGGCGTCGTGGAATCGACGCACGCCGCGCGATCGTGCTCACGGCAACTGCGTCAGTCGGAGCCAAGATCGCCCCAAGCGCGAGCGCTACGGCTATAGGCATCGCGATGACAGCACTTACTACGCCACCGACCACGAAAGTAGCGGTGACCACTAAACCGATCGCTAACGCCAGTACCGGGCGCGAGACCTTGCGCAGGTCGAGGTAAGACGAACCCATGGCCTCGCCGAACACCAATGGCGCGAGGATGACGATGAGCACCACTTCCGGCTCCGGCGGCGCCGACGGTCCGATCGGGGCGAGACCGACGAGTGCGCCCAACGCGATCAAGGGCAGCGCGATGCCCCAGCCTCGTTGCCGGATGAAGACCGCTACGCCCAAGGCGATCACGCCGGTGATGGCGTAGGAGATCAGGGACTCATCCACGGAGCGAAGACTACGGCCGCATGCTGAACCTAGATTGGTTCTACGGGAGGGTGCGGCGTCCTTCGAAGGCACGCCCGAGCGTGACTTCGTCGGCGTACTCCAGATCACCACCAACCGGCAGCCCGCTCGCAAGTCGCGACACGGTGACACCCAGAGGTTGGATGGTGCGCGCGAGGTACGTGGCTGTCGCCTCACCTTCAAGGTTCGGGTCAGTTGCCAAGATCACTTCGACGATCGATCCATCCGAAAGCCGACCGATCAGTTCACGAATCCGGAGGTCATCCGGCCCCACACCCTCGATCGGATTGATCGAGCCGCCGAGTACGTGGTACCTGCCGCGAAACTCGCGGGTGCGCTCGATCGCCACGACGTCCTTCGGCTCCTCAACCACGCACAGCACCGTGTCATCGCGCTTGGGATCGATGCAGATACGGCATTGCTCACTCTCCGCGATATTTCCGCAGGTGCGGCAGAACGTCACGCGCTCCTTCACCTGATGGAGGGCGTCAACCAAGCGCTGGACATCCACCTGGTCGGCGGCCAGCAGATGGAACGCGATGCGCTGAGCACTCTTGGGCCCGACGCCTGGAAGTCGACCGAGCTCATCGATGAGATCTTGAACGGCACCTTCGTACATCAGTGCTCGATCTTGCCGATCTCGGTGGCGCCGAGTTCTCGCATCGCCAACTCCACGCCATCGACAGCCTCGACGGTGTCGTCATCCGGACTGGGAGTATCCGCTTCTTTGACGGCTGGATCGGCTGGCACACCGGCGCTGGCACTGGGCGCCGCGCTCCCAGGCGCGAGGACAACATCGAGTTGCGCATTGATCTTCAGCACATCCTTGATTGCCGCCTGCAGGACCTCACCGTGACCGCTGTTGGCGACGTTCGCCACCTTCCCTGCGCTATCGAGTCCAACCGCGAGCGTGCCATCGGACCAGGACAACGGACGAGATCCGCTGAACGCCATCCACGGAACCCGGCCGTACCGGGCGACGGCGTCCATGACGGCCGGCCACATCGATACGAAACCATCGATCGTCATCTCGACAGCCACCTGGTCTTCATGTTCGGGCGCTTTCGAAGGCTCCGGCGCATCATGCGATTCGGTCGCGGGCGGCGACTCGACAGCGACTTCTTCACCAGGAGCCGTGGAAGGAGCCACCTCGGACAGTTTTGGTGGCACAGGCGCAGCCGACTTCGCTTTCTCGGCCTTAGCGGAGGCATCGGACTTTGTCTGGACGGCCGGCTCGGTTGCCGGCTCGGTTGCCGGCTCTTGTGTCGGCGTTGCATCGGGCGCGACGACCGGAGGTGCCGTTGCACTTTCCGAGGACTTCGGTGCAGCCCCACTGGTCGGCAGCGACGCCACCACACGCTCAAGGTGATCGAGCCTCGCGCGATTGCCCGCCTCGTGATCGTCCGCAGCGGGGACGAGGAGTCGGGCAGCCATCATTTCCAGCCGTAGTCGCGGAGCCGTTGCTCCCTTCAATTCCCCCAGTGCCGTATTGACCACATCTGCGGCCCGGCTCGCTTCGGCGGGACCGAGCGATTGCGCCTGCGCGACGATGCGCTCGACTTCATCATCAGGGGCGTCGACCAATCCACGTCCCGCCGCCTCGGGAACGCTTTGCACGACGATCACGTCGCGCAAGCGCTCGAGGAGATCGGAAACGAACCGACGCGGATCGTGGCCGGTATCTACCACCTTTTCGATGACCTCGAAAAGCGCTGCTCCGTCCCTTTCCGAGACAGCCTCGATCGTTGCGTCGAGCAAAGCGGTGTCTGTCACCCCAAGTTGCTCGGCGACTTCCTTGTAAGTGATGCCGTCCGGTCCGGAACCGGCGATTACCTGACCGAGGATCGACAACGAGTCACGCACACTGCCCGCCCCCGCTCGCGCAACAAGTGCCAGCGCCGATGGATCGGCTGGTACGCCTTCTTGTTCGCAAATCCATGCAAGGTGCTGCTGTAGCTCGCGGGTGCCTACCAAACGGAAGGCGTAGTTGTGGGTTCGTGAGCGGATAGTCGGGAGCACCTTGTCCGGATCAGTGGTCGCGAAGA
>CBFIHB010000113.1:0-3164 GCA_965662415.1 Actinomycetes bacterium | reverse complement strand
GTTGGGCGTTCTCGACCAAGTTGCCCACGATCCGTTCGAAGCGCCGGCCGTCAGTGCGGATTACCGGCTTGTCACCGGTGACCAAAGCATCGGGCAGGTTGCGCACGCGCACCACGTCCAAGCACAGCAAAGAGACGTCCACCGATTCGACCTGGATCGGATCATCACCACCGATTCGCGAAATCTCCAGCAAATCGAGCAGCATCTGGGACATCCGGTGGACTTGCTCCACCAGCACGGCGATCAATTTGGCTTCGCGCTCGGGGAGTTCCTCGCGGCGCCGATCCAACAAATCGGCGGTCCCCACCACAGTGGTCAACGGTGAGCGCAGTTCGTGGCTGACGTTCGCACTGAACCGCCGTTCGCGCTGGATTCGCGACTGCACGGCCTCGGCCATCTCGTTGAACGATCCCGCGATCGGGTCCAGGTCACGGTCGCCGGTTTCATCTATTCGGGTCCCTAGGTCACCGGAGGCGATGCGCCTTGCTCCAGCGCCTAGGCGACGCAAGGGCCTGAGGATCTGCCCGACCGTGTAGCGGCCGATCAGCGCCCCTAATCCACCGGCGATTGCCGTTTGCACGATCAGCAACCACCCGCCGATCGTCAAGGTGCGGTTCAAGTCCTGGAGCGAAAACACCTCGACGTACATCGCATCGGTCAACTGAACCGCAACAACGAAGTACGGCTCCCCACCGATTTCGGCGCGCTGCTGCGCACCACCATCGCTAGCCGCCGTCTCAAGCAAGCCGACGGGAAGAGCATCCGGCGGCACTGTCACGCCAGGGGTGTACCAAGTACCGGCAACACGCACCAAGGCCTGCGAGGCACCGATCGACGGAATCTGCTCGAGGGCTTCGGTAGGTGTCGCCCCCGTGGACAACTGCGCCCCCACCGCACGCGAATCCAGCAGCGCGCGGGTAAGCGCGGCGTCCTCTCGCTGGTTGAGCAGGTAGTAACTGGCGAAGAAATACGTCGCGCTCGAGACGGCCGCCGCGATGACCAAGGACAACAGCCCGAAGGCGATTGCCACCCGGGTTCGAAGTCCGAAGCGCACGCCTTCAGGCCTTCATGCGATAACCGAAGCCCCGAACCGTGAGCAGCAACTCCGGATTCGCCGGATCGTCTTCGATCTTGTTGCGCAGCCGGTAGATCAAGTTGTCGACCACGCGGCCGTCTCCGGCGTTTCCGTAACCCCACACCTTGCGCAGCAAGTGATCGCGGCTGAGCACTCGACCTTTGGCTCCGATCAACTCTGCGAGCACGAAGAACTCGATTCGTGAGACAGGAACCGGCTCACCGTTACGCATGACCTCAGCGGTATCCGGGTGCAGTTCTATGGGGCCGCAGACCAGTTCTTCTTCGCCCTCTTCCGGTGGGGTGGACCGCCGCAACTGGGTACGGATACGGGCCATGAGTTCCTTGGCCACGAAGGGCTTGGTTACGTAGTCATCGGCACCGGCCTCGAGCCCTGCCACCACATCGTGGCTATCGGTCTGGGCGGTGACGATGATGATCGGCACCTGGCTTGTGGCCCGCAAACTGCGCACTAGGTCCAGCCCATGGATGCCCGGCAATCGCAGATCTACTAGCACTACATCGGGCTGTTCGTCTTGAACGATTACCAGGCCCTGCTCGGCGGTGGTTGCCTCGAGCACCCGGTAGCCCTCGTCCTCGAGGTTGGTGCGAAGGACCATACGGATGGCGTCGTCGTCCTCGACGACCATGACGGTGCGGATCATCGCTACCGCTCAACCCCTCAACTAGCCGGCGGCCTACAGGTCGTTGCCCTGAAGGCGTCCTCAACTCGCGTCACCCTACCTGCGACACTCCTGCGACATTGCCGAACCCGCACTTTCCCCCCGCCGAACTTGCGATTTCCCGCGTCGAACCTGCGCAATTTCCCCGTCGAACTTGCGCAATTTCCCCGTCGAACTTGCGATTTCCCGCGTCGAACCTGCATTTCGTCCCCTCTCCGGTCACCCGCGTCGCGTCTATCGACTCAACGACGACGTAGCCTGGCTGGAGGCACCAGCAGGCAAGCCGACCCCGAGGATCCAGCCATGTCCCCCGCCCCACTCTCCGTCAGCGTGTGCATCCCAGCGCGCAACGAGGAGTCGACGGTGGGCGCCTTGGTCCGGGCCGTGCGCGGCCACCCTCGCGCCGACGAAGTCATCGTGATGGATCACAGCTCGACGGATGCCACCGCAGCCAACGCGCTCGAAGCTGGGGCTTCGGTCATCAATGCGGACCATGTCCTTACGGAGTTCGGACCCGCACTCGGCAAAGGCGACGTCCTGTGGCGCTCGGCCCATGCCGCGAGTGGAGACGTGGTCGTCTGGCTCGACGCCGACCTTCGCTCCTACACCGACGATTACCTGACGAATCTCATCACGCCTTTAGACAACGACGACGACGTTGTCCTGGTTCGACCGGACTACCCGCGCACGATGAATGGTCGACCAACCGGCGGGGGCCGCATCACCGAACAAACCGCCAAGCCTGCGCTGCGCTCCTGGCATCCGCACCTTGCGCACATTCGACAACCACTCGCGGGTGAATACGCGATTCGAAGAGACGTAGCTGCGTCACTGCCATTCGAGATCGATTACGGCGTGGAGATCGGGCTGCTCATCGATGTGGCGAACACTTACGGCGTCCATGCCATCGCACAAGTGGAACTACCTGCACGCGTACATCGCAATCGGCCTGCTGGCGAACTCACTGAGCCCTCGCGGCAAGTCCTGCGCACCGCTCTGAGTCGAGCAGGTTTAGCGATGCCCCATGCACGGCCACCACTCACTGAAGTCCGGCCGCTCACATTGGCTTAAGCCGATGTGATTCGATCGACCACGTGTTCGGCCACCGCCAGCGAACTCGTCCATGCCGGAGATACGGCATTCAGCATGTGGGTCGATCGATTATCGCCTTCCACGATGAAATCCATCTCGAGTTTGCCGGTTGGAACATGGAGCAGCTGCGCTCGCACACCTGGCTTGCCGCGCTCAGCGAAGTCTGCAGCGCGGACCGAGGGGACCAATGCGGCGGCCTGCTTCACTAAATAGGAGCGCGAGTACTTCGGTAACTCCGCGCGAAGCAAGCCCGGAACGTCGTGATGTTTGCTGGTGAGAAATCTTGGGTAACTGCGCACGACATCCCACAGTTCG
>CBFIHB010000112.1:0-3256 GCA_965662415.1 Actinomycetes bacterium | reverse complement strand
GGGGCGTCGGGTGCACCGCGGTGCCGGTAGTCCTCGCCGTCGATGCGGATGATGTCGAAATGCGCGGACAGCCCTTGGATCTCCCGAATGAAGTCCTCTGCAGCGAACCTGCCTTCGCCGAGCTTCTCTGGAAGCGTGTTCGAGGTGGCGGCAAGGAAGGTTCCAGCCTCGACCAGTTCGCCGAGCAAGGTGGACATCAACACTGTGTCCCCGGGATCGTCGAGTTCGAACTCGTCGATGCACACCAGTCGGTTCACCTTGAGCGCTTCGACAGCTTGGCGAAAACCCAGGAGTCCGACCAGGTTCGTGTATTCGACGAAGGTGCCGTACGTCTTCGGCCCACTGACCGATTGCCACAGCGAGGCGAGTAGGTGGGTCTTGCCCACCCCGAAGCCGCCGTCCAGATACACACCGGCACGGCTCTCGGGGGGCGCCGCACGGCGGAACAGCCCCCGGCGCTTGGCCACGGGCGCTTCGATCCGCTGGGCGAAGACTCGCAAAGCGGCCACCGCCGCCTCCTGCGTGGGGTCTCCGGGGATGTACGAATCGAAGGAGACCTCGCGGAAGTGCGGCGGTGGAACCAGGTCGGCCAGAATCTGCTCGGTCGTGACGTTGGGTGCTCGCCCGGTGAGGGTTGGAGTCGCGGTCACGCAGCGGAGCCTATGCCCGCTTCTTGATCGTTAGCAGTACCAGCGACCGCCGGCCCAATGCGAGGCTCCCGACCCACGGCCCTCCCAGTTATAGACCGTGCTGAAGGCGGCGTCCTGCCAGTAACGCGGCCATTGATTCACGGGGGTGTCCCGGAGTTCGGCCATGAGATCCTTGGCTGGATCGGCCCCGAGGATGTCTTTGTGCTCCTTGAGCATCATGTGGGTTGCGCCATCGGCGAGGGCATCGGACATCTGATAGGCGCCGAAGTAGTTGTTGCCACCGCCCCCGCGGACGTCGTACTGGCCTTCGCTCTCGCGCTTGACGATGCACTTACGGATGTTCTCGAGGGATCGGTCGAAGAACTCCCCCTCGTACAGGCTCGCCTCGATGCCGCGCATATCGAGCGTCTGGGGAGACTCGGTGGTGAGTTCGAACATCGCCGCTTGCATCAAGGCGCGTTGATGACGAACTGCCGCCGCGCTGGCGGCGGGCGTGAGGGCGTCTCGGGCGCCCACGCGCTTGCTCGCCACGGCGGCAGCGTGGCTTGGGGCCTGGGCTGCGGGAAGGACTGCGACTCCGGAGGGACCACGTCCCACGGCATTCGCCCCGACCACAACGGTGGGGATCGCGATCGCTGCCAGGGCCACTGAGGAGATGAGCTGGATCTTTCGGGTGGATCGACGGGTGAAGCGCAGTGCGGGCATTCGACCTTCTGTGACAGCCCGGTCACCTACTCGGCGCCGGGTCCACAGCACAGGTCCGCGCTCCGCCGGAAATCGGTCCTTCCGGCGGAACTCCCCAGGGCAGGCGTCCGCCGGCGACGGTTCTCACGTCGTCCGGGGTGGTGGACGCAGCCGTTCCCGTTGGCATGGGTAACCAGCGAGAGTGCTGTGAGTTCGGCTGGTAGTCGATCACAGATCGGTCACGACCTCTCGCGGCATGTCCGGGCGAATAGGACAAAAGGTATGTGACCTATCTCCCACTTTTCTGAGACATTTATGCGACAAAGGGGCGAAGTGGGTGAAGCGGCAGTGGTCACGCCCCGCGTGCAGTCAGAATGACACCACTACGCTCGCGGCTGTGAACATCCCCGCCGAGACCTTCTGGATTTTCGCCATCGCCCTCCTGGCCTTCGGCACCGCCTTCGTCACCTTGGGACTATCCAGCGAACGCGGGTACTGGTCGCAGCGGGATCCAGCCGGTAACGCGCGCAAGGAAGCCACGAAGTTCTCGACGGTCTACGCCAACGCGTTCAAGTACGCGGTCGGCGAGTATCGGGCTCCCCTGCGCATCGCCGCCATCGGCGTGATCTTGTGGTACCTGGCGATCGTCTGCGCGATCGTGGCGATCTTGTTCGGCGTCTAGTCCGCATGTGGCCCTTTCGCCGCCGCAAGGAACCGCGCCTCGAGTCCGTCTCGATCGGTACCCCTTCCACCGATCCCGATGACTACTCGGTCCTCACCGTGGGTCAATCGCGTCTCGGTGGCTCCTTCACCGCGCTCGGCTTCACCAACGACGACGCTCCGAGATTCGAACTAGCCACGCTCGCACCCCTCATCGATCCGGGCATGAAGCGGGTGGCAGATGTCGAGGTACGAGTGCACGGGCACGTAGTGGGCTACCTCCGACCTCCCGCGCTAGACACCGCGATCGGTCTGCTCACAGAGCATCGGGCTGCGGCACTCGAGGTGCCGGCGATGATCTTCGTCGCGCCCTCGGGGCCGGAAGTGCGCGTTCACGCAGACCTGCAATGAACTAGCGGGGTCTTTTCCTGCCGCAGCCGGGGCAACGTTCGAGGACGTTGTGGTCGTAGACCTCACCGCAGGCACAACTCGTTACGTGGGCCATGGCCCGTTCCGAAACAGGTCAAGACGCGCGGCAGTCGCTTCCCGTTCGAGTGGTCCCGATGGCCTAAGGGCAGCACCCATGGCGCTATCCACTCTCATTCGCGCGGCGGCTCATCTTGCCCCGGCGGTTCCTCATCTCGCCCGAGGGCCTCCCACAGCCCGTTGAGCGGTCTCGGGATATTGGGCGCCTTATCTGCCAGCGTCTCAAGGAAATTGCCGAGCCAGTTGAACACGTCTCAAGCGTATGATGCAGATCACATTTCCGCTCGTCGGGCTGACAGGATTTGAACCTGCGACCCCTTGACCCCCAGTCAAGTGCGCTACCAAGCTGCGCCACAGCCCGCTACCCCGTTTGCGCGGGGCAGGAGAACGTTACAGGCCAGTCATCCGCGCGTGCGCTTGGGTTTGTCTCCACGTTGTCTACGCACTCGCCGAGGAGTCATCCCGAGTTACTGCGGCGTGCAGGCGTTCCTTCCAAAGGGCCTAGGAGGTGACCCCGCAGCTCTCATACGGGTGCTGTACCGCCGCACCGGAAGGGACAGTGCTCAGTCTGCGAGGAAGGTAATGACCGTGGTCTCGACCTTTACGCCTGCGTTCTGACGCGCGGTTGTGAAATCCGGGCTACCCAGGAAACCATCAAGGGTCGCCTGATCAGGCATCTGCATGACCAACCGCAAATGTTGCGGATTGTCACGGTCGACGCCTTGCACCAAGACCGACCCGCCAACCGCTTCAATCTGCGGGATTGCCTCGACGTT
>CBFIHB010000111.1:0-3293 GCA_965662415.1 Actinomycetes bacterium | reverse complement strand
CGGCATGGACGGTTTCAACACCCGGGCGATCCACGCGGGCCAAGAGCCCGATCCGCTCACGGGGGCGGTGGTCCCGCCGATCTATCAGGTGTCGACCTACGCCCAGGACGGTGTCGGTGGCCTGCGGGGCGGCTACGAGTACTCCCGTAGCGGCAACCCGACCCGTACGGCGCTGGAGGAGTGCCTCGCGGCCCTCGAGGCTCCGGAGGATCCCAATGCCCGCGCTCTTGCCTTCGCCTCAGGTCTCGCTGCGGAGGACACCGCGATGCGAACGCTGCTGGCACCCGGCACCCACGCCGTCATACCCAATGACGCCTACGGAGGCACCTATCGGCTCTTCTCCAAGGTGGCCGGCCCGTGGGGCGTCGAGCACACGCCTGCTGCTGTCACGGATCCGGACGCCATCGCGGCCGCGATCCAGCCCGGCAAGACGAAGCTCGTCTGGATCGAAACCCCCACCAATCCGTTGTTGAACGTCGCAGATATTGCTGCGATCGCTGCTGTGGCCCACGATGCGGGAGCACTGCTCGTAGTGGACAACACCTTCGCGTCTCCGTATCTCCAGCAGCCACTGTTGCTCGGTGCGGACGTGGTCGTGCACTCCACTACCAAGTACCTCGGCGGGCATAGCGATGTGATCGGCGGTGCACTGGTGGTCCGGGATGCGGACCTCGGTGAGCGACTCGCCTTCCATCAAAACTCGATGGGCGCCGTCCCTGGCCCCTTCGATTCCTGGCTCGTGCTGCGCGGGATCAAAACCCTGGGGGTACGTATGGATCGGCATAGCGCCAATGCGCGAGCCGTGGTGGATTTCCTTTCCCAGCACTCCCAGGTGAGCGAAGTGCTCTGGCCCGGCCTGCCCTCGCATCCTGGTTACGACGTAGCGAAGCGTCAGATGCGTGATTTCGGTGGCATGGTCTCCTTCCGCGCGTCAGGTGGGGAGCAGGCCGCGGTCGACCTGTGTGCACGCACGCATGTCTTCACACTCGGCGAATCGCTTGGCGGAGTCGAATCCCTCATCGAGCACCCCGGACGCATGACCCACGCTTCTGCCGCGGGCAGCCCGCTCGAGGTGCCCGCTGATCTGGTCCGGCTCAGTGTTGGTATCGAGGACGCCGACGATCTCGTTGCTGATCTCGACAAAGCCCTTCGCTGAGCTACCGCTAGGTCCCCGGAACAGGAAGCGGATCGGTGATCGTCACCGCGTCCGCATTCCGGCACGAAGGCCCTGCACACGCGTCGAGTTGCGCGAGTTGCGCGCTCAACGCCGCGACGAAAGTCGGATCGGCGCTATCGACGATGTTGCGCAGTTCGTACGGGTCGGTGAGCCTGTCGTACAGCGCGGTGCTGCCGTCGTCGTACTCCACGTACAGCCAGCGCGGCGTGCGTAACGCGGAGAACGGCGGCGGGATGAATGGCAGGTAATCGGGATCGGATTTGTTCGTCTCACCGATCGATTCCGAGAGGGCCGCGGTCCGCCAATCCTCCGGCGCCTGACCTGCCCCGAGGAAGGGCAGCAAAGAGCGCCCATCGACCCACTCAGGGGTCTGTCCACCCATGATTTCGGTGAAGGTGGGTGCCAGGTCGATGGTCGAGGTCATCTCCTCGACCTCGACACCGGCGGGAACCCCCGGACCGATGGCGATCATCGGCACCACGGTGTCCGCGGCGTAGGGGGTGCGCTTGCCCTTGGGCATCCGGTACTCGCCGACGTGGTAACCGTTGTCCGTGGTGACCACCACCAAGGTGTCCTTGTCCTTACCGGTTGCTTGGAGTTCGGCCAGGACCGCCTCAACGGAATCCGCAACGGTCTCTGCTGAGCGAGCGCGCTTACGCCACACCTTGTCCAGTTCGGAGAGCTTCCAGTCCGACAGTGTCGGGAACTCCGCGAGCCAGGATGGCTCGTTCTCGCCGAAAGTGTTGTACGCGGGGGTTCGCGGTGCGGATAGACCGGCGTGGGCGCCCAGGTGCCGAGGGGCGGTGGCGAATGGCTTATGGGGCGTGTAGTTGGAGAGGTACAAGAAGAACGGCTCATTGGTATCGGCGATGAATTCGCGGGCTTTGTCGTTCAGTACGTCGTTGAGGAAGTCTTCGGGTTTGGTTCCGTAGCGGACGAGATCGCCGTTGTTGTTCAAGGTGTAGCTGTAGCCGGTGTAGGAGTCTCCGCGGGAGATTGGCACCGCCCATTCGTCCCAACCCGGGGGGATGTAGCGAATGCCACCCGGGCGGGTGGGGTACTCGTTGAGATATTTGCCGTAGAGCGCGGTGGTGACCCCTGCGTCATCGAGCCACACCGGGAGGCAGTCTGCGTCTTCCCCTAGGCGTTGGAAGGTCGGCCAGCCACCGCCGGTCGCCTCGATATTCGAGATCACGTCGTGATTGTGGATGTACTGCCCACGCATGATCGTTACGCGCGAGGGGCAGCACAGCGAGTCCACCACCGTGTGGTTGGTGAACGTCATGCCCTTGTCCTTGAGGGCAGCTAGCCGGGGGATCTGATCGAAGAGCTTCCAGTCGAGGTCGTCGGCGAGGACCATCACCACGTTACGGAAGGTCGGCGGCTCACTGGGCGTTTGGACCTCAGGCGTGATCGGTTCGGGCAGCGCATCGGCGACCTGGTTGACGAAGTTGGATTCGATGTCTCCGGTGGTACCCGTGGTCGAGGCGACAGCAGGCGTGGGTGTCGACGTGAACTGCCCTAGAGCGAGCAGCCCGGCCACGACGGCAAGGACAGTGAGGGCAGAGGTCGCGGCCACCAGCCATGGACGGCGATGCGGCGTGTGGCTCATGCGCCGGCTCCGGTCCGAACGAGCGTCTCACGCATCCGCAGCACGAGGAAGATGGGAATGAGAGCCAGGAGGGCTCCAGCGGCGAATGCCCAGTCGAAGTCGAGGGCATCCACGAGAAGCCCGGCGATCAACGGCCCCACTATCGCCCCCACATCGGACATCATCTGGAAGGTCGCGATCACGATCCCACCCTTGCGTCCACCCATGATGTCACCGACCAGGGCGGCGGGCGCGGAACCCATGAACGCCCCGCCGAAGCCCTGAACGGCCATCGCGAGGACGAAGAGCATCACGCCAGCCAAACCGGCGGTTCCCAGCACGTTGGTCGCAAGATCAGAGAAAGCCAGTAGCGCCATCCCGATGGTCGAGGCGATGGTGCCGAACAGCAGCGCCGGTCGACGCCCGCGGGTGTCGGCCATTCGACCGGCGGGCAGTAAGAAGATCGCTTGGACGCCCGCGGCGACCAGGAAGCCGATGCCCGACAGCGATGCCCCGCGCTGCAAG
>CBFIHB010000110.1:0-3296 GCA_965662415.1 Actinomycetes bacterium | reverse complement strand
ACTACCCAGCGGTCCGGGAGTGCGCGTGGACGCCGGCTTTCGCTCCGGCGATGTAATCGGCGGCAACTTCGATTCCCTGCTGGCCAAACTCATCGTCACCGGCAAGGACCGCACCGAGGCCCTGCAGCGCGCCCGCCGTGCGCTCGCCGAGTTCGAGGTCGAGGGCATCGCCACCGCGCTGACCTTCCACCGCGTGGTGGTGGCGGAGGACGATTTCGCTCCCGCTGACGGCAGTGCCTTCCGGGTCCACACCCGCTGGATCGAGACGGAGTTCGACAACCAGATCCCTGCTTATGACGCCACCGTCGCCGCGGACGAAGCCGCAAACGGGCGCGAATCCGTGGTGGTCGAAGTCCAGGGCAAGCGCATCGAGGTGAGTCTGCCGTCCGGTTTCGGCGCCCCCGCCCCGTCCGCTGGCCCCAAGAAGCCCGCTGGCCGCAAGCGCGGCAGCGCAGGCGGTAGCGCGGTCTCCGGCGATGCGGTCACCGCCCCGATGCAAGGCACGATCGTCAAGGTCGAGGTCGCCGAAGGCCAGAGCGTCAATGAAGGCGATCTCATCGTGGTGCTCGAAGCGATGAAGATGGAACAGCCGCTCACCGCCCACAAGTCCGGCACCGTCACGGGCCTTGCCGCCGAGATCGGCGCGACCATCAGCCCAGGCGCCGCGATCTGCGAGATCAAGGACTGATCACCGCTCGCGCTTCGGCGAACCCCGGGTAACGTGGCAGGTATGCGCCGTCCTCTCATCGCCCTGCTCGCCATCGCAGGCATCGCGCTCGCCACCACCACCGCCCACGCCGCGGTCGACACCGACGAGGTGACGGCGGTAGCCGAGCAGATGCGCGCCGGCGATCCCGTGGTCAGCGTTCCCGGCGCCGAGAACTCCCTCTCCCCTGGTCAGATCGATTCCCTCACCACTCAGGTGATCGCCAGCGAGGTTCCGATCTTCATCGGGGTCTTCCCTGAATCGGCCGCCGGCACCCAAACCACCGATGACGTCCTGATCGCCTTGAACGAGCAAGTCGGGCTATCCGGTGTCTATGCCGTGGTGGTGGGCAGCCAGTTCCGCGCCGGCAGCACCTCGGGTTCGGCGAGCGATCTGGCCACCCGCGCCTTCCAGGCGGAGCGGGACAATGGCGTCGAGGCAGTCTTGAGCGAGTTCATCGCCCTGACCACCGAGCGTTTCGGCGACGGAGCAGCCCCCACCACCTCAACCACTGAACCCTCCACCGCATCGGGGGCCTTCACCTTCTTCCTGCTCGCCATCTTCATCGGCGTGATCGCGCTAGTGATCGTCGTCCTGCTCCGCGCGCGCAAACGAGCGAAGCTGCAACTGTCCGAGGTCCGCGCGGCCGTCGATCAAGACGTCACCGAATTCGGTGAGCGCCTGGCGCGGTTCGACATAACCGACCCGGACTTTGATGACCAGGCTCGTGCCGATCTGCAGCGCGCCCTCGATGACTACGACCGCGCCAAGCGCTCGGCGCAACTAATGACGAATGCCAACCAAGCCGAGCAGGTGACTAGCGCACTCGAGGATGGTCGCTACTCACTGGCATGCGTGCAGGCGCAGGTCAACGGCGAACCAGCACCGGAGCGGCGCGCCCCGTGTTTCGTGGATCCACGCCACGGCCCAAGCGTTGCCGATGTGCTGTGGACCCCTCCCGGCATGGATGGCGCCGCCGAGCGCGATGTCCCGATGTGCCGCGCCTGCAAGACCGCTGTCGAGGACGGTTACCTCCCCGCGGCCCGCGAGGTGGAGGTGGCCGGCGGGCAGCGCCCGTATTGGCAGGCGGGACGCCACTTCGGCGGCTACGCGATGGGCTACTACGCACCCTTCACCGGAATCATGACTGGACTGTTCATGGGTTCGATGCTCGGTGGCATGTGGGCCGCCCCAGCGTATGCATCCGGCATGGGTGGCGTGGGCGCGGACGGCACCGGTGGATTTGGTGGCAGTGATTTCGGTGGTGGTGGCGGATTCGGTGGCTTCGGCGGAGGCGACTTCGGTGGCGGCGGTTTCGGTGGCGGTGACTTCTAGCCCGCTTCCGCCAGCACCGAGCTATTGCGTCAAGAACGCACGAAGCCGCTCCACATAGTCATCAGGAGCACCCGCGGCAGCAGCGGCATCGGCCACCGCGAACAACTGCTCGGCCTGCGGTAAACCACCTTCGTAGGCATCGAGCGCGTAGAGCCACGCGAGTACTTGACCGTCCATCGTGTCCACCCGCACCCGAACCTTGCGCCAGTAGCCGATTTCCACGTCCTCCCACATGTCCAGGCGCTTCTCATCGAGTTCGATGACGTCATAGACCGCTACGAACACCTCGGACTCGGCGTCCTCCACCACCGTGGGCAGCGCTCCCCCGAAGCCGAGTTCCTCCCCCGCGAAGGTCATCCGCCAGCCGCGCAACCAGCCGGTGCCATGCATGGGCGACGCGGGCGCGCGCTCGGCCATCCGATGGGGGTCCAAGTTCACCCCGTAGGCGGCGTAGAAGGCCATAGGCCCAGGGTAGGGACCGCGAGCCTGCAAATGAAGGCCTGCGAGACAATGGGCGCGTGTCACAGCCATCGCGGGTCGTCATCGTGGGTGATGGACCGGGAGGCTATGAAGGCGCACTTGTTGCCCGGCAACTCGGTGCCACGGTCACGCTTGTCAGCAGCGGGGAGATCGGCGGCTCGGCAGTTCTGACCGACTGCGTGCCGAGCAAGACCCTCATCGCAACCGCGGAGGCCATCGACGAAGCCGCCGCCTCGGGCTACCTCGGCGTGCAGATCAACGGTCATCCAGCGGACACGGCCGATTTCAGCGTGGACCTGGCGACTGTCAACAAGCGGGTCATGGAGTTGGCCAGGGCGCAAAGCAACGGCATCCTTGCGTCCTTAACGCAAGCTGGTGTGGAGATCATCAACGGCCGCGGCGCCCTCGCCGAGGACGACGCCGTCACGATCACCAACGGCACCGCACAAACAACCATCCCAGCGGACACGATCCTCATCGCCACCGGCGCCAGACCACGCTTGCTGCCCGAGGCCATGCCAGATGGTGAGCGCATCTTCACCTGGGAACAGGTCTACGACCTCACCGAACTTCCCCGTCATCTGATCGTGGTCGGCTCCGGAGTCACCGGAGCCGAGTTCGCTAGTGCTTTCCACTCCCTGGGTAGCGAGGTCACCCTCGTGTCCTCCCGCGATCAAGTGCTCCCTGGCGAGGACTCAGATGCCGCCCGGGTGCTCGAGGAGGTCTTCGAACGCCGCGGCCTGCACGTCAAGGCCCGCACCCGCGCTCTGTCGGC
>CBFIHB010000109.1:0-3468 GCA_965662415.1 Actinomycetes bacterium | reverse complement strand
GCGCATTCGACGTGGTGATCGATGCGACCGGGCGCGCCGGGGTAATCGAGGAATTGCCGCGACTGGCGCGCAACGGCGGGCGCATCGTGTATTACGGGGTGGCCGATGAAGCCGACCTCGTGCGCGTCTCCCCCTTCGAAATCTTCCGGCGAGAGCTCACGATCATGGGTTCGTTCACCGAAGTCGATTCCTTCCCCGATGCACTGGCCGCGTTTCGCGCGGGGGCAATCCGCACCGACGGGTTGATCACGCATCGCTTTCCCGTGGCTGACTACACGGAGGCGCTCGAAGCACTGCGATCGGATCGTTCCGCGCACAAGATCGTGATTACCCCGTAGGGGGCTGGGTGTGTGTCAGGGGCATGTTCTAGCGTCGAGGTGTTGTCGGTGAACGCGTAACGGGGTGAGGGAACGTGGCCAGACCACGGGTAAGGCGCACGAGGCGGCACCAACGGCATCGCGAGATGGTGATGCGCGCGCACGATGGCGTGTGCCACATCTGCGGGCAAGGTGCGGCCGATGCCATCGACCACATCGTGCCCGTCGCCTGGGGCGGATCGGATGATCCGTCGAACCTCGCGCCCGCGCATACGTCCTGCAACTCAGCGAAGGGTGACGCGCCGCCCGCCCAGTGGACGTATTCACGGCCGTCGATGTGGTTGCCGGGGTACGGGCCGAGGGCGAAGGGCAATGCGGCGGTGCGGCAGTCCGGTGGTCTCGGATGCTGGGGCGTCGGCGGAGCCGTGGTGGCCGGAATGTTCGCAAGTGGCTTCGCGACGTCGCTGGGAGTGCCGTTTTGGCTATCGGTACTGATCTGGATCGGGGTGACCTGGGGGATCATCCGGTGGATCAAGCAAAGCCGGGAAAAGAAGGAGTCACCGACCGGCGGTGCTTCGGTTGCGAACGTGGGTGCGGGCGAATCGGATGGTCCGCTGGAAGTCCGGATGGCCGATGGATCGGCGTTGCGCGATGGTCGCGGCACGATGTCGATGGGCGGCACCGCGGCGGACACCCCGCCCGAAGGCGAGCAGATGATCTGGCTGGACTTCGTGCCCGAGGGTAAGAACGTCGAGCAGTTGCTGGAAGTACTGCGCCTTGGCCCGGGATTCACCGGCTACCGCGATGGACTTCTGCAGCCCGATGGCGAGCAGTTGGTGGTCAACGCGATGGCGCGGTTGGCTGCCGATGTTGCCGCCAGCGGGGATGAGGATGCGACCGCGGCGCCGGTGGGTGTGGTGCCGGCCGGAACATGGGAGCAGTATCCGGGGTTGGCACGATCGATCACGCTCGTGCAGGTGGCGCTGAAGGTCGAGAAGGATGGGGCGCGGACGGGGCGCATCGGGTTTCGTTCGGGGATTGCGGATT
Organism: Actinomycetes bacterium; assembly: GCA_965662415.1. Classification (GTDB taxonomy): domain Bacteria; phylum Actinomycetota; class Actinomycetes; order S36-B12; family S36-B12; genus S36-B12. The sequence goes on along the minus strand of CBFIHB010000109.1, from coordinate 2,104 downwards.
CGTGAGCGACGTCGTTAGGTCCGATTCTGACGATCGGGCATTCCGTCTACTTCCCCTTCGAGCTCGTTGAGAGCCTCGCGCATTTCGGCGATGTGGTCGAGCATCGCAGCCTTGCGGTCCTGCCCTTGCTTTCGCGCGGTGGCGGCTTCCTCTTCGCGGGCGCGCTCCATCGAGGAGATAACCACGCCGATGAGCAGGTTGACGATGATGAACGCCGCGATCAGGACGTAGGACAGGAAGTAGATGGTGGCGAAGGAGTTCACCGCCTTGGCTTCGGCGAGGTAGACCGGGAAGTTCTCCAGTGTCAGGAGTACGAACAAGGTGAGCATCGCTGTGCCCACGGTGCCCCAGTACTCGGGCAAGGCCTCACCGAACATCGTCCAGCCGACGATGCCGTAGATGAACAGCAGCAAGACGGTGAGCACCACCATGCTGAGGACAGCGGGGGTGGCCTTGGTGACGGTGGACAGAAGCACTCGGGCATCGGGCAAAAAGCGCATCAAGCGCACGATCCGGGCCAGGCGCAGCAGGCGCAGCACGGTGGCCTGCTCGCGGACCGCGGGGATGAGTGCGCCACCGATAACGATGAAATCGAAGATGTTCCAGCCGTCGCGGAAGAAGTTCCACGGCCTCAGGCCGTAGGACGCGATCCTGGTGATCAACTCTGCGAGGAAGACCAGGTAGCAGACGGTGTTGAGCGTGGTGAGGGTGGAGCCATAATCCTGCATGAGACCGGGATAGGTCTCCATGCCCAGCACGATCGCGTTTGCCACGATGACCGAGCCGATGAAGATCTGGAATTGCTCGGAATCGACTAGGCGGGCGAGGGGCTCGATGCGCGGGATGGATACGCGGCTTTGAGTCCGCTGATTGGGATTGTCGCGTTGATCGTGCGCTTGCGGGCGTGCATGATCGCGGTGTTCGTCACCCACCCCCGCCGCGGAGCCAGCGGACCCGCGCCACCACATGCCCACACAAGGATTCTAGGGAGCGCAGGTGACAGCCGTTCGTGGGACGGATGCAGTGCAGTGCGCGATCGACCCCAGCGGCCAGTTGATCGACGCGGGCTAGATGTAGTCGTCAGGGGGGTCACGGCCTTACTCTTGGGCCACCTGAACAGGAGGACCCATGACCGCCGTAGCTGTGGATCACGGAATCGCCCAAGAGCGGCGCTTGCTGACCAACATTCCAGGCCCTAAGTCCACCGGACTGATGGCCCGCAAGGTCGAATCGGTGGCAGCAGGCGTGGGCGTTGCCCTACCCGTCTTCGTGGAGCGCGCCGGTGGCGGGGTCCTGGTGGATGTGGACGGCAATCACCTGATCGATATGGGCTCGGGTATCGCGGTCACCACCGTCGGGAACGCGAATCCCTACGTTGCCGAGGCAGTAGCGGCCCAGGCCGAGGCCTTCACCCACACCTGCTTCATGGTCACCCCGTACGAGGGGTACTTGCAGGTGTGCGAGCAGTTGAACGAGCTCACCCCCGGCGATCACGCGAAGCGCAGTGCGCTGTTCAACTCAGGTGCCGAAGCCGTAGAGAACGCTGTGAAGATCGCCCGTTATGCCACCAAGCGCACCGCGGTGGTGGTGCTCGAGCACGGCTATCACGGGCGCACCAACCTCACGATGGCGTTGACCGCGAAGAACATGCCTTACAAGGAGGGCTTCGGGCCGTTCGCCCCCGAGGTCTACCGGGTTCCTACGAGTTATCCGTTCCGCGATGGTCCACACGATGGCAAGGAAGTTGCCCTGTGGGCGACCACGAAGATCGACAAGGAAGTGGGCGCGCATAACGTCGCCGCGATCGTGGTCGAACCGATCCAAGGTGAGGGCGGTTTCATCGCCCCCGCTCCCGGGTTCTTGTCGTCCCTTGCGGAGTTCGCATCGGCCAACGGGATCGTGTTCATCGCAGATGAGATCCAGTCGGGTTTTTGCAGAACGGGTGACTGGTTCGCGATCTCCTACGACGGCGTGGTTCCCGACATGATCACCACCGCCAAGGGCATCGCCGGTGGAATGCCGCTGGCTGCCGTCACCGGGCGCGCGGAATTGATGGATGCGGTGCACGCAGGTGGCCTGGGTGGCACATACGGAGGAAACCCGG
>CBFIHB010000108.1:0-3606 GCA_965662415.1 Actinomycetes bacterium | reverse complement strand
CTCTGTCCGGCGATGTCGGGAGCAGATCCGTGCACCGGCTCGAACATCGACGGGTTGGAGCGCGACGGATCGATGTTGCCGCTAGCGGCCAAACCGATTCCGCCACCGATCGCAGCACCAATGTCCGTGAGGATGTCGCCAAAAAGATTGTCGGTGACCACCACATCGAAGCGATCTGGGTTGGTGATGAAGAACATCGCGGCAGCATCGACGTGCTGGTAATCGGTCTCGACATCCGGGTACTCCTTGGCAACCCGGTCAAACGTCCGCTTCCACAAGGAGCCGGCGTTGGTCAGCACGTTCGTCTTGTGGACGAGGGTCACGTGTTTACGACGACGCGACGCCCGATCGAACGCATCACGAACGATCCGCTCCACACCGAACGCCGTGTTGAGGCTCTCCTCAGTCGCCACTTCCTGCGGAGTTCCCTTGCGCAACACCCCACCAGCTCCCACGTAGGGCCCCTCTGTGCCTTCGCGGCAGACAACAAAGTCAATCGTCTTGCCGCCAGCCAGTGGCCCCTGAACGCCGGGATACAACTTCACCGGACGCAGGTTCACGTGATGGTCCATCACGAAACGAAGCGGCAGCAGAACGCCGCGCTCCAAGACGCCCGGCGGGACGGACGGATCGCCGATGGCGCCCAACAGGATGGCGTCGTAGGTCCGCAGTTCTTCGATCACCGATTCGGGCAGCAACTCACCGGTGGCGTTGTAGCGGGTGGCACCGAGGTCGTATTCGGTTGCAGACACCGTGAAACCCGCCTTGGGGGCCACCGCCTGCAAGACCTTCATAGCCTCGACCACCACTTCGGTGCCGATGCCGTCGCCAGGGATGAGTGCCAGGTTTAGTTCACGCGCCAGGAGGCGAAAGCCTAGTGACTAACAACTTGACCGATCACGGGTGGAAACAGCCGTCCATGTGGGTTCAGAATCTAGACGTGAGAAGGCGTCGATGGAGTGACCTCACCGATCGTCAGAAGACCGCCCTGCTGGTAGCCGCATCCGTACAACTGTCACTCGCGGCAACCGCTTGGGCCGATCTCTCAACCCGACCCCGCGAACAGGTAAACGGGTCCAAGGCCGCTTGGGCCGCAGCCATCTCCGTGCACTTCATCGGCCCCATCGCCTACTTCACCCTAGGAGTCCGCCGACCATAAGTGCGCCGCGCGAATCCCGATTCGCGCGCCCATTGGGACTCCAGGCGCCCACTGGTAATCTTCGACTCGTGCATTCGCTCCTGCTCCTTCGCAGCCGCGGCGAGGCCTAGCAACCGGCCTCCTCGTCGCGGAGGTTCTGCGTGGCCGGCCCCAGGCCCGATTCTTTGACTAGGAGCAACACGTGACCACCGCGAACGAGTACGAAACCCGAAACTCCCAAAAGCCCTCGGCGATGCCGTTTGCTCGGTATCAGCCGTTCACGCCCATTGATCTGCCCGACCGCACCTGGCCGAACACCGTCATCGAGAAGGCCCCACGCTGGTGCGCCGTGGATCTACGCGACGGCAACCAGGCGCTGATCGATCCGATGACCCCTCAGCGCAAACTGCGGATGTTCCAACTGCTCGTGGACATGGGCTACAAGGAAATCGAGGTCGGCTTCCCATCGGCCTCGCAGACCGACTTCGATTTTGTCCGGCAGATCATCGAGGAAGGTCTGATTCCCGACGATGTCGTCATCCAGGTTCTCACCCAGTCCCGCGAGGCCTTGATCGAGCGGACCTTCGAATCGATCCGCGGCGCCAAGCAGGCGATCGTCCACCTCTATAACTCAACCTCCACATTGCAGCGCCGTGTGGTCTTCGGCCTGGACAAGGCCGGCATCACCGACCTCGCCGTGCACGGCGCGCAGCTGTGTCAGAAGTTCGCCGACGAGATGAAGGACGAGACGGACGTCTACTTTCAGTACTCCCCCGAGTCCTACACCGGAACCGAACTGGAGTTCGCGCTCGAGATCTGCAACGCCGTGACCGACGTCTGGCAACCCACCCCCGATCGCAAGGTCATCTTGAACCTGCCGGCCACAGTGGAGATGGCCACGCCCAACGTCTACGCCGATTCCATCGAGTGGATGCACCGCAATCTCGCCCGCCGTGACTCGATCGTGCTCTCGCTACACCCGCACAACGATCGCGGAACCGCCGTAGCCGCCGCGGAACTCGGCTACATGGCCGGTGCTGATCGCATTGAGGGCTGCCTGTTCGGCAACGGCGAGCGGACCGGCAACGTCTGCCTGGTAACCCTCGGCCTGAACGTCTTCAGCCAGGGCATGGATCCGCAGATCGACTTCTCCGACATCGATCACATCCGCCGCACGGTCGAGTACTGCAACCAGATCCCGGTCCACGAACGTCATCCCTACGGCGGCGATCTCGTCTACACCGCGTTCTCCGGATCCCACCAGGACGCCATCAACAAGGGCCTCAATGCGATGGCCGCCGATGCCGAGGCCGCCGGTGTGGATGTCGATTCCTTCCGCTGGGAAGTTCCCTATCTGCCGATCGATCCGAAGGATGTTGGTCGCACATACGAGGCAGTCATCCGCGTCAACTCCCAATCCGGTAAGGGCGGTGTTGCATACGTCATGCGCACCGAGCACAACCTCGACCTACCCCGTCGCTTGCAGATCGAGTTCTCCCAGGTGATCCAGCACCTGACCGATTCCGAAGGCGGCGAAGTCTCGCCCGAGGACATGTGGTCGGCCTTCACCGACGAGTACCTACCAAATCCGGATGCTCCCTGGGGTCGCTTCTCCATCATTTCCGTTCAGCAGGACTCCGAGGTCGACGGTGACACCACTGTGTCCGTCGTCATGACCGATTCGGGGCGCGAGGTTTCCTTGACGGGGACCGGCAACGGGCCCATCGCTGCCTTCTGTGCGGCCCTGGCCACTCATGGAGTGGATGTGCGAGTGCTCGACTACGCCGAACACGCGATGAGTGCCGGCGGCGACGCCCGGGCTGCCGCGTATCTCGAGTGTGCGGTAAGCGGCCGGGTGTTGTGGGGAGTGGGGATTGATCCATCCATCACAACTGCTTCCCTGAAAGGCATAATCAGTGCTGTGAATCGAGCGCAACGAGACGGCTGATGCACATCCTCGGCAACCACTCGCACCCTTCGGCGTCGAAGGAAGTAGCGGTTGCCGGACGAGAGCAGGGCGGGGGCAGCAAAGGCGCTGCGCTGATCGTGATCGCGGTTGCCGCGTTCTTCGTGGCCACGGACATCACGATCACGAACGTCGCTCTCCCGAGTATCGGCACCGAACTCGGGGCGTCCACCTCGGCCCTTCAGTGGGTCATGGATGCCTACAACATCACCCTCGCCGGATTGCTGTTGCTCGGTGGAGCACTCGGGGAGCGCTTCAGCCGCAAATGGGTCTTCCTCGCAGGGTTGAGCGCGTTCGGCGTCGGCTCACTCCTGGCCGGCTTGTCGCCGAATGTGGGGTTCCTGATCGGAGCCCGGGTGGTCATGGGTATCGGCGCCGCCATGCTGTTGACCCCCGCACTTTCCTTGATCGCCGGGCTCTTCGCACCTTCAGAACGAGCCAAGGCAATCGGAGTGTGGGCCACGGCGGGCGCGGCCGGTCTCGCCGCCGGCCCGATCCTCGG
>CBFIHB010000107.1:0-3642 GCA_965662415.1 Actinomycetes bacterium | reverse complement strand
TCCGCCAAGCCGAAGAGTTGTCGATAACGATCGCGCCGGCTTCAGCGAACTTCGGTGCCCACTCCTTTGACGTGCTGCCGCCCGCGGAGAACAGCGCGATGTCAATCCCAGAAAGATCGGCGGTAGCAATGTCTTCGACCGTGATGTCCTCGCCCCTCCACGGAAGCGTGGTTCCTGCTGATCGTGCGCTGGCGATGTAGCGCATTTGCTGGACAGGAAAGTCGCGATCGATCAACAGTTGGCGCATCACGCCACCGACCTGGCCGGTCGCACCGACGACAGCGACGTTCACGCTCATCGTCCGGTGCCCGCGTACACCACTGCTTCACCGTCGGCATCGAGGCCGAATGCGGTGTGCAGCGCCTGCACCGCCTTTTTCGAATCATCAACCCGAGTGACAACCGAGATGCGGATTTCCGAGGTCGAGATCATCTCCACGTTGATACCTGCTTCGGCGAGGGCATTGAAGAAGTCGGCGGAAACACCAGGGTGCGACCGCATCCCAGCGCCTACAAGGGAAACCTTCGCGATGTGTTCATCCACGGTGAGGGATTCGAATTCGATCGAGTCGCGTCGCGCGTCGATAGCCGACATCGCCTGCTGAACGGATCCTTGCGGGCAAGTGAATGTGACATCCGTACGACCAGTTGACGCAGCAGAAACGTTTTGCACGATCATGTCCACATTGATGCTCGCATCGGCGAGCGCGCGGAAGATAGCGGCGGCCTGACCGGGCTTGTCGGGAACGCCCACCACGGTGACCTTGGCATCGTTCACATCTGCTGCGACACCGGAGATGATGGGCTGCTCCATAGCTTTTCCTTCTTCGATAGCGCGGGTTATCGCCTCGGGCGACATCACCCACGTGCCTTCCTTGGTGGAAAAAGACGAACGAACGTGGATCGGGACATCGAAGCGCCGCGCGTATTCCACGCACCGCAGATGCAAAACCTTGGCACCCACCGCGGCAAGTTCGAGCATCTCCTCGTAGGTGATGAAGGGGACCTGCCGTGCGGCAGGTACCACGCGCGGGTCGGTGCTGAAGACGCCGTCGACATCGGTGTAGATCTCACACACATCGGCATTCAATGCGGCCGCGAGGGCTACCGCCGTGGTGTCCGAGCCACCGCGGCCGAGGGTGGTGATGTCCTTGGAGTCCTGCGCCACGCCCTGGAAGCCGGCGACGATCGGGATCGCACCTTCGGTGATTGCTTGGGTAATGCGCCCGGGGGTGACGTCGATGATGCGCGCGGCGCCGTGTGCGGAGTCGGTGATCAGTCCGGCCTGGGAGCCGGTGTAACTGCGAGCCTCGGCACCTAGATCGTGGATCGCCATCGCTAGTACAGCCATCGAGATGCGCTCCCCGGCGGTCAGCAGCATGTCTAGCTCACGCCCAGGAGGCAGCGGTGAAACCTGCTTGGCGAGGTCGAGGAGGTCATCAGTTGTGTCACCCATGGCCGAAACGACCACCACAACGTCGTGTCCAGCCTTCTTCGTGTCCACGATGCGACGCGCCACCCGCTTCACGCTGGTGGCGTCGGCGACGGAGGATCCGCCGAACTTCTGGACGATCACAGACACAAGCGCACAGCCTACGGCGGCTCACGCGAGCACGATCACGCACGTTCACCCCCACCCACCCTCGCCTTTTCCCGGAATGTGGGGAGCAGCGTCAGGGGGTCTCGCGTAGGCCCCAGTAGAGCAGGCCGGCGTAGGCGATCATGAAGCTCGAGCCGAAGGCCAGGTATAGCCAACGGACCAAGGTCCAGCCGTCATCGGCGGGCAAGAACACCGTGAGCAGCGTCATCAGGCCGCCACCGACGATCATGACCGCGGCCGCCCCGCGGATCCCGGCCCGATCGGACCGGCGTACCAGCCACATCTGCCCCGACAAGGCGACCAGGCAGGCGCCGATCATCCGGATCGCCCACTCCAATTCAACCGAGGAGCGCAGTCCGAGCAGTTCGGCGAACCAGCCAGGGAAGACAAGGAGCGCCAGTGAAGAGACGGCGAACACCAGGGAGCCGGCGGCGAGCACCCCCTTGATCGCTCGGATCTGATCCATGGCCGGCACGCTAGGGCACGCCGGACCCCGAGTGGCGCTCCGACGCAGCGTCGGGAACTATTCGCCTGTGAGTACTCGGGGTCCCGACACAAGCGCACCTGAACCCACATCCACCCATCGCACGTCCGCCGCCCGTAAGGGTGTGTGGCTGGCGATCGCCGTGGCCATCGGCTGGCTGCTCATCTCGAGCTGGGCCGGACCGCTAGCCGGGCAGCTGTCCCAGGTCCAAGAGAACGACAACGCCGCCTTCCTGCCTGCATCCGCCGAGTCCACGCTGGTGTCCGAGGAGCAGGCGCAATTCGCCGATAGCACCTCAATCCCCCTGCTGGTCGTCATATCCAAGCCCGACGGCGGCCAGTTCACCGCCTCCGACCAGCAAGCCATCGGCTCCTTCATCGAACAGATCCCCTCGCTGCAGGTGCCCGACGGTGACGTCGTTTCCGCCTACCTCGATCCCCAGCCGCTGATCCCCATTCCTTCCGCGGATGGCAGCGCCGTATTGATCAACATCCCGGTCAACGGCGACCGCGGTTCGCAAACCCTCGAAAGCGGGGAGATCGCCTTCCTAGGGATCGTCGACCAGGTCCGCGATCTCGCCGCCGATTACCCGGATCTGCAGATCAACGTAACCGGCCCCGGCGGTTTCCTGGCCGACCTGATCGAGGTCTTCGGGGCGATCGACACCACGTTGCTCATCGCTACCGCATTGGTGGTCGCGGTGATCTTGATCTTCGTGTACCGCAGCCCGTTCCTGTGGCTGATCCCGCTGATCGCGGCCGGCATCGCACTATCCACCGCAAGCGCGTTCGTCTACGTGCTCGCCGATAACGACATCCTGGTGCTCAACGGCCAAAGTCAGGGCATCTTGACGGTGCTGGTCTTCGGTGCGGGAACCGACTACTCGCTACTCCTGGTGAGCAGATACCGAGAAGAACTGCACCACCACCATGAGCACACAATGGCTATCCGTCGCGCACTGCGCGGGACAGTAGAACCGATCGTGGCATCCGGCGCGACAACGTCAATCGGCCTCATGTGCCTGCTGCTCAGCGAGCTCAACTCCAACAAGTCCACCGGTCCGGTTTCGGCGATCGGCATCGTCGCAGCGGTCCTGGTGATGCTGACGTTCCTGCCAGCACTGCTGGCGATTCCCAGCGTGGTGCTGCCGATCCTTGCTTTCTTGGTGCCGACCATCGTGGGAGTCGCACTCGGATTCGTGGTCGACATCCCGGTACTGCCCTTCGTGGCCACCGGTGGCCTACTCGCCGTCCTGACGATCCTCGCGTGGATCGTGTTCGGCATCGCGCGCATCAAAGGCAAGGGCCCCTTCACCCGCGAAAGGTTCCCCTCCGGCAGTTGGGCGTTCTGGCCTCGGGTGCCTAGGTTCGGCCAACCGGACGTCAAACTCTCCGGGATCTGGGCGAAGATCGCCGGAGTGGTCGGCAAGCGACCGAAGTTCACCTGGATCGCCACGGCTCTCGCGCTGCTCGTCCTGGCTGGCTTCAGCAGCACGCTGAAGGCAGACGGCGTGGCCACGTCCGAATCCTTCGTCAACGCATCGGAAGTCGACTCGGTGA
>CBFIHB010000106.1:0-3649 GCA_965662415.1 Actinomycetes bacterium | reverse complement strand
CTCACGTTGCCGAACTTCCCCGCCGAGATTCGCGCGCCTGCGGGGACACTTCCGGGGGTTTCGAGCTTCCAGCTCGCCTTCGCCGACCACGACATCACTACTCCCGGTGACCAGCCGAACGTGCTGGTGGCCATGAATCCGGCGGCGCTCAAGGCCAATATCGAGGATCTGCCCCGAGGGTCGGACTTGATCGTCAACACCGACGAGTTCACCAAGCGCAACCTCGACAAGGTCGGCTATGCGGGAAGCCCACTGGAGGACGACTCCCTCGAGGCCTATCGCCTGCACCCGATCGCCTTGACCTCGATGACCGTCGAGGCACTCAAGGAATTCGACATCACCAAGAAGGAAGCCGAGCGGGCGAAGAACATGTTCGCGCTCGGGTTGCTGCTGTGGCTCTATCACCGCCCCACCGAGGGCACGATCGACTTCTTGAGGAAGAAGTTCGCCTCCAAGCCGGAGATCATGAACGCCAACATCGCGGCATTCGAGGCCGGGTGGTCCTACGGGGAGACCACCGAGGAGTTCAGCGTCCAATACGAGGTGAAGCCGGCTGCAATGGACGCCGGGACCTACCGCAACATCACTGGCAACCTGGCTTTGTCCTACGGGCTCATCGCCGCCTCACAGCAATCCGGCCTGCGCTTGTTCCTCGGCTCCTACCCCATCACTCCGGCATCGGACATCCTGCACGAATTGAGCAAGCACAAACGGTTCGGCGTCATGACCTTCCAAGCCGAGGACGAGATCGCCGGCATCGGTGCCGCCCTCGGTGCTTCGTACGGCGGGTCGCTCGCCGTGACCACCACCTCCGGACCCGGCATCGCATTGAAGTCCGAAACCATCGGCCTTGCCGTGTCGCTCGAATTGCCGCTACTCGTGATCGACGTCCAGCGCGGTGGCCCATCAACCGGTCTGCCCACCAAGACCGAGCAATCCGACCTGCTGCAAGCGATGTTCGGTCGAAATGGCGAGTCGCCGGTGCCAATCGTGGCGCCGCAAAGCCCAGCCGACTGCTTCGATGCCACTCTCGAAGCCGCCCGCATCGCGGTTACCTACCGAACCCCGGTATTCCTACTCTCCGATGGCTACCTGGCCAACGGCTCCGAGCCCTGGCGCATACCTTCGATCGAAGATCTCCCGCAGATCGACCCGGCATTCGCCACCGCGCCCAACCACACGAACGACGACGGCACGCAGGAGTTCTGGCCCTACCTGCGCGACCCGCAGACCCTGGCCCGGCCTTGGGCGATTCCCGGCACGGCCGGACTCGAACACCGCATCGGCGGGCTGGAGAAGGCCGACGGCACGGGCAACATCTCCTACGATCCCGAAAACCACGATCACATGGTGCGGCTGCGCCAAGCGAAGGTCGACGCCATTGCCGAGACAATTCCCGATCTCGAGGTCGATGATCCTGATGGCGACGCTCGGATCCTGATGCTCGGCTGGGGGTCCACCTACGGTCCGATCGGTGCCGCCTGCCAGATTGCCCGACGCTCGGGCATCAAGGTGGCCCAGGCTCATCTGCGGCACTTGAACCCCTTCCCCCGCAACCTAGGTGAGGTCCTGAAGTCCTACGAGCGGGTAGTGGTACCCGAGATGAACCTCGGTCAGTTGAACATGCTGCTGCGCGCGCGCTTCTTGGTGGATACCTACGGCTACAACCAGGTTCGCGGTCTGCCGTTCAAGTCTTCTGAACTCCTCGACGTCATCACCGAACTGAATCAACAGATGGAAGGTGAGCAATGAGCACGGACGCGTTCCCCGCTCTGTCCCTCGTCCCCAAGTCCGATGTCGAGTTGAAGGCCAAGGACTTCAAGACCGACCAGGAGGTGCGCTGGTGCCCGGGCTGCGGTGACTACGCAATCCTCGCCGCGGTCCAGGGATTCATGCCAGAACTCGGCCTCAAGCGCGAGAACATCGTCTTCGTCTCAGGGATCGGCTGCTCGTCTCGATTCCCCTATTACATGGACACCTACGGTGTGCACAGCATCCACGGTCGCGCCCCGGCCATTGCCACCGGACTGGCCACCACTCGCCCGGACTTGTCGGTATGGGTCGTCACCGGTGATGGAGATGCCCTAAGTATCGGCGGCAACCACCTCATCCACGCCCTGCGTCGCAACGTGAACTTGAAGATCCTGCTGTTCAACAATCGCATTTACGGGCTCACCAAAGGTCAATACTCCCCCACCTCCGAACAAGGAAAGGTCACCAAGTCCACCCCGCAGGGGTCACTGGACTACGCCTTCAACCCGGTGTCCGTGGCGCTGGGCGCCGAAGCCACCTTCGTGGCTAGGACTATCGACTCGGACCGTAAGCACATGACCGAAGTGCTGCGCGCGGCTGCCGCGCATGAAGGATCGGCGCTGGTCGAGATCTACCAGAACTGCAACATCTTCAACGATGGCGCTTGGGAGCCGCTCAAGGAGAACGACGTCCGTGAGGACAACCTGATTCGTTTGGTGGACGGAGAGCCGATCATCTTCGGCAACAACGCCGACAAGTGCGTTATCCGTGATTCCGACGGTCACCTGCAGGTGATGGATATCGCCGATGTCGATCAGTCCCAGATAATCGTCTTTGATTCGCACGCCAAAGATCCCGGCCTGGCTTTCGGTCTCTCTAGGCTCTATAACCCCCGGACCCTCTCCAACACGCCGATTGGCATCTTCCGCGACGTCACTCACCGCGAGGCATACGACCGCATGGCCCAGCAGCAGGTGGCCGACGTCATCGCGGCCGAGGGACCAGGGGACCTGCAGGTGCTGCTGCACGGAAACGACACCTGGACCGTCAACTGACCACGGCACAAACCGATCCAGCCTCCCGACACCGTACGGGGCTGCTGCTCGGGATAACCGGGTTCGTGTTGTGGGGGATGTTCCCCCTCTACTTCGCGCTTTTGGATCAGGTCGCGCCACTCGAAGTCGTAGCACACCGCATCATCTGGACGCTGGTGTTCCTGGTGATCGTCATCTCGATCGCCCGCAACTGGGCAAGCGTGCGGCGAGCGATGAACCGGCGAACACTCCTCATCTTGCTGGGCGCAGCGGTCTTCATCTCCATCAATTGGCTGGTCTACGTCTACGCGATTGCCACCGATCAGGTGGTCCAAGCCTCGCTTGGTTACTTCATCAATCCCCTCATCTCAGTCGCGCTCGGCATTCTGTTGTTGCGTGAGCGCCTGCGGCGACTGCAGTGGGTAGCCGTCGGTATCGCTATCCTTGCCGTGGCGATCTTGACGGTGAGCTACGGACAACTGCCCTGGATCAGCCTGGTGCTCGGATTCAGCTTCGGCATGTACGGACTTCTTAAGAAACTCGCGAATGTCGGTTCTACCGACAGCCTGCTGATCGAAACCGCCGCCCTTGCACCGTTCGCCTTGGCGCTGATGGGGGTTTGGGAGTCGAGCGGTCAGGCGGCCTTCGTGCTAGATGGCTGGCAAATCAGCATCCTGCTCATTCTCCTAGGCCCGGTTACCGCACTCCCCCTGCTCGCCTTCGGCGGTGCCGCTACCCGAATCCCGCTGTCGACCCTCGGATTGCTGCAGTACATAACTCCGATTCTGCAGTTCATGATCGGTGTCTTCGTCTTCAACGAAGCGATGCCCGGTAGCAGGTGGCTTGGTTTCCTGTTCGTATGG
>CBFIHB010000105.1:0-3961 GCA_965662415.1 Actinomycetes bacterium | reverse complement strand
TTGTCTGCGAGCGCACGCACGCCTTCGAGGTAGCCGGGTGGTGGCACCAGGATTCCTGCAGTACCGACGACGGATTCCAGGATGATCGCGCCCACGGTGTTCGGGCCCTCGAACTGGATGACCTGCTCGAGGTGCTGCAGCGCGCGCTCGGTCTCCTGCTCGGGGCTATCGGACCAGAACGGTGAGCGATACGGATACGGTCCGAAGAAGTGCACATGCTGACTGGCGTACTCATTGGGCCAACGACGCGGGTCACCGGTTGCGGTGATCGCCGCACCGGTGTTGCCGTGGTAGGAGCGATAGGTCGAGAGCACCTTGTGCTTGTGCGTGTGCAGGCGCGCCATCCGGATCGCGTTCTCCACGGCATCGGCACCACCGTTGGTGAAGAAGACCTTCGCCATATTTGGGCCCGCGAGTTCGACGATCCGTTGCGCCGCTTCGCCGCGCTTGTCGTTCGCGTGCTGAGGAGCGATGGTCGCGATCTTCGCGGCTTGCTCCTGGATAGCGGCAACGATCTTCGGGTGCTGGTGTCCGATGTTGACGTTCACCAGCTGCGAGGAGAAGTCCAACCACTTGTTGCCGTCGTAGTCCCAGACGTAAGAGCCCTCCGTGGCGGCGATGCACATCGGATTGAGTGCACCTTGCGCACTCCAGGAGTGGAACACGTACTCACGATCGAGGTCGTAGACGCGCTTGCCTTCTTCGGGATTTGGGGAATACGACATACCTGCTCCTCGTCACTGTCCGTGGTGATCGAAGCGTAGAACCGTGCGAATGTTCAGGACAATGAGGGAGGTCCTATGCCTCCTCGAGTGGATTGACCCACGCGACCTGAGGGATACGGGAGAAGTCTCGGTCGACCGAGTAGATAGTGCCGCCATGCTCCCAGGCAAGCGCCGCGAGATGCACATCGTTGATGATGCCGCCTCCCGATCCCGCAGGAGTGAAGACGCGAAGGGCGTGAACATGACGTTGTCCGGGATTGATCAACGAAGCATTGGGGGACTCGAGCCAGGTCTCCACAATCGAGACCGCCGCATCCATAGACAGCGGCTGCTCATAGACCGAGGTGCCCGTGGACAGGCGCAGAAAGGCGAGGATCGAGGTCCACGGGATCCCCACGAGTTCATCCCCGGTTAGTGCTGAACGCCACCAATCGCGCGCGTCCACGTGCAAACGCGAGGCACTGTTGGTTGCGTAGATGAGCAAGTTGACGTCAGGAATGATCAATTCACGTCACGCTCGAGTTGCTCGGTTACGCGCAGGAACCTGACCACTTCAGCGTCTTTGCCGAGTGCCTCTGCCTCGTCAGCCGACATACGCAGGCCACCTAAGTCAACAATGGGGGGATCGACCGCTGAGCGGGGTGCACTCGGCGCCAACCCCTTCCTGACTGCCTCGTTCACGACGTCTTTGAACGAGCGTCCGGTCACGCGTGCACGTTCGCTCAGGGCCATGAATAGATCGTCGTCCAGCGTGAGGGTGGTACGCATCGTCCAAGGCTAACCTGTGGACATCAAGGCATCAATCGAGCGAGCAGGCCCTCCCGAACCGTTGCCCACCCGCTGGCGAGCACCGAATACATGACGGTGTCGCGGATCGAATCGTCCTGCCGTCGCTGATACATCCGAAGCACCCCCTCGCGGGTGGCGCCTATCCGTTCGATCGCCGACTGACTGCGCAGGTTGCGGATGTCTGTCTTCAACTGGACGCGGCTCATCCGCGCCTCATCGAAGGCCCAACTCAGCAGCAGGAGCTTGGCAGCCGGGTTGACCCGACCACCCCACACCTCGCGCGCATAGGTCGTGTGCCCGATCTCGACTCGAGCGTCGACTATCGAGAGATCCAAGAACGACGACGTCCCAACAACCTCACCACAACGGCGGATGGTCCACATCCACCGTCCAGACGCACGCGCCTGATCGATCACCTCGGTCCACTGCTCTGCCGACGACGGACGTCCCTTGACGTGCGTCCACACGTCATCAGAGTTGAGTGCCGCGAAGAGTTCGTCAGCATCGGCTGCAGTGCTCGGACGAAGTTCTACGTCATCGTAGGAAAGAACGAGGTCATCGCGCCACGGCCATTCGGCCTCGGGAACGAGTCCGGTCGAGGACTCGTTAGTCGATGAGGTCATGCACCGAGATTGTCGCGTTGCGATCCTGACCGACCCCGATGGCGCTGATCCGACACTTCGATGCATCCTGCAGGAACTCCACGTAACTGCGGGCAGTCGCGGGCAGGTCCTCGAGCGTTCGCGCCGTGGAGATGTCCTCGTCCCATCCGGGCAGGTACTCATAGATCGGCTTCGCGTGGTGGAAGGCGGTCTGGGTCTCGGGGAGTTCGTCTACCCGCTCGCCATCGACGTCGTAGGCGACGCATACCGGGATCTGCTCGAACCCGGTCAGCACATCGAGCTTGGTCAAGAAGATGTCGGTGAGCCCGTTCACCCTCGTGGCGAAGCGCGCGATCGGCGCATCGAACCAGCCGCAGCGTCGGTCGCGCCCGGTGGTGACACCGCGCTCGCCACCAATCGTTCGGAGTCGATCTCCGTCGTCGTCGAACAGTTCGGTCGGGAACGGTCCCGAACCGACGCGGGTCGTGTAGGCCTTGAGGATCCCGATCACCCGATCGATGCGGGTGGGCCCGATACCGCTGCCGGTGCACGCGCCGCCCGCGGTTGGGTTGCTGGAGGTAACGAACGGGTAGGTGCCGTGATCTACATCGAGCAACGTTCCCTGACCGCCTTCGAGAAGAACCACCTTGCCGTCGTCGAGCGCGTTGTTCAACAGCAGCGAAGTGTCAGCGACCATCGGCGCCAGCGGCTCGGCGTATTGGAGTAGGTCGTCCACGATCGCGTTCACGTCGATCGCGCGTCGGTTATAAACCTTCACGAGAACCTGGTTCTTGTTCGTCAGCGCACCCTCGATCTTCTGCCGCAAGATCGATTCATCGAAAAGGTCCTGGACGCGGATGCCGATGCGTGCGATCTTGTCGCTGTATGTGGGTCCGATACCCCGGCCTGTAGTCCCGATGCGGCTCTTGCCCAGGAAACGCTCGGTCACTTTGTCCAACGTGACGTGGTAGGGCGTGATCAGGTGCGCGTTAGCACTGAGGATGAGCTTGGAAGTGTCCACGCCCTGCCGCTGAAGACCGTCGATCTCCTCGAGCAGGACCGCAGGATCAACCACTACGCCGTTGCCGATTACGGGCGTGACTTCGGGAGTGAGGATGCCGCTGGGCAGTAGGTGGAGCGCGAACTTGCGGTCACCGATGACAACGGTGTGCCCGGCATTGTTGCCACCCTGGTAACGAACGACGTAGTCCACGCGACCGCCGAGCAGGTCGGTCGCTTTCCCTTTGCCCTCGTCCCCCCATTGGGCACCGACGAGCACGATCGCTGGCACGAGCGGAGAGGCTAGCGGATGTCTATTTCCATCACGTATCAGCGAGTGCGGCGCCGAGCGCCCGCCCAGACAGCCAGGCCGCTTCTACACGAGGCCCACCCGCCCAGGCATCGCCAGCGAGTCCAAGAGGCAGCGCCTCATGGATCCAGCATGCTTCGTCGAGCGCGGCGAGGGGCTTGGCGAGTGACCATCGATGCGCCCAGGTCCACGAAGGCAGGGGCTCGATCTGCAGGACCCGTCGTACGGCCGCGATCGTCTGCGGTAGGACTCCACTGGGATCCTCCAGGTGTCCTGCGGCGAAGACCGGATTCACATGCGCCACCAGAACCGGCGCATCATCCCCCCGACGGCTTCCGTCATCGGCGATCCACGTGACTACAGGATCGTCGTTGACGAAGACCCCATCGATCTCGATCCATTCCTTTTGATCGAAGACCAAGGTCACGGCAATTACCGGTTCCCAGGTAAGCCCCACTTTTGGAAGGGTTCCTGCTGGCACCAAACGCTCCGCCTGCGGTTGCGGCATACACAAGGCGACACTTCCTGCTTGGTAG
>CBFIHB010000104.1:0-3972 GCA_965662415.1 Actinomycetes bacterium | reverse complement strand
CAACTCACCTGACAGCACGCCGGCGAGTTGCTCGCGATCCTCGATCCGCCACACACCCTTGCCGTCGTACCCGCCGCGGCTGGTCTTGAGGATGAATGGGAAGCCCACCAGCTCTGCGAACTCCCCCGCTTCACCCGGTGATTCGACCACCCGCCAGCGCGGTACCGGCGCACCCGCACCCTCGAGCGTCCTTCGCATCACGGCTTTGTCCTGGGCGTTAATGAGCGCATGCGGTCCCGGGCGCACCGCCACCCCGCGAGCCTCGAGCTTTTCCAAGAGGGGCGGGGGCACATGTTCGTGATCGAAGGTGACAACGTCACACCCGTCCGCGAATGCCAACACCGCGCGTTCGTCGTCGTGCGCCCCGATAGCGACGTCGGCGACCACCTGCGCGGCCGACTCCTCCCGTGAAGAGGCAAGCACCCGGAAGTCGATACCCAGTGCGGCTGCCGGCGCAGCGCTCATCCGAGCAAGTTGACCCCCACCAACCATGCCAACGCGGGGTCGATCTCGGGAAGATCGCACTTGCTTACTCACGCCACCAACCTAGCCACCGCTGGCTAGACTGCGCCGATGCCCGGGCCGCAATTACTCGTGCGCGGCTATCGGTATCTCCAGACCACCCTCGGTGATCTGTACCGGGAGATCGCCAAGTTCGGAATAGTCGGCCTCTCTGCGCTCGTCGTAGATATCGGGTTGTTCAACATCCTGCGTTTCGCAGGTGGCGAGGGTCCGCTGTACGACAAGCCGTTGACGGCGAAGGTCATCAGCGTCTCGGTCGCCACCACCGTCGCCTATGCCGGCAACCGCTACTGGACTTTCCGGCATCGCGGCCGCACCCATATGGGCAAGGAATACCTGATGTTCTTCGGCCTTAACGGGGTGGCGATGCTCATCGCGGTGGGCTGCCTGTGGTTCAGCCACTACGTACTGGGCTTCACCTCGGCACTGGCGGACAACATCAGCGCCAATGTGATCGGCCTGGGCCTGGGCACCTTGTTCCGTTTCTGGTCCTACCGAAAGTGGGTCTTCCCGGCACTACCTGCTGAGTACCGAGATGATCCAGCCGACCAGGAACTCTTCGAGCGAGACTCGTCTACGCCGATCTAGTCCATCGCAGGCAGTTGATCCTGCGCACCGTCCCCTGAACGCCGACGCGAATCATCGAGTTCGTGCAACTCGTACACCAGGCGCTGGATCTCCTCGACGTTCGGCACATCCTGGATGTACATGTCGCCATCATCGCTGGCCGATTCGATCTCCAGCGTTCCATAGTTCAAGATGCGGCCGACGATGCTGACGTTGAACGAGACGTTGTTGACCTTCGCCAGGGGCATGTCCCGGCCCTGTTTGGTGAGCAGTCCGCGCCGAATGATGATCCGCCGGGTGGTGAAGACGTACTGGGTGGTCACCCAGCGGGCGAAGGGCAAGATCACTCGCCAAATCGCGATCGCAACCAAGGCGATCAGGATCGGCCACTGCAGCCAGGCCAGCGACCACGATCCGATGCTCCAGTTCGCTACCGAGAAGTACAGCCAGGTGCCGATGAACACCTCGATGATCAGCACGAGCGCCGGCCAGATCAACGCGCGCCAATGCGGTTTGAATTCGAAAGCGATTAATTCACCGGGTGCCAGCAGCTTGGTTGGGTAGCTCACCGGGTAATCGTGGCATGGATGACATCCCCAGCGACGACAGTTCGCAGGCTTTGCCCACTGCGCACGATCAAGTGTCCTGATTCGTCCACGTCGTGCCCCACGCCGGTGAACTCCTCGCCACCGGGCAAGACCACCCGGACCTGCGCACCCAACGTCAAACACGCGGTCCGGTAATCGGCCAGTATTTCCGTCTGACTGGCTCGACTCCGCTCGAATAACCCGATGAGGAGGCCAGCTAGGAGTTCGTTGCGATCCGGGTGCGCTGCCGTCTCCAAGAACCACGATGTGGCCGCGGTGTCGGGCAGGTCATCGAGGGAGTAGTCGACATTGATGCCAATGCCAATCACTACGGCATTCCCGACCACTTCGGCAAGAATGCCGGCGATCTTTCGCCCGTCCCCCGCGAGGATGTCGTTGGGCCACTTAACGTGCAGCGCTACACCAGACAACTGGCGTGCCACGTCCACGACTGCCAAGGCCGCGATCATCGGCACCAGAGTCGGTTCCGATACGTCCCGCAGCACGGTGCTCGACCACAGGCCAGCTCCCGGGTCGCTCACCCAGCGCCGCCCGTGCCTTCCCCGGCCCGCGGTCTGTTCACCTGCCACCACGCACGAGCCATCGGGCGCCCCCTGCAACACAAGCTCGGCGGCATCAGCGTTCGTCGAACCGGTCGTAGAAAGGTACGTGGGTGCTGGCCAACGGCAATCGCGGGCGCTGAGTAACTCATGCACCCGCACCGGATCGATGCGAGAGGTGTCCTGCACGTGGCTAAGGTACGCAGCACCGACCCCGTAGGAGGGATGGCCTTCATGAGCGCCGAGGCGAGCGACAACCACAAGCCCACCGATCCAGTCGAGCCGCAGGGTCCGGAGCGGCGCACCACCGCCGGTAAAGCCGGCATCTTGAAGGCACGTCGAGCCGATGCCGCGGGCCGGCGCCAAGAAGCGATCGACAAGCAGCACGCCAAGGGCAAGATGACCGCGCTGGAGCGCATCGAGGCGTTCGTCGACCCCGATTCGTTCCAGCAGATCGACGGCCTGGTCCGCCACCGCTCCCACAACTTCGGCCTGGAGAAGAACCGGCCGTTCGGCGATGGTGTGGTGACCGGCTACGCAACGGTCGACGGTCGGCCTGTGTGCATCTTCTCCCAGGACTTCACGACCTTCGGTGGATCGCTCGGCGAGGTGTTCGGTGAGAAGGTCGTCAAGATCATGGATCTGGCAATGAAGACCGGCTGCCCGGTGATTGGGCTCAACGATTCCGGCGGTGCCCGCATTCAAGAAGGCGTCGTGTCACTTGGTCTCTACGGAGAGATCTTCAAACGCAACGTGCAGGCATCGGGTGTGGTCCCGCAGATCTCGGTGATCATGGGACCGTGCGCCGGCGGTGCCGTCTACTCCCCGGCCATCACCGATTTCACGGTGATGATCGATCAGACCTCGCACATGTTCATCACCGGGCCGGACGTCATCAAGACCGTGACCGGGGAAGACGTCACCTTCGAGGACCTCGGTGGCGCGCGCACCCACAACAGCACCTCGGGTGTGGCGCACTACATGGCAACCGACGAGAACGACGGCCTGGACTACGTACGTGCGCTCTTGAGCTATCTGCCGAGCAACAACCTCTCCGATCCTCCGGTGCTACCCACCGAAGTGCACATGGAGTTCACCGACGAGGACTACGAACTCGACTCGATCATCCCTGACTCGCCGAATCAGCCGTACGACATGCACAGGGTCATCGAAACGATCCTCGACGACGACGAATTCCTGGAAACCCAGCCCTTGTTCTCACCGAACATGATCACCGGGTTCGGGCGAATCGAAGGCCACGCGGTGGGCATCGTCGCCAACCAGCCGATGCAGTTCGCCGGAACGTTGGATATCGATGCCTCGGAAAAGGCGGCCCGCTTCGTGCGCACCTGCGATGCCTTCAACGTCCCCGTCATCACTTTCGTGGACGTCCCGGGCTTCCTTCCCGGCACCGAGCAGGAATACAACGGCATCATCCGGCGTGGCGCGAAACTCATCTACGCCTACGCCGAGGCGACAGTCCCACTCCTCACCGTCGTCACCCGCAAGGCCTACGGCGGCGCCTACGTGGTCATGGGCTCCAAGCATCTCGGTGCGGACATCAACCTCGCCTGGCCCACCGCCGAGATCGCGGTGATGGGCGCGCAAGGCGCGGTCAACATCTTGTATCGCAAGGAACTAGCCGGATCCGATGACCCGGACACTAGGCGCACCGAATTGATCGACGAGTACACCGAACACCTAGCTAATCCCTACCAGGCCGCCGAGCGCGGTTA
>CBFIHB010000103.1:0-4002 GCA_965662415.1 Actinomycetes bacterium | reverse complement strand
TTGAGCCCTGCTTGCCGAGCTTGAGGAATACCTCGCCGAGCTCGCCATCTTCGTAACTGCCTGCGGTGAGGTAACCCTCCGCACCGGCGACAGAGAAGCTGGTGGTGCGGCTCGGACGGGACTTCGGTAGACGGCGGCGGATCGGTTGCCCGATGCCTTCGATCGCGGCCTCCACCTCGGCATCGACCTTGGCGGCCTTGCCGTCCGACAACGGCTGACCCACCTTGCAGTTGTCCCGGTAGATCGCGAGGGCCTTCAGTCCTTGCTTCCAACCTTCGTAGTAGATCTCCTCGACCTCTTCGACGGTGGCCGATTCGGGCATGTTGACCGTCTTGGAGATCGCACCGGACAAGAACGGCTGGCAGGCCGCCATCATCCGGACGTGACCCATCGGGGAGATGGAACGCGCACCCATGGCGGTGTCGAATATGGCGTAGTGCTCAGTCTTGAGACCGGGGGCATCGACCACATGACCGTTCTCGGAGATGTACTCCACGATCGCCTCGATGGTCTCCTCGGTGTAGCCGAGCTTGCGCAGTGCCCGCGGGATCGTCTGGTTGACGATCTGCATCGAGCCGCCACCCACGAGTTTCTTGAACTTCACCAGCGAGAAGTCCGGCTCGATACCGGTGGTGTCGCAATCCATCATGAAGCCGATCGTGCCGGTGGGTGCCAGGACCGAAGCCTGCGCATTGCGCCAGCCGTTCTTCTCCCCGGTTGTCAGGCATTCTTCCCAGGTCTTGACGGCCAACTTGAGCACATCGCCATCGAGGCTGGAAACGCCGCGCACGTTGTCGTTGGCGGCAGCGTGCTTGCGCATCACTCGCTTATGGGCGTCCTCGTTGCGGGCATAGCCGTCGTAGGGGCCGACAACGCCGGCTAGCTCGGCGCTGCGCTTGTAGGCCGTTCCGGTCATCAGCGAGGTGATGGCCCCGGCGAACGCCCGACCAGCATCGGAGTCGTACGGCAGGCCGGTAGCCATCAGCAGAGCGCCGAGGTTGGCGTAGCCGATGCCGAGTTGGCGGTAGCGGCGAGTGGTGTCACCGATCGCAGTGGTCGGGAAGTCCGCGAAGGAGATGGAGATGTCCATCGCGGTGATCACGAACTCGACGCTCTTGGCGAAGGTCTCGGCATCGAAAGTGTCGTCGTCCTTCAAGAACTTCATCAAGTTCAAGCTCGCCAGGTTGCACGAGGAGTTATCCAAGCTCATGTACTCCGAGCATGGGTTCGATGCGTTGATGCGGCCGGTCTCGGGGTTGGTGTGCCAATCGTTGATGGTGTCGTCGTACTGGATGCCCGGATCGGCACACGCCCACGCGGCTTCGGCCATCGTGCGGAATAGTCGCTTGGCGCTTACGGTCTCGACGACCTCACCATCGGTTCGGGCCTTCAGACCGAAGTCCTCATCACCCTCGACCGCGCGCATGAACTCATCGGACACCCGTACCGAGTTGTTGGCGTTCTGATACTGCACCGAGGTGATGTCCTGACCGCCGAGGTCCATGTCATACCCGGCATCGCGGAGCACGCGAATCTTGTCTTCCTCGCGGACCTTGGTCTCGATGAACTCCTCGATATCCGGGTGATCGACATCGAGCACGACCATCTTGGCTGCGCGTCGAGTGGCGCCGCCGGACTTGATGGTGCCGGCGGATGCGTCTGCGCCACGCATGAAGGAGACCGGTCCCGAGGCAGTGCCACCGGAGGAACGCAGCAGTTCCTTACTGGAGCGAATGCGCGAGAGGTTCAATCCGGCGCCTGATCCGCCCTTGAAGATGAAGCCTTCTTCCTTGTACCAATTCAGAATCGACTCCATGGTGTCCTCGACGGACAGGATGAAGCAGGCGCTGACCTGTTGCGGGGCGGTGGTGCCGACGTTGAACCACACCGGGGAGTTGAAGGCGAAGTACTGGTGCAAGAGCATGTAGGTGAGCTCGTGCTCGAAGATCTCGGCGTCCTCATCGGTGCGGAAGTAGCCGTGTTCCTTACCCGCCCGAACATAGCTGAGCACCACTCGGTCGATCAGCTGCTTCAAGCTCCACTCGCGGGAATCAGTGCCGACAGCGCCACGGAAGTACTTGGTGGTGACGATGGTCGAGGCGTTGACACTCCAGAAGTCCGGGAACTCCGCTCCCCGCTGCTCGAAGACGACCTCGCCGGTTTTCCAGTTGTTCTGGACCACGTCCCGACGCTCCCAGGTGACGTCGTCATAGGGGTGAACTCCCGGCGTGGTGAACAGCCGCTCGATCTGCAGGCCAGGGCCGTGCAGAGTGTTGTGCACGAACTCCGAAGATTGCGTGGTAGCGGTCGCCATCTGGGACGTGGGTGACATGAGTCGTGCCTTCCTTCTCGTGAGCGCTGATCGGTTGGGTTATGGGAAGTTCCGGCTAAGTAGCCGAAGTCTGTGGGGTCGGTCTGACAGTGGGTTCGCTCGCGGTGGCATCGCCTTCGGCCCGCAGCAATGCGATCTCCGCTTCGAAGTCCTCCAGTGAGTCGAAGGATCGGTAGACCGAGGCGAAACGCAAGAACGCGACCTCGTCGAGTTCACGCAACGGTCCCAGGATCGCCAGACCTACCTCCTCGGCGGGGATCTCCGCGTTACCGGTGGCACGCAGGGCGTCCTCGACAGCGGCAGCCAAGATCGCGAGTTGGTCCTCATCGACTGGTCGCCCCTGGCAGGCCTTGCGCACGCCGGAGATCACCTTGCCGCGGGTGAAGGGCTCGGCCACACCCGAACGCTTGATGACGCTCAGGTGCGTGGTCTCGGCGGTGGTGAAGCGCCGCCCACAGGCGGAGCACTCCCGACGCCGGCGGATGGCGTTGCCCTCATCGACGGTCCGGGAGTCCACGACTCGGGAGTCCTCATCGCGGCAAAACGGACACCTCATGAGACCCTCCCTTCCCTTTCGTCACTCAGGTCACACCTGAACCGCTGGTTGTGCCGTCTGTGGGAGATCTTGGGGATCACCTGTGGACGACCTGTGTGTGCAGTACCACTACCTGTGGAGGAATCACATCGGTGTGAGCACTACATCTAGGGGTAGAACCATAGGGCCCGCTCGGTGTTCGCGCAAGGGCTTTGCCGTCGGCGCGTCACGGCGAGTCGCCGGGGTGCCCTACCGATGACCAAGCCGGATTGCGCAGTGACCGGGACATGCCCATAGTGGACAGATGACCACCGACCCAGCGCCGAGCGGGTTCGCCCGGTTCGCCGCTCGAGCCCCCTGGCGCCGCCTCCCGCATCCGCTGCGCTGGCTGACCGTGGCATTGATCGGCGGTACGTTCATTGCGATCGGCATCGTCCTGCTCGTGCTCCCCGGCCCGGGGATCGCCTTCATCATCCTCGGTCTAGCTATCTTGGCTACCGAATTCGTCTGGGCCGAGACGCTGCTGCACCGAGTGAAGGATGGCGGGAAGCGGGGCCTGGAACTGACCAAGTCGATGATGAACGGGCGCAAGAAGGCCGCGGCTAGCCCGCCCGAGAATTAAGCACCTGCACGACCCGGTCAGCCCACTCACGCTCGCCTGCGGTGTCGTAGTGCAGCGCATCGGCAAATCGGACCCCTTGCTTGCGGGCGTACGGGCCCCACACGACCCGAAACACGTTGTCGTTGGCGCGCGCGAGACGCTTCACCTGTCGGTTGAACCACTTTTCCTTGCTACGCGTAAAACGGTCACCGCCACTTGCGTAGGTATCCACCCACAGCACCGTTCGCTCTTCACCGAGCACATCGAGCAGCTGTCGCATCCGCGCCTTCGTGGTGCCGCGGTCGATCCACCGCATGTCATTAGTCCCGACTGCAATCACGACCGTGTCGGGAAGTTGGTCGATTTCCTGAGCGCGTTTCGCCTGCGCAATCGCCCAGTCCAACCGCTTGCCCCCGAAGCAGCGCACGGTGGGTGTCCAACCGCTCTTGCGCAACTTCCTGGTCAGCGGTGAACGGGCGTTGCGTGTCAGGGAATCCCCGATCACCAGGACTCGTCGTCCCGCCCCGGGCCCTG
>CBFIHB010000102.1:0-4038 GCA_965662415.1 Actinomycetes bacterium | reverse complement strand
ACCGCCATAAGTCTTGCGGGATTTGGGAGGAACGGACGACTCGTTCGTCCGTGACGGGTCCCACCGCCACCGCCATATTCCCCACTCGCACCGCAAGGGTTACGTCCATACGGTTGGATTCCCCCATGGCAGACGAGCAGTCCACTCCGCTGAGCATCCGGGAAGTCCGATTCAGCCCGAGGAACGTATGGCGCATCGGGCTGGTGATCTTGGCGCTGATCGCGCTGGCGTTGTTCGTGCAGTTCCTTCTGCGCGAAGGCGGAAGCGTCCTCTTCATCGTCATCATGGCGTGGTTCGCCGCGATCGCCATGGCCCCGGTGGTCGCCTGGCTGTCTCGTTTCATGAAGCGCGGGCCCGCCACGTTGTTGGTGATGGTCTCTTTCATCTTGTTCGCCGCCTTCTTCCTACTGGCCTTCGGCAATCTGCTCGTCGATCAATTGGTGGAATTGGCGCGGGCGGTCCCTGACGTCATTTCCGAGGCCCTCCGACGGGCGAACGAACGCCTTGGCACGGACTACGAATTTGGGGACATCCTCGCCATGTTCGAGATCGAGACAGCCGACCTGGCGCTGTATGCCGGTGAGATCGCGCTGGGCGTCCTGAGCTTCGTAACGTCGCTGGTCGGAAGCGTCTTCAGCATCTTCACGTTCGGTCTTTTCCTGTTCTACTTCTCCGCACAACTGCCCCAGTTCCAGCGCTGGGTCGCGGGGCTATTCCCGGAGCGGGCGCAGGAATTCGTGATGACGGCCTGGAAGCTGACGTCGCAAAAGACCGGCGGGTACATCGGAGCCCGAATCATTTTGGCGTCTATCAACTCGTTCTTTACCGGCATCGTGTTCCTGTTGATCGACATGCCGTACTGGTTGCCGTTGGCGTTGTGGACCGGCATCGTCGCGCAGTTCGTGCCCACAATCGGCACCTACATCTCCATTGCGCTGCCAGTGCTCGTCGGCCTGCTTAGTGATCGACCGGTAGTAGGGATCTTGGCGTTGGTGTGGGCGATCTTGTATCAACAGGTCGAGAACCTGTTGATCGAGCCGCGGATCAGCGCCAAGGCGGTCAACGTCAATCCCGCTGTTGCCTTCGGTTCCGTTCTCCTCGGTGCTTCGCTCTTCGGAGTGGCCGGGGCGTTCCTCGCTATCCCAGTCACAGCGATGCTGTTCGCGATGCTCGACACGTACGGAAAGCGTTATGAGTTGATCGAAGAGTTGCGCGAGAACGATGAAACAAGAACCGCTGAATCGGGTAGTAGTCCCGGCACTGGGATCGATGACTCACCCGTGCGAGAGTGATCGGCATGGATCTAGGGCCCAGCGAACGCGCGCGGGAATACGTCGCCAAGACCAAGGAATTCCTCGACGAGTTCGTATACCCAGCAGAACCGGTCTACGCCGATCAGCGTAAGCAGTTGGCTGCAGAAGGTCGCCTGCACGACCTTCCGCCCATCGTCGAGGAACTGAAAGCAGCGGCGCGCGAGCGCGGACTGTGGAACCTCTTCCTACCCGATTCCACTGATCCAGCGCACGGGCTATCGGTTCTCGACTACGCGCACGTGGCCGAATGGACCGGACGGTCGGTGGAGATCGCTCCCGAGGCCTTCAACTGCTCGGCGCCGGACACCGGAAACATGGAAGTTCTGCACATGTTCGGGACCGTCGAACAACAGCAACGCTGGTTGCAGCCGCTACTCGATGGCCGGATCCGTTCCGGGTTTTCGATGACCGAACCCGATGTCGCTTCCTCTGATGCCACCAACATCGGCACACGCATTGAGCGCGACGGCGATTCCTACGTGATCAACGGCCGCAAGTGGTGGACCACCGGGGCGATGGATCCGCGCTGCGAAATCTTGATCGTGATGGGCAAGACCGATCCGAGCGCGGAAACCCACCGTCAACAGTCGATGGTGCTGGTTCCGATGGATACCCCTGGAGTGATCGTGCATCGATCGCTACCGGTCTTCGGCTATCACGATCAACATGGGCACGGCGAAATCGAATTCCGCGATGTCCGTGTGCCCGCGGCGAATCTAGTCGGCGACGAGGGTGCGGGGTTCGCAATCGCCCAAGCTCGGTTGGGGCCAGGCCGTATCCACCACTGTATGCGGATGATCGGGCTGGCCGAGCGCGCGCTGGATTTGATGGTTGCGCGTGCGAAGGAGCGCGTTGCGTTCGGCAAGCCACTCGCGGAACAAGGTGTGGTGCGCGAAGCTATCGCGCTGTCGCGCATCGAGATCGAACAAGCCAGGCTGCTCACATTGAAGGCCGCGGCGCTCATCGACGAAGTGGGGGCCAAGGGAGCGCGTACCGAGATCGCCGCGATCAAGGTGGTCGCCCCTCGAGTTGCCTGCGATGTGGTGGACAGAGCCATACAGGTTCACGGAGGCGCCGGGGTGAGCGATGACACCCCACTTGCCGCGATGTACGCAGGCGCCCGCTCGCTGCGCTTGGCCGATGGACCGGACGAGGTGCACCTGCGCGACATCGCCCGGGTTGAACTGCGACGCTGAGCTGTGGCTGATCGCAACAGCGTTCGAGACGAGGACGCCTTCGATGTCGTCTCGATGGATGCGTGGCTACGAGACCACATTGCGGGCCTACCCGATGCCCAGCCGGAGGTCGAGCAGTTCTCCAAGGGCGCCTCGAACCTCACCTATCTCCTGCACTATCCCGGCCGAGATCTCGTGCTTCGCCGCCCACCGCGCGGCACCAAGGCCAAGTCCGCACATGACATGGGTCGGGAAGTGCACGTCATCACCCACATCCGCGATCAATTCCCTGCGGTCCCCGAGGTTTTCGCGTACTGCCAGGACGAAACCGTGATCGGCACTCCCTTCTATGTGATGGAGTACCTCGACGGAGTCATCCTGCGCCCGGACAACGCGGATCTACTGGACAGCGCCGCAGCCAATCTTGTGGGCGATGCGTACGTCGATCGCTGGGTACAACTGCACCAAGTCGATGTGGATCGGGCCGACCTAGCCGACTGGGGCAAGGGACCGGGCTATGTGCGGCGACAGATCGAGGGCTGGTCGGACCGCTATCGGCGGGCTCTCACCGACGACGTCCCGGACGGCGAGTCCGTCATGGCGTGGCTGGCGTCGAACCAACCCGACGATGTCGGTGCCTGCGTTATCCACGGCGATTGGCGCCTGGACAACATGGTCTTCGATGGGATCGTGAAAGGCGAAGCGTCGTCGCCGTCCATCATCGGGGTCCTGGACTGGGAGATGGCCACGATCGGCGATCCACTCATGGATGTTGGAGCTGCGCTGGCCTACTGGATCGACCGCAATGACGCTTCCGTCGATCCGGCGTTCGCTGCGCTCAAGCGCCAACCAAGCGACTTACCGGGTATGCCCTCGCGCGACGAGATCGTCGATCGCTATTGCGAGCAGATGGGATTCGCAGGTGTCGACTGGCGCTTCTATGAGGTGTACGGCCTCTTCCGGCTCGCGGTGATCTTGCAGCAAATCTGGGCGCGCTATCGCGCGGGCCAGACAACAAACCCCGCCTTCGCGCCCTTCGGCCAGGCGGTGCACGTGCTAATCGACCGGGCAGCCCGGGCCCGATAGCGAAGGTGAAGGCGAAGCCAAGGACGCGGCGACCACCCCTTCGTCCTCGAGCGCTTCGAAGCCTCGGCCTAAGGAGATGTCCACGCGCGGTCCGCTTCGATCGTCTTCCACTAGCACCGCTTCGGGGAAGAAGAACTGCAATAACCGTGCGTTGTCCGCGCCGTTCACGCCGTAGCGGATCTCCCCCACTCCGCGAAGCGAGACACCGAGTGGATCGTTTTCGACCTTGTTGATGCGAAAGCCACGCAGGCTCAGTTCCTGAGCGGTAGTGCCCGCGAGACCCCCACGGTTGGTGGAATTGAAAACGTTGACCACCACGCTGTCCGGTCGCGGCAGCACCTCGGCGGGGGCAACCAACGTGGTTTCGCACGGCTCGGGCTCGACCGCGGGGGCACCCTCGGGGTCGGCGCCGTCGATTCCGGCGGCATCGGTCTCACCTGCGACCACCGTGGGGCGCTCTTCCT
>CBFIHB010000101.1:0-4197 GCA_965662415.1 Actinomycetes bacterium | reverse complement strand
CAAGTGAATCGATAGCTATCGCAGAGAGGTCGACCGGGTGGATACCGGACAGGGCACCCTTGCCGGGCTTTCCGATACCCACTGGTGTGCGCACGGCTTCGATGATCACGGCCTCGTTCATGAAAGCTCCCTTCCGTGGCAACGCTACGCGCACTTACGTGGTGATGACACCCAAGGGCGCAACGAGTTGTTGGATCTGTGAGGTTCGAAGGAGTGCCATCGCGGTGATGATGAGCAGCACACCACCCACTCCAAGCACTTGAATGGGGATACGTCCCCGTTTGGGGGCATGCACGAGTACAGCAGCCACCGCAGCACCGACCACGAGGCCGCCAAAGTGCGCGCGCCAGTCGATTCCTGGCGCCAGGAATCCGATGACGACGTTGATACCGAGCAGCACCAGCACTTGGGTGACGTCGTATCTCAACCGGCGTCCAGCCACCACTAGTGCACCCATCAGACCGAAGATTGCGCCACTCGCACCGACGGACACAGTGCGGATGTCGGAGAAGTAGTACGACGCTACGGCGCCACCGAGCGCTGCCGCGAGGTAAAGCACGATGAAACGCCCGTGGCCGAGGATTCTCTCGAGTGTCGGTCCCAAAGCGAACAGCACGTACATGTTGAAGGCGATATGCAGGAACGAGCCGTGCAGGAACGCACTGGTGATGAGTCGGTACCACTCGCCACCGATCGCGATCCCGACCGGCCACATACCGAATTCCTCGGCCACCGCATTGATGCCTGCGGAGTACTGCAGCGCGAACACGATCACATTGATCACGATCAGCGTGTACGTGACGTACGGCTTCATGATCATCGTGGCACCGGCCACGGTGGTCGGTTGCACTGGTCGCTCGGCTTGCATGCAATCCGGGCAGCGATAGCCCACAGGAGCCTCGATCATGCATTGCGTGCAGATCGCCTTGTCGCAGCGCGAACACCGAATCCAGGTCTCGACGTCCTGGTGGCGATAGCAGCGCGGTGCCCGCGGTGCGGGCCGATCGGGGGAAGGTTGTTCAGTCACGGGTGATGGTGATCGATTCGATCACCACGTCCTGCTTAGGGCGATCCTGCCCACCGGTCTCCACGGCAGCGATCGCGTCGACAACATCACGCGAAGGCTGATCAGCAACCTCGCCGAAGATCGTGTGCTTGAAGTTCAGCCAGGTGGTCGGTGCGACGGTGATGAAAAACTGTGAGCCGTTGGTATTCGGCCCGGCGTTCGCCATCGCGAGCAGGTACGGCTTATCGAAGGTGAGCTCGGGGTGGGGTTCGTCGTCGAACCGGTAACCCGGGCCGCCGGTGCCGGTTCCCAGGGGGTCACCGCCTTGGATCATGAAACCCGGGATAACCCGGTGGAAGATCGTGCCGTTGTACAGCGGCGCCGTCGACTTGGCCTTCACCTTCGGATCAGTCCACTCTTGGGTGCCCTCCGCCAGGCCGGTGAAGTTACGCACGGTCTTGGGAGCGTGATCCGGGAACAGGTTGACGTTGATGTCGCCAAGGTTCGTCTTAATCGTCGCGGTGGTAGCCATGGGTCGATCCTGTCAGATCAGGTTCATGCACCTGAGCGCGGGTTTGCCAAGATTCCCGCGAAACCCACAGTGGAGGCTAGGGGACTCGAACCCCTGACTTCTGCCTTGCAAAGGCAGCGCTCTACCAGCTGAGCTAAGCCCCCTGAGCGATGGAACTCGTGCGAGCCCTTGGGCTTGCGACGACGAAGGATAGCCCGCCTGGCGAAGCGATCGCTCAGCGGAGGTCGGGTGCAGCCGTCGCCTCAGCCCACAGGTCCTGCTCGGCCTGGCTGGCCATGTACTGGCGGTAGACGAGGTATCCGACGCCACCGAGGATGGCGAGCAGCAGCAGCTTCTTCATGGGGGCTCCGTTCCCGTTCGTTGAGTCTCCATAGTGCCGGGTGGACAACGACGACGCTAGAGGGGGTGCCCACATCACGCAGGTGACCGCCCGCTGACCGTCCCGTGCGAGGCGCTGGGTGCAGGCCAGAAGTGGACGTAAAGTGAACGAATCGTCGCGGATCCGGGCGCCATTGCTGTCTTGTGACGATTGTGGGAAGTGTTGTTCACTTTTCGTTCATCTATGCGTCGGGTGTGCTTCACTCAAGGTCCCTACTTTGACGTCCGCGGATATCCCGCATGCCGGCCTTCCCCCCGGCGATCGCCACGACGTTACGACGTTTCCCTAGGAGTCCGGTGCCGATCGCACGCCAGGCCCCCACCGCTCGTCCGCGAGCACCACACGTTGCCGCGGTGCTGGGCGCGACTGCCATGCTCTTCGCGGCCTGTGGGGGGTCCAACACGGTCAATCCCGCAGTCCCGGCGGCCGAGACGGCGCTCGCGGCTGGTGACATCGAATGCGTCGACGGCAAGATCCAGTCCGCTGGTTCCAGCGCGCAGGCCAACGCCATCACCGAATGGGTCAACGTCTACCAAACCGCGTGCCCGGAATCAACGATCGACTATCAGCCCGTGGGTTCCGGTGCTGGGGTCGAGGCATTCGTCTCAGCGCAGACCTCTTTCGGCGGGACAGACAAAGCCGTCACCGACGAAGACCTGGCCGCCGCACGCGAACGCTGCGCAGACAACCCAGCGATCAACATCCCGCTCGTGGGCGGGGCTATCGCGGTGGCGTACCACCTCGAGGGAGTCGATGAACTCATCCTCGATCCGGCAACGCTGGCTGGAATCTTCGCTAGCGAGATCACTCGTTGGGACGATCCGGCGATCGTCGCGCTCAACCCTGACGCTCCTTTACCTGATGCCGCTATCGCACAGTTCCACCGCTCGGATTCCTCCGGCACCACCGCGAACTTCTCGGACTACCTCGAGGCGACCGCGCCGGAATCCTGGGACTACGACACCGGAAAGGAATGGACCGCACCCGGGGGTCAAGGCGCTAAGGGTTCGGATCAGGTGATCGCCTCCGTGGCGCAGACACCGAACTCGATCGGCTATGTCGAACTGTCCTACATCCTCGATGCCATCAATGCCAAGCCCGTGTCGATCGATCAGGGCGCCGGGCCGGTGCTGCCGACCGCAGAGAACGCCTCGGTCACGCTGGCATCTTCGTCGGTTTCCGGCGACGACGGCGACATCGTGCTGGACATCGATTACACAACGCAGGTTCCCGGCGCCTACCCGATCAGCATCGTGACCTACGAAATCGTGTGCACCACCGGGCTTGATGCCGGTCAGAACCCGGAACTCGTGGCGCAATTTCTCGCCTTCGCAGCATCGGACTCCGGTCAGAACCTGCTCGGTGAGATCGGCTACGTGCCGCTGTCCGGTGGACTGCTCGATGCCGTGCGCGGATCGGTCGATCGGGTGATCGAGGGAGCCGGCCAGTGAGCCTGCTAACGCCCCCGCGGATCACCGGTTCCTCTGTACGCGCCGGCGATCGCAACTTCCGATTCGTCACGACCGGTGCCGGCCTGACGGTGCTCGCTGTGCTCGCGGCAATCGCAGCGTTCTTGGTATGGCAGTCGCTGCCGGCCTTGCAGGACAACACCGGCAATGTGTTGACGAATCAGCAATGGCTGCCCGATGCCGATCCCCCGCAGTGGGGAATCGCCGTGTTGATCTTCGGCACGTTGTGGACATCGTTGATCGCGATGGTTCTTGCTGTACCGATCGGAATAGGAACGGCGCTATTCATCACGTTCTACGCACCACGCCGGGTCGCCCGCACGCTCGGGTTCATCGTCGATCTGCTGGCAGCGGTGCCGTCGATCATCTTCGGCCTCTGGGGCTTGTACTACTTCATGCCCGAGATCGTGCCGGCCGCACAATGGCTGTCGACCTACCTGGGCTGGATCCCGTTCTTCAGCAACGATCTTGACCTGTACACGAAGAGCATTCTGATCGCTGGCTTCGTGCTGGCGATGATGATCTTGCCGACCGTCTCGGCGATCTCCCGTGAGGTCTTCTGGCAGGTGCCCAAGGGACACATCGAGGCTTCCCTCGCGCTCGGCGCCACTCGCTGGGAGATGATCCGAATGGCGGTGCTGCCGTTCAGCCGCCCGGGCATGATCTCCGCGGCGATGCTCGGCCTTGGGCGCGCACTCGGCGAGACCATCGCGGTCGCGCTCATCTTGTCCGCGGTCTTCGAGATCAACTGGCAGATCACCGAGCCAGGTGGCAACTCGATCGCAGCGAACATCGCACTGAAGTGGGGTGA
>CBFIHB010000100.1:0-4202 GCA_965662415.1 Actinomycetes bacterium | reverse complement strand
TCAGAAGATCGACGCCTTTCTCTTCCGAGAGTCGGCCCAAGTAGGTAAGCACCGGGGGATCTTGGCCGGCATGCGATGCAACCGAATCCGGCCAGAAGGCAAGCGGGTTCGCTATCGCCCGCACGTTATTCAATCCAGCTCGGGTGAAGGCTGCAGCATCCTCCGTGGTGAGCGCCGCGACTACCGAAACATCACGGTACGAACGCAGGATGCGCCCTAGGTCTCGTCCGCTAGCCGCCGCCGCGTAGGAGCCGTGGTACTGGCCTACTACCTCCCATTTCTCCCGTACCTGAGGAGAGACAAGAGCCAAAGCATCGGCGAGTATCTCCATTGACCACACCTGCGCCGTGATGATCACGCCGCGTGAATCACCGATGGATTTGAGAATCTCGGCCATCGAAGAGACCGCGCCAGCCCGCAGGTTCGCGCGGACCCGCTCGGTCTGCGGGCTCTTGCGTGGCCAGACATCAGGCATTAGCACGCGACGCTCGCAGTCCGCCACGGCGAAATGCGCGGGCGTATACGGGGTGATCCCGATCGCAGTTACCTGGTGGCCACGACGATGCAGCCCGTCGCCAAGCAAATGCACGACCCGCTGAGCTCCCCCGAGTTCTTCGATGTTGTTCGCGCACACCAGTACCCGGGTCACAGTGGGCTCCCCAGCACGCGGCGTACTTCGTCGACCAGTGCCGGCGTCGTGGCGATCACCGGATAGCCCGCAGGCAGTGGTGGCAGCAGATAGCGACCCGCCCCCTCGTCGGGTCGGAACACCAGCGAGGCGCCCGGCGTATCGATGAGGGCGGGATCGTCGGTGATCAGAATCTGGGCCGATTCCATGATTCGCCCAAGCGACACAGACCGAGCATCGCGGATCGAGCCCCACAAACGGGTGGGCACCGTCTCATCGACCGCGCCAGCTACGAGCAGGTAGCACTCCTCGGCCATTTGACGATCCCATTCGGTCAGGTCGAGTGGCCAGGGCCGCGGTCCCCCCGCGGAAGCCGTCGGCAGGTAGGCCACGATCGGGCGTCCGGTCGGAAGATCGAAGTCGCCAGGTACCAGGGCAGTACGGGCGGACGTCACGATCGGATCGGGCCCAGGAAGACGGCGGCGCGCAGCGTGCCCGAGGCGACGTGACCAGGCAATCGGCCCTCCAGCCATGCCCGCCGGACGCCAACCAGCGCTCGCTCGTTCGCCCGCGGTCAGTTCGGCGCCTGCCGGTCGATCTGCGAAAGCAATCGAGGGGACAGGTACGAAGACTCCCTCGGCCTTCACTCCTACCGATCGCACCGCAGTCGTGTTGACCTCTCCACCGCGGGATAGGCGCACTCCGACAGTCCCCTTATCCGATCGCATCAGCGCGCGACGGATGTGCACGTTCGCAGATCCGGAACCTCGCCACGAGACTCGTCCACTCGCATCTTGTCCCTGCCAGGTCAAGGGAAGGGACGCCAGGACCGCCCCCACTCGATCAGTCCACACCAAGTGCGCGAGCACATCAGAATCGAGGTCCGAGGCGAAATCCACGGTTTCGATCGTTGCCATGACACGGCTTCCCTTGACGGACAGCTGCGTGAATTCATGGAAGTAGCGGCGCGTCGAGAATGGCATCTGACACAGCTGCAAATGCGTGACGTCCAACCACGACGACGCCGCTTCGCCCAACACCGCTTGGGTGCCCGGCTCCCGCCAAAACTGGCGATCACCTTCCCTCCAGAGTCGGGTGTCCACTACCGATGCCCATCGCTCCCACCGCATCGCCGAGCGCAAAAGGTCGTGATCATCGGTCAGCAACCCGTAGAACGCAGCCCGTAGGGCCGGGCGAATCTGATCAAACGCACGTGGATCGATCTGCCCCACGTAGGTTCGAAAACTATCGGCGATCGCGCGCGCTGCATTCGTATCCGGGTGCTCGCCGATGGTGGAGAGGTACAAGTACCCCTCATGGCGCAGGAACTTCACATCCTTGGCTAGTCGCAGAGGCTCACTGGAATCCACCAAGAGCGCATCCATGCGACGGTTGATCTCGATGCGGTCTTCCACGTTGCGCTGCTGCATCCGACCCTGCGTGATGGACGCTTCCTCGGCAGCCCGATCAACGTTCCAGATGTAGACCACTGCTTGCAAGATCCCGATGCGGCGAGCGGAGAGGAAACAGCGGAGGGTGAAGACTTGATCCTCGAACAGCAAACCGGGAGGGAACTCGATGTCATTCTCGGCAAGGAACGCACGGCGGTAAATCTTGTTCACACTGATGGTGTCGTAGAGCAGATCCGGCTCACTTTCCAACGAGTCGACCATTCGGTCGCGCTCATGCCGATCGGCGCGCCAGTGCTTATCGCGATTCCTTCCTACGTCGTGCCGTACCGCCATACCGCACACCACATCTGCATCCCACTGCCTTGCAGCCCGAAGCAAATTGGCGCAGGCGTGCATCTCGTATTCGTCGTCCGAGTCGCAGAACATCACCCACGGCGCAGTCGCCACCGCCAGACCGTCATTGCGGGGCGCGCTGCAGCCGCCGGAGTTCTCGGCTCGACGAATGAATCGGATCCGTGGATCGTGCTCGGCTACCGATGTCACCAGTTCCGCCGTGGCATCGGTAGAAGCATCGTCGACCACGATGATCTCGATGGAACGAAGTGTTTGGTTCCTGATCGATTCCAGCGCGCGTGTGATGCGAGCGGCGTCGTTGTAACCGATCAAGATCACGCTGACCAGCGGCTGGCTCACGCGCCACCTCGCAACTGCTTGGCGCTGCTGATCAGAGCCGATGCACGAGCATCGAAGGAGTGATCACGAGCAAGCCTCTCGGCGGCCGCCTGCCGTGACGCCTCATCGGGAAACACCGACTCCAGCGGCTGCGCCAACAACTCCGTGAGCTGGTCCGCGTCTTCGTAGACCACTACGGCATCACCGAATACTTCCTCGATTCCACGGGCACGGTCTGTCAGCACCCGCGCACCACTGGCCACCGCATCGAACAATCGATTGGACAGGAAGCCTTCGCGTGCCATCTCACGATGATGGTCGTTCAACACGATCTGAGCGCTGGCGTAGGCAGCCGGGAGATCCTCATTGGGTAGGAACTCACCGGCGATCTTGTCTGGCTCCACGTACTCGGCCCAGCCGACTCCGTAGATCTCCAGATCCTCCGTGCGCGAAGACCGCAATGCGGCGCGCACTGCGGGGCGGAACTCTCCACGCGTAGATCCCACGAACAGAACATTCGATCTTCCGTAGGTACCCGCCGCGGGAGTGAAACGCGCCGGCTCGGTGGCCTGCAACAGGGGCGTGACCGACACACCTCCGGGCGCTGCCCAGAACTCACTGGCCGCAAACACTGCATCGAAGTCCTGTAGCTCCTCTTCGGTCACTAACTCCGGGTGGGAGATCACCCACAGCATCCAGGTGTTGTCGCGGTCCCGCGGTGGTCGCACCTCGCGCAGTCCACGTAGCACCAGCACAACGTCGTCCTGAGAACGACGCTCACTGTTGGCACCGGCGCGGGAAACCACACGCGCATCTTGACCTGCACGACGCAACGCGGCCGCAAGGTCGCGGGCGAACCAGGTGTCACCCCACTGCTCTCCGGCCTCGCCTTTCGGGGCAGATGTGACGATGGCCCACCGCAAAGAGGTCTCCCGCCCGCGCCGCACTCGCTTGGCGAGTCGATCCAGCACCATCAGGAATCGGCTCCGCCGCGAAGGAAACCCAGACCCCACGCAAAGTGCATCGTCGCGAAGACCGCCGGCAATCGGGCGGCGATCCCGATATTTCCGGCGCGCATGCCGGTCACAGCAGAGGCAATCACATTGCCTGTGGCGTACACCGCGCCGGGAAGGAGGCCGACCAACACCAGATTCCGGTGGCCGATCATCACGCCCACTCCCGCTACTACGAGCCCTCCACCGATCGCGGCGACCGTGACCGGCGCGGCCAGGTAACGCAGCGACAACGTGGACGGATGCCGCCGAGCCACCTCCCGACGCCACCTGCCGTAATCGTGGTACTGACGCGCAAGGGCACGAAACGTGTGTCGCGGGCGGTAGGTGACCCGCAACGCCGGAGTGAAGTACACGATCCCCTCTGTCTCGCGGATACGCAGGTTCAATTCCCAGTCCTGCGCCCGTTCCATCGATTCGTCGTAGCCACCTACCCGATCGAGGGCGGATCGGCGAAAGCAGCCGAGGTACACGGTG
>CBFIHB010000099.1:0-4214 GCA_965662415.1 Actinomycetes bacterium | reverse complement strand
CTACCGCCTGGCGCACGATGGAGACACCAAGGGCGCTCCCGCCGCGGGTGGGCTTGACCACGAGTGGGAACCCGATGCGCTCGGCCACGGCTTCCATGACCGCGGGCGCGCCAAGTTCGCGGAAGGTCGATTGCGGCAACACGACGAATTCGGGGACGGCGATGCCGGTTCCGGAAACCAACGACGACGCCACTGGCTTATCGAAAGCCAACCTGCTGGCCGCGGCATCGGAGCCGACATAGGAAATATCCAGTGTTTCCAACACATCTCGCAGTGCTCCATCTTCCCCGGCAGCGCCGTGCAGCATCGGCACTACACAGTCCGGACGGTGCTCGCGAAGCCTCGGTAACAGCCCGGCATCCACGTCGGTCTCGCTGATCTCCCAATCCGGGCGGAAACTACGCAGCGCCTCTGCCACCCGGCGCCCGGAGCGCAAGGAAACGTCGCGCTCAGGAGATAGACCCCCCGACAAGACCAGGATGTGGCGTGCGCTCATGCCAAATCCGGACCCGGGGTCGAAGCCTCACCCACGGTGGGAATCGAACCGGTCGATCCGGAGGCGGTGCCGAAGGTGCGGGCGATCTCGAGTTCTGCTTCGACAACGGTCGAGAGCCGACGAACACCCTCGCGGATGCGATCGGCATCGGGGTAGCAGTAGGACAGGCGCATGTTCGCGGATCCTTGGCCATCGACGTAGAAGCCGGTCCCAGGCACGTAGGCGACGAGCTCGGAAATCGCGCGAGGCAGCATGGCTGTGGCATCAAGACCTTCGGGCAAGGTGACCCAGGTGTAGAAGCCCCCGGCGGGGATCGTCCATCGTGTTCCTTCAGGCATCATCGCCTGCAGTGACTCCAGCATTGCGTCGCGCCGTTCGCGGTACACCTCACGGAAGGACTTGATCTGCTCGCGCCACGGTTGGGTTGCTAGGTACTCCGAGACAGTCAACTGCGCGTAGTTCGACGGACACAAGGTGGCCGCTTCAGCCGCAAGCACCAACTTCTCCCGCACACCATGCGGTGCGATAGCCCATCCCACGCGCAGCCCCGAGGCGATCGTCTTGGAAAACGAGCCGAGGTAGATGACGCCTTGATCGTCGTCGGCCCGCAGCGCCCGCGGCGGCTCACCCTCGAAGCCGAGCAGACCGTAGGGGTCGTCCTCGAGGACCGCGATTCCTGCCTGCTGTGCGATCTGCAGGATCTGCGCGCGTCGCTCGGGAGGTTGGGTCACACCAGCGGGGTTGTGGAACGAAGGGATCGTGTAGATCAACTTGACCGTCTTGCCTGCTGAACGCGCAGCGTCGATAGCCGCACTCAGGGTCGAAGGAATCAGGCCGTCGTCGTCCATCGCTACATGCACGACATCGCATTCGTAGGAACGAAAGACTCCCAGCGCTCCCACGTACGACGGCGATTCCACGAGAACGACATCTCCAGGATCACAGAACGTGCGAGTTACCAGGTCGAGGGCCATCTGCGAACCGGTAGTGACGATGATGTCGTCGGGATGTGCATGCACGCCGACATCCGCGGTGATCTCCAGGATCTGCTCACGTAGCGTCACATCGCCTTGGCCTGACCCGTACTGCAACGCCTGCGGACCACGATCGCGGACAACCCGCGCGGCGATGTCGG
Organism: Actinomycetes bacterium; assembly: GCA_965662415.1. Lineage (GTDB taxonomy): Bacteria > Actinomycetota > Actinomycetes > S36-B12 > S36-B12 > S36-B12. Next base: position 2,583 of record CBFIHB010000099.1, on the reverse strand, counting down.
CCATGTGATCCATCGATAGCGCCTGGACGTAAGGCATCCCGCCGGCGAGGGAAACCACCTCGGGCCGACTGGCTACGGCGAACAACGCACGGATCGCCGAGCCGGACAGGTTCTTGGCGCGCTGGGCGTAGGAGTCCACCCACGGATCGAGGCGGGAACCGGTTATCGAGCCGCCCGCGCGCGAGTCCCCCTCACTCATCGGGACTCCTCACCACCGCCGGGGATCGGGGAAGCCCTTCAGCGCTTGGGGCGACCCGGCGTGGCGACCTACGATAGGGCAAGCCCGATGCACTGGCATCGGGTGAGGGGCGAGTTGTTTCGAGGTGGGGACGTTATGGCGAAGCTCGTACTTCTGGCCTCGTTGGTCGTGATCGGAGTCGCCGCCGGTTTCATCGTGCGTCTTTTGATTCCAGGATCCCGGTTGGGTGGGGCGTCGAGTCGCTCGAGTGTGGGCGGGCGTCGCTAGAGGTCTTTGCCTCAGCGAATCGTCACCGGAGCGCATACGCGGGTGATCGCCTCGGCGATTCCCTCGGCTAGCGCGTCATGGAAAGCACCGCTGGATAGGTGCCTGGCGTCTTCAGCGTTGGAGACGTAACCGACCTCGATGCGAACTGCCGGCATCCGGGTCAATCGCAACAGATCCCAGGTGCGTGGATGGATTCGGCAATCCAGTCGATCGGTTCGAGCGGTGAGTTCGCTCTGGACGTGCTCGGCGAGGACGCGTCCGGCATGTGAGTGCACACCGCCCATGGGATGGCCGTAGTAGAAGGTTGCGATGCCGTGAGGTTGATCGCTGTCCGCCCGATCCACATGGATGCTCACGGCGATGTCCGCACCGACGTTGTTGGCGAACTCCGCGCGCTCGGCTTCGCTCGGATGGTGACCGACGGCCGGACGGGTCAGCAGCGCCTGGGTGCCAAGGGCGGCGAGGCGACCTTCCACGCGAACGGCGATGGCATGGCAGATATCGGGATCGACTGTGCTGCCAGGGTCGATGACGATCACCTTGTCGGCAACGCCGGTTTGCAGATCATTGAGATGTACGTGCTCGCGAAGTTCGGCAGCGTCGCCACCGATTACCGTGCGGATCAGTCGGTCGAAGGCACGGAAGGTCTCCGGTCCGCAGGTGCCGTCGGCTACGACACCTACCCCGGCCTGGAACTCACGAAGTGCGTGGTCGGTGTCCGGCCCGAAGATTCCGTCCGGCCTGCCGGGGTTGAACCCGAGCTCTATGAGACGTCGTTGAAGTTGGGTGACGTCATCGCCGACCATCATGTGACCGGGAACGTAGGACAGCACCCGATCACCGAGTTGCCAGCGAGCCTCGTCTAGGCGGCGGAAAGTGTCCGGGCCGACGATGCCATCGACGGTGATGCCGCGTTCTTGCTGGAACGCGCGAACGGCGCGATCGAGATCGTCGTCGAACGCGACCGTCTCGGGATCGACACCGGCGGGGGCGTCGTCGCACAATCCCAAGTGCGCTAACCGCGCTCGAACCTCCGCGACGGCTGCCCCGCTCGCGCCACGGCGCAGCACGTTCCTAGAGGTATTCGGCCAAGTCGGCGAGCAGAGCTGCCTTGGGCTTCGCGCCGATGATCGTCTTCACGACCTCGCCGCCGGAGTAGACGTTCATGGTGGGGATCGAGGTGATGCCGTAGGACGCCGCCGTTTGTGGGTTCTCGTCGACATTGAGCTTGGCGATCACGATGCCGTCATTCTCCGAAGCGATCTCTTCGAGGATGGGGGCGATCATCTTGCACGGTCCGCACCACTCCGCCCAGAAATCGACGACGACGGGCTTGTCGCTCATCAAAACGTCGTCGGCGAAAGATGCGTCGCTCACGATTTTCGGTGCGCCCATGGTTTCTCCTTTGTATCGGGCGGGGAAGTGGGGTTGCGTCGGGTCAGCCTACGACGTCTCAGCCTGCCTAGCCGTCTTGGTCGGCTAGGAAGCGCTCGGCGTCGAGTGCGGCGGAGCAGCCGGTTCCGGCAGCGGTGATCGCCTGACGGTAGACGTGGTCCACGAGGTCGCCGCAGGCAAACACCCCTGCCCGATTGGTCCGGGTGGAGGGGGCGTCGACGAGGACGTAGCCGTCGTCGTCGGTATCTATCTGGCCGGTGATCAACTCGCTACGCGGGTCGTGGCCGATCGCGATGAACAATCCGGTGACGGGCAGTTCGCGGCGCTCGCCGGTGATGGTGTCCTCGATGATGATGCCGCTGACCTTGTCCTCGCCGAGGACATCGACCACCTGGGAATTCCAGACCGGCTCGATCTTCTCGTTGGTCAGTACCCGCTCAGCCATCACCTTGCTCGCGCGCAACTCGTCACGACGATGGATCAGGTAGACCTTGCTGGCGAAGCGGGTGAGGAACGTGGCTTCCTCGGCGGCTGTGTCGCCACCGCCGACCACTGCGATTTCCTGTTGGCGGAAGAAGAATCCATCGCAGGTGGCGCACCAGGAAACACCGTGTCCTGACAGACGTTTTTCGTTTTCCAGGCCTAGTTCGCGGTAGCCCGAGCCCATCGCGAGGATCACTGTGCGAGCTTGGTGGGTGTTGCCCGAGCCGTCGGTAACGGTC
>CBFIHB010000098.1:0-4337 GCA_965662415.1 Actinomycetes bacterium | reverse complement strand
GCCATGTACAAGGCCGTGCCCGCGCAGATCGATCTGCCGGCCATGGAACACGAGGTCCTCGACCTATGGGACCGAGAGTCGGTCTTCGAGCGCTCGGTGTCCCAAGCCCAGGGCCAGCCACTGTGGACCTTCTACGAGGGACCGCCCACCGCCAATGGCACCCCTGGGGCGCACCACGTAGAGGCGCGCGTCTTCAAGGACATCTTCCCCCGCTACCGCACGATGAAGGGGTACTTCGTGCCTCGGCAAGCGGGCTGGGACTGCCACGGGCTCCCGGTCGAGTTGGCAGTCGAGCGCGAGCTCGGCTTCAGCGGCAAGCAGGACATCGAGGACTACGGCATAGCGGAGTTCAACGCACGCTGCCGTGAATCAGTCCTACGCCATGTCGACGAATTCACCCAGATGAGCAAGCGGATGGCCTTCTGGGTCGACACCGACCAGGCGTACTGGACGATGAATCCCGACTACATCGAAAGCGTGTGGTGGTCCCTCAAGACGATCTTCGACGCCGGGTTGCTCGTGCAAGACCACCGGGTGGCCCCGTACTGCCCGCGTTGCGGCACCGGACTCAGCGACCACGAGCTGGCCCAGGGTTACGAAACCGTGGTCGACCCTTCGGTGTATGTCCGTTTCCCGGTCAACGGCGGCCAGTTGGCCACGAAATATCCCGGCGTCGCGCTGCTGGTGTGGACCACCACCCCGTGGACCTTGGTATCCAACACTGCCGTCGCGGTCAGCCCCGACGCCAACTACGCGATCGTGCGGTCAGGGGGCGAGACCTTGATCGTGGCGCAGGAACGGCTCGAGGGTGTTTTCGCAGACCAAGAAGTCGAGATCCTCGAGACCGTTACAGGCCGTGAGCTCGAACGCGTTGCGTATCGGCGTCCCTTCGATCTGGTGGATATCCCCGATGCGCATTTCGTAATCCTTGCCGACTACGTCACCACCGACGACGGCACAGGACTAGTGCACCAAGCGCCCGCGTTCGGCGCCGATGACCTCGCCAGTTGCCGGGCCTACGGCCTGCCGGTGGTCAACCCGGTCAGGGCGGACGGGCACTTCGCCGACGACGTTCCGATGGTGGGCGGAGAGTTCTTCAAGAAGGCCGACGAAACGCTCACCACCGATCTCGATGCACGTCAATTGCTTTTCCGGCGCGACCCCTACGAGCACTCCTACCCGCACTGCTGGCGTTGCCACACGCCGTTGCTGTACTACGCCCAGCCGTCCTGGTACATCAAGACCACCGCGAAAAAGGATGAGTTACTCGCCGAGAACGAGAAGACGAATTGGTACCCCGAGACGATCAAATGGGGCCGATACGGCGACTGGCTCACCAACAACGTGGATTGGGCGCTGTCCCGCAATCGGTACTGGGGCACGCCACTTCCGATCTGGCGCTGCCCGGCCGGACACCTGCACGCTGTCGGTTCGCTCGCGGAGCTCTCCGAACTAGCAGGGAGCGATGTCAATGCTCTGGATCCACACCGACCTTTCGTAGATGACGTCTCCATCCCCTGCCCGACCTGCGGCGACACCGCTTATCGCGTCCCCGAAGTGATCGATTGCTGGTACGACTCCGGAGCGATGCCCTTCGCTGCGCTGGGCTATCCGCACCGAAACAGCGAAGAGTTCACCGAGCAGTACCCCGCGGATTTCATCTGTGAGGCCATCGACCAAACCCGTGGCTGGTTCTACTCGCTGATGGCTGTCGGGACCCTGGTCTTCGGCCAATCGTCCTACAAGAACGTCGTCTGCCTCGGCCACATCCTCGATGAGGACGGCCGCAAGATGAGCAAACACCTGGGCAACGTGCTCGAGCCGATCCCGCTGATGGACGAGCACGGTGCTGACGCCGTGCGCTGGTTCATGCTGGCATCCGGCTCGCCCTGGCAGGCCCGTCGCGTTGGCCACGCCGCGATCGCGGATGTCGTGCGTCGCACTTTGCTGACCTACTGGAACACGGTCTCCTTCCAGGCGCTCTACGCGCGCACGGCCAATTGGCAACCAAGTGATCCGGCGCCGCCAATCGAGCAACGCCCGGCGATCGACCGTTGGGTGCTTTCCAGCGCCCATCGCCTCGCTCGCGACGTCGATTCAGCGTTGGAGAACTTCGACACCCAGCGAGGCGGACGCATCCTCGCGGAATTCATTGACGACCTGTCCAACTGGTACGTACGTCGCTCGCGGCGGCGTTTTTGGGACGGTGATCCAGCGGCATTGGCCACGTTGCACGAGGCCCTTCGCATCACGACCTTGTGTTTGGCTCCTTACACGCCGTTCATCGCCGAGCGCGTTTGGCAGGACCTGTTCCGCAGCACGGACCCCCAAGCGCCCATCTCCGTGCACTTGGCCACCTGGCCTAGCGTCGACCCTGAGGTGATCGACGACGATTTGGAATCGCAGATGCAACTCGTGCGCTCGGTGGTCGAACTCGGACGCGCCGCCCGCGCCTCGAGCTCGATTCGAACCCGACAGCCGTTGTCTCGCGCTCTAGTCTCGGCGCCCGGTTGGCAGCATGTGTCCGAGGAGTTGGTTGCCGAAGTCAGCGAAGAACTGAATGTGCGATCGGTGGAGCCCTTGGACTCCCAGGCTGGGCTCGTGGATTTCTCGGTCAAGGCGAATTTCCGCGAACTAGGTCGCCGCTTCGCCAAGGCCACACCACGCATTGCCGAAGCGATTTCCGCGCACGATCCCGGCGAACTGGTGCGGGCGCTTCGTGAGGACTCCTCCTTCACCTTCACGATCGACGGCGAAGGAGTCGATATCGGGCCGGACGACGTGATCATCACCGAATCGCCGCGCGAGGGTTGGGCCGTTGCCAGCGACGCAGAAGAATCCGTTGCAATCGACTTGCTCATCGACGACGATCTGCGACGCGCCGGTCTGGCCCGCGAGTTAGTCCGGGTCATCCAGGAGGCCCGCAAGGGAGCCGGCTTCGAGATCACCGACCGAATCACCGTTACCTGGGACAGTGAGGATGACGATGTGATCGCCACCTTCGCCCAATACGCATCGGACATCGCCTCCGAGGTGCTAGCGCTGGAGATCACTCTCGAACAACACAGCTCGGCGGATTCGGACACAGCCCGCGTGCAGGTGAATACCGAACTACCAGTGCAGATCAGCGTCGCCCGCGTGGCGCGTTAGTCGCTCGAAACGCCCTGGGGGATCTCGACCCCGTCCACCAGTTCCAGTTGACGCTCGAGCATCGCTCGGACATCCTCGCGGACGCTCAGTAGACGGGCGAGGGATTCCTGGGTGTCGGCATCACCGGTTTCGATGATCTCAGTGGAGGCCACCGTGGGAGCATTCTCCGTGACGACGACGATGGGATTCTCCGCCGTCGATTCCTCGTCAGCGGGCGCCTGCTCGCGAGCCTGGCTTAATTCCGCTTGCATTGCCTCAAGGCGCCCGTGCAATTGCTGTACCTGGGATCGCAGCGCATCAGCCTCATCCGCGAGGCGCACCGATTCGCTGGAGTAACCGGCGATGGCCTGCTCCACGGTGTCCAGGAATGCATCGACTTCCGCCATGTTGTAGCCGGTGCGCAGGCGAGTGGTGCCGAAGCGGACTGCCCGTACATCGCTCGCGCTCAGATCCACGTTTACGACCCTAGAGCAGAACGACGAAGTTGATCAGCAACTGCACGCCGAGAATGAGGACGAGAAAAGCGAGATCCAAGGACACGGTGCCGAGCCGCAACGGGGGGATGACCTTGCGCAAAGCGCGCAAGGGAGGGTCAGTGATCGAATAGACGAACTCGGCTATCAACAGGATCGGGCCGCGCGGTTCCCAGGACCGCGCGAAGATCCGTACGAAGTCCAAGATCAGTCTGGCGATCAAGATCAGCCAGTACAGCCACAGCACGGTCGCGAGGACCTGGCCGATGATGCTCACGGCGCGAATACTCCCCTGGTGGGTCGGTCAACTTTGGTTGAAGAAGCCATCCTCCGCTATCTGCGCCCGCGCCTGATCACCGAGGTCGACATTGGCCGGAGAGAGCAAGAAGACTTTGCCCGTAATGCGCTCGATAGTTCCGTAGAGACCGAACACCAAGCCGGCGGCGAAATCGATGATGCGCTTAGCGTCCAGATCATCCATATCGCCAAGGTTCATGATCACCGGAACGCCGGAACGGAACTCCTCACCGATCCGACGGGCATCGTTGTATGAGCGCGGATGGATCGTCTCTATGCGACTGAGATCACCCATGGGGACGCCGCGCCCAGGCATCGGGGCGCTGGTGGGCAGGCGCTCCATGGACGAGTCCGGTCGAACCGTGCGCACCGCCCGCGGCTCACTGATCGGACGCACGCTTCGCACTGCGTAGCGGT
>CBFIHB010000097.1:0-4369 GCA_965662415.1 Actinomycetes bacterium | reverse complement strand
CGGGGTCCACGGGACACCTACGGATAGTCCATTTCCATGCACAGAAGTTGTGCTGAGGGCTGAACGAGTCATATCCGTACACGGGTACGCCCCCTAGGGGGTCATTCGCGGGAATCCGCGTCCTCGCCCCGATTTCGACGAGGTCGGTCGGCGAATTCGGTCCCAGTCGAAGGTAGGATGGGGTTTGGCTGTATGGCCATCGAGCTCGCCCTGGCGGGCCCTGAACAGGAGGCAACCAACCCGTGTCTTACGACGCAAGCGACATCACCGTCCTCGAGGGCCTCGACGCGGTGCGTAAGCGCCCCGGCATGTACATCGGCTCCACCGGCGAGCGCGGACTACACCACCTTGTCTACGAAGTTGTGGACAACGCCGTCGATGAAGCGATGGCCGGCCACGCCACCACCATCTCGGTCACTTTGCTCGCCGATGGTGGCGTCCGGGTTGTCGACGACGGCCGCGGAATCCCGGTGGATGAGCACCCGGTGGAAAAGCGCCCGGCGGTCGAGGTCGTGCTGACCGTGCTGCACGCCGGCGGCAAGTTCGGTGGTGGTGGTTATCAAGTCTCCGGTGGCCTGCATGGCGTGGGTGTCTCGGTGGTGAACGCCCTGTCCACCCGACTCGATGTCGAAGTCCACCGCGACGGATACGTGTACCGACAGTCCTACAACCACGGCGTCCCGATGGCCCCACTGGAGAAGGTCGGGAAGACGGACACCACCGGAACCACCGTCACCTTCTGGGCGGACCCGGCGATCTTCGACACCACCTGGTACGACTTCACCACCTTGTCTCGGCGCTTCCAGGAGATGGCGTTCTTGAACAAGGGCATGATCATCGAACTCGCCGACGAACGCACCGGAACCGCTCCGGTGATCGACGCCGACGAAGCCGCCGATCCGACCGAAGAGAAGGTGAAATCGGTTCGCTATCACTACGAAGGCGGCATCACCGATTTCGTGAAGCACATCAACGCCAGCAAAGGTGTGGCCAATCCGACGATCATCGAGATTGGCTCGGAGAATCTCGAAGCAGGCATGAGCGCGGAGATCGCCATGCAGTGGAACACCACCTTCGCTGAATCTGTCTACACCTTCGCCAACACCATCAACACCACTGAGGGTGGAACCCACGAAGAAGGCTTCCGCACCGCGCTCACCAGCTTGGTGAACAAGTTCGCCCGCGAGTGGGGTGTGCTGAAGGAGAAGGACACGAACCTCACTGGTGAGGACGTCCGCGAGGGCCTCACCGCGATCGTGTCCGTCAAACTCGTCGAGCCGCAGTTCGAAGGTCAAACCAAGACCAAGCTCGGCAATACCGAGATGAAAACCTTCGTGCAAAAGATCGTGCACGATCAACTTGGTGCGTGGTTCGAAGCTAACCCGGGCGAAGGCAAAGAGATCGCTCGTAAGTCGGTCAATGCAGCCACCGCGCGCATCGCCGCGCGCAAGGCGCGCGATCTCGCTCGTAACCGCAAGGGACTACTGGGTGGCGCGGGGATGCCCGGCAAGTTGATCGACTGCTCGAGCCGCGAGCCCGAGGAGTGCGAGATCTTCATCGTCGAGGGTGATTCGGCGGGTGGCTCTGCTCGACAAGGTCGCGATCCCCGCATCCAGGCAATCTTGCCGATCCGCGGCAAGATCTTGAACGTCGAGAAGGCACGCATCGACAAGGTGTTACAGAACACCGAGGTGCAGGCGCTCGTCTCGGCGTTGGGCACCGGTGTGCAGGACGAGTTCGACTTGAATCGATTGCGCTATCACAAGATCGTGTTGATGGCCGACGCCGACGTAGACGGCCAGCACATCCGCACGCTGCTACTCACGCTGTTGTTCCGCTTTATGCGGCCACTCGTCGAACTTGGGTACGTCTACTTGGCGCAGCCACCGCTGTACAAGATCAAGTGGGCACGTGAGGAATCACAGTTCGCATACTCCGATCGCGAGCGTGACGCTCTGATCGAAGCCGGTCAGGCCGCTGGCAAGAAACTTCCGAAGGAGGAAGCCGTGCAGCGGTACAAGGGTCTAGGCGAGATGAACGCCGATGAACTCTGGGAGACCACGATGGATCCTGAGCAGCGCGTCCTGCTGCAGGTCACCTTGGACGATGCTGCGCAAGCCGACGAGATGTTCTCCGTCTTGATGGGTGAGGACGTCGAATCTCGTAGGGCTTTCATTCAGCAAAACGCAAAAGATGTCCGCTTCCTTGACATCTAGCAGGCGCAGACCGACTTTCCGACCGACAACAACGACGGAGGCATAGGTGGCCGACGACACCGACACGATCACGACACCCGAAGGCGGTACACCGGGAGGTTCGCGAACTGAGCCCGTGGACCTGCAAACCGAGATGCAGCGGTCCTATCTGGACTACTCGATGTCGGTCATCGTCTCCCGCGCGCTTCCCGATGTTCGTGACGGACTCAAGCCGGTGCACCGCCGTGTGCTGTACGCGATGTACGACGGCGGCTACCGCCCCGACCGCAACTTCTCCAAGAGTGCGCGCGTGGTGGGCGACGTCATGGGCAACTATCACCCACACGGTGACAGTGCTATCTACGATGCGCTCGTCCGGCTCGCTCAACCGTGGAGTTTGCGCTACCCGCTCGTGCAAGGGCAGGGCAACTTCGGCTCCCCGGGTAACGATCCGCCGGCAGCGCAGCGCTATACCGAGTGTCGAATGGCCCAACTGGCCATGGAGATGGTGCGTGACATCGACGAGGAGACCGTCGATTTCGCACCCAACTACGACGGCCGCACACTCGAACCCTCGGTGCTGCCCAGCCGCTTCCCGAATCTGCTGGTCAACGGCAGCGCCGGCATCGCCGTCGGCATGGCCACGAACATTCCCCCGCACAATCTCGGCGAGGTCGCGCAAGCGGCACGCTGGATGCTCGAGAACCCCGAAGCCGAGCAAGAAGAGCGGATGACCGCGCTTCTCGACATCGTGAAGGGTCCGGACGTCCCCACCGGCGCAACGATCATCGGCCGCCGCGGCATCGAAGACGCCTACCGGACCGGCCGTGGCTCGATCACCATGCGCGCGGTCGTCGAAGTGGACGAGGACGCCAAGGGCAGGCAGCGCCTGGTGGTCACCGAACTGCCGTACCAGGTGAACCCGGACAACCTCCTGCTGCGCATCGCGGAGTTGGTGGGCGATGGCAAGCTCACTGGCATCGCCGATGTCCGCGATGATTCGTCGTCGCGCACCGGCATGCGGTTGATCATCGAACTCAAGCGCGATGCTGTCGCACAGGTGGTGCTGAACCAGCTCTACAAGCACACGCAACTCCAGGACAACCTCGGTGCGAACATGCTCGCGCTAGTGGACGGCGTTCCTCGCACCCTCACCCTCGAGCAGTTCGTCCGGTACTGGATTGCCCACCAGATCGATGTCATCCAGCGCCGCACCCGTTACCGGCTACGCAAAGCCGAGGAGCGCGCACACATTCTGCGTGGTTACCTGAAGGCACTCGATGCACTCGACGATGTCATCGCATTGATCCGTGCAAGCGCAACGGTGGAAGACGCCCGCACCGGTCTGATGGAATTGCTCGAGATCGATGAGTTGCAGTCAACCGCGATCCTGGATATGCAGTTACGTCGTCTCGCCGCGATGGAACGCCAGAAGATCATCGACGAGTACGACGACTTAATGACCAAGATCGCCGACTACAACGACATCTTGACCAATGAGCCACGCCAACGCTCGATCGTTGCCGAGGAACTCAAGGAAATCACCGACAAGTACGCCGACAACCGCCGCACCGAGATCCTGCCGTGGGACGGTGAGGTCACCGATGAGGATCTGATCGCCGTCGAGGATGTCGTCGTCACGATCACCGCCGGTGGCTACGCCAAGCGCACCCGCGCTGACCTTTACCGCGCGCAACGCCGCGGTGGTAGGGGAGTGCGTGGTGCGGCACTGCGGCAAGACGATGTGGTCGAACACTTCATTGTCACGAGCACCCACGATTGGCTGCTGTTCTTCACCAACCAAGGGCGCATCTACCGAGCGAAGGGCTATCAACTCCCCGAAGCCAGCCGAGATGCCAAGGGTCAGCATGTGGCGAACTTGCTGGCGTTCCGACCGGAGGAGTCGATTGCCTCGGTGTTGTCGATTCCTGCCTACGACGCCGCGGACTACTTGGTGCTCGCGACCCGCAGCGGATTGGTGAAGAAGACCAAACTCAGCGCCTTCGACACCAATCGCCAAGGCGGCATCATCGCGATCAGTCTGACGGAGGGCGATGAGGTGATCGGTGCGCGGCTGGTTTCTGCTGAAGACGACATCTTCCTGGCTTCCACCAAGGGCATGAGCGTGCGCTTCACCGCCAGTGATGACGTCCTGCGCCCGATGGGCCGAGACA
>CBFIHB010000096.1:0-4370 GCA_965662415.1 Actinomycetes bacterium | reverse complement strand
GCGCTCGCCAGCACCGAACACCTCGAAGAGGTTGAATTCCAGATCTCGGACGTTGCTCTTGTAATGCGACATGACCTCTCACCCTCGTCGGAGACACGCTAAGTTACTGACCAGTAACTTAATGATGCACCTGAAACCCAGCGATTGCAAGAGCAAGCGGTCAGGTTCCTCCTTCTCGGTGTCGGCCGAACCTGACGCAGGGCTCGCTAGCCGCCACAATGGGGGCCATGGCTCGAGGAGGTTGGTCGGATTCGGTGACGCCGGTGTCGCCGCCGACTTCAGCGCACCCCGGGGTCAGGACGATGGCCTATGCGGCAGCGGTGACCGGCGGCTGGTCCGGACTGGTCTGCTTGGCTCTGTATGGCTTCGCGAGGCTGATCGGTGTGCCCATGCAGGTAGAGATCGGCGGTTCTTTGCAGACTGTGCCGTGGTTTAGCGCACTGCTGCTTCCTCTGATCGCCGCTGAGATCGGAGCGGTCGCCTCGCTAATCGTGCGTGGGCGCAAGGCTGCGGGCCGAATCGTCTTCTGGCTCGGCACGTTCATTGCGGTGCTCTCCGTAGTGCCACTCTTGGCGCAGCCCAGCGACGTCCTATGGTCAACGCGCATCTGGCTCATGGTCCTTCATGTGATCACTTGGTTGCTCGTTGTGCCTCAGATCGCACGGATCATCGGCGATTCGGAGCCAGGACTTCACGCCGAGCGCGAAGTCATTTACACATGACCGACACCCTGGACAGTTCCGTGCCGCAACGCTCGCTCCCTAGCGCGCTCATCGTCGCGATGCGCCCACGCCAGTGGGCGAAGAACGTCTTGGTGTTCGCAGCACCCCTTGCTGCTGGTCAACTGTTCGTGCCCGAGATTCTGCTCCCGAGCCTCGGTGCATTCGTTGTCTTCTGCCTTATCTCCAGCGCCACCTATCTGATCAATGACATCCGCGACGTCGAGTCTGATCGCGAGCACCCGAAGAAGCACGCTCGACCGATCGCCGCTGGTCAGTTGCCCGTACCGATGGCCGTCACCGCTGCGGTAGTACTCGTAGCCGCATCGCTCTCCCTAGCCGCGGTGATCTCGTGGGCGCTACTGGGAGTAGTGGTTGCCTACGCGGTGTTCACCCTCGCGTATTCGATGGGCTTGAAGCACGAGCCGGTGATCGAGTTGGCGCTGCTCGCTTTGGGCTTTCTGCTGCGCGCGATCGCCGGTGGTGCTGCGTCGGGTTTGCCGATCTCCCAGTGGTTCCTGATCGTCGCCGGGTTCGGTTCATTGTTCATGGCAGCCGGCAAGAGGTACAGCGAACTTGATCGATTCGTGCGTGACAGTTCCAACGGAAATGACGCAACTTTGCGTCGACGCAGTCTGAATGGCTACACGCTGGGCTACCTACGGTTCGTATGGGGGGTTGCGGCCGCGGTCACGATCACGTCCTATTGCCTTTGGGCCTTCGACGTTGCCGAAACGCCGTCGAGTTTCCCGTGGGCGGAGTGGAGTGTGCTGCCCTTCGTGCTGGCGATCCTGCGCTACGGAGTCAGCGTCGATCGCGGTGAGGCCGAAGCTCCCGAGGACACGGCACTGCATGATCGTGTGCTTCTCATCCTCGGACTCACCTGGCTCATCTTGTTCGGGCTCGGAGCTCTGGGAATATGACGACGACGTCACCTTTGACCCTTGACGAACACGACGAGTTGCTCAGCGGATGGGGCCGGACGGCCCCCAGTCGAGCGAACATCGTGCGCCCATCGAGTGCCGAGCAGATCAGCGACGTGATCCGCTCTGCCGGGCCGAGAGGTGTACTGGCACGGGGGCTCGGACGAAGTTACGGAGATGCCGCGCAAAGCGGTGGCGCACAGGTGTTCGACATGACACAGATGCGTTCATTCGATGTCGACATCGAAGCGGAAACGGTCACGGCCGATGCGGGTGCCAGCGTGGATGACCTTCTGCGCTCGATAGTGCCGGCTGGTTTCTTCGTTCCCGTCACTGCAGGAACTCGCTTCGTGACGATCGGTGGCGCCATCGCCGCTGACATACACGGCAAGAACCACCACGTCGAGGGGAGTTTCGGCGCACACGTCACACGGATGCGAGTGGTCGATGGCTCCGGGGAAGTGCGCGATCTTGCCCCCGATGATCCGAACACGGCCGAGTTCTTCTGGGCGACCGTGGGTGGCATGGGCCTGACCGGTGTGATCGCCGAGGCTACTTTCCGACTGCTGCCCATCGAGACATCCCAGATGAGTGTCGACACCACGCGGTGCCGCGACCTCGACGACGTCATGTCACGGATGATCGACGGCGACGATGACTACCGCTATTCCGTTGCCTGGATCGACACCGTTGCACCAACAGGCCGGGGGGTCTTGACCCGCGGCGACCACGCAACGCGCAATCAGCTGGATGCGCGAAGCGCCGCGGACAATCTGGCTTACTCAACACCGTCATTGCCGTCTGCGCCTCCCTTCGTGCCCGGCGGACTGCTCAACACCGCCACGGTTCGAGCATTCAACGAGGGATGGTTTCGCAAGCACCCGAAGGATCGCCGCGGAGAACTCACGTCCATCCCCGCCTTCTTCCACCCGCTCGATGGCGTGCGCGATTGGAACCGCGTCTACGGACCGCGTGGATTCCTTCAGTACCAGTTCGTGGTCCCGGACTCCGCCGGCTGGATCGTGGAAAGGACGCTGTCTCGCCTTCGGGATGTAGGAGCTCCGAGTTTCCTCACCGTCCTGAAGCGCTTCGGACCGGCCAACCCGGGTCCTCTGTCCTTCCCGCAACCTGGGTGGACCCTTGCAGCCGACGTACCTGCAGCAAATGACGAACTCGGGTCGGTGCTCGATGAGTTGGACGAACTCGTTGCCGCCGAGGGTGGACGCCTCTACCTGGCGAAGGACTCGCGTCAATCACCCGCGATGTTGGCCGCAACCTATCCACGGCTGGGGGAATGGCAGGCTGTCCGTGACCGCATGGATCCGCGCGGTGTGTTCACTTCTGATCTGGGAAGAAGGTTGTCTTTGTGAACGACGCTCTCGGTGAGGTGCAGTCCGTCCTCGTTCTCGGCGGCTCTAGCGAGATCGCGCGGGCCACTATCGCCGAACTGCCGGGCAATCGGCTCCGGCGCGTGGTGCTGGCTGGGCGCGCATCGAGCGCACTTGACGACGCCGCGACCGCCATGACGAATCTCGGTATTCCCACCGTGGAGGTCGCGGAATTCGACGCCGCCAGTACCGACACCCACGGCGCTTTCATCGATGATGTCTTCGACAACTCCGACATCGATCTGGTGATCCTCGCCTTCGGTGTCCTCGGTGACCAAATGGCGGTTGAGGCGGACCCGTCACAGGCGGTGCATATCGCAACCGTCAACTACACCGGCGCGGTGAGCGTGGGCCTCCATGTCGCTCGTCGGTTGCGACAGCAAGGCCACGGCCAACTCGTGGTGCTCTCCAGTGTGGCCGGCGATCGAGCGCGCCGTTCGAACTACGTCTACGGCTCCACGAAAGCCGGCTTGGATGCGTTCGCGCAGGGCCTCGGCGACGCCCTCCAGGGCTCGGGCGCATCGGTACTCGTCGTTCGCCCCGGGATGGTTCGAACCCGAATGAGCGAGGGCCTACCGGAAGCACCCATGACCACCGATCCGGATGTTGTCGGCAAAGCAATCGTGCAGGCACTACGTAAGGGCAAGCACACGATCTACGCTCCCGGGCCCCTGAGAGTCCTGATGGGTGCGGTCAAGGCCGTGCCTCGTCCGGTTTTCCGTAAATTGCCCCAATAGCCATTTCCGCCTCAGGGCGAGTCCCTGACAAAGGCGACACACATCACTACCGTTCGCCGCATGAGTAGACCAATTACCTTGACCATCGCCGTGATCCTGCAGTGGATCGCGGCCATCTTCATGATCATCGCCGGCGTTGGGCTGATGATCAGCGGCTTCGCGACCCTGAACTCGAGCGTGCGGGATCAGATCAATGACGTTCTGGATCAGGAGGGCATCTCGGGTGTCTCACCGGGCGTCATCAGTGCGGGTGTGCTTATCGCCGGCCTAGTGGTACTCGGCATCGCCGTCATCCGTGTGATCGTCGCCATCTCCTTGGCACGCGGTCACAACTGGGCGCGCATCTTGATCACTGTGTTCGTGGTCTTGAGCTTGCTCGGGGCGATCGGTGCACTCATCGGCGGCCAGTGGATCTCCCTGGTCTCCATCGCAATCGAGGTCATCATCTTGTGGCTGCTGTGGAACTCCTCTTCCTCGGCGTACATCAAGGTCAAGACCGCCGAGCGCGCAGTCGCGTCCTAACAACCTTCAACCACTCAGTCGAAGGGGCACCCGAATGGGTGCCCCTTCGCTTTGCGATGACCTCACGCCGAGGGCGTTGCG
>CBFIHB010000095.1:0-4494 GCA_965662415.1 Actinomycetes bacterium | reverse complement strand
GACAACACGAGTGCGAGCGCACTGGCCAGGGTTATCGCGCGGGCGAAAGGATGCATAGGTGGGTACTTACTTGCCGGTTTCCGTCGGTTGGACGGCAGTCTGTCATTTCCCAGGCGCGAGGCAGGACACAATGTCCCCGCAGGATGGTGGTACGTGAGGAAAGGTGAACCCATGGATGCGGCATTCATCGCAGGTAAGTCCCAGGCGGGCACGTCCGGCAAGAGCGGGGACGTGATCAACCCGGCGAACGGCGAGATCGTCGAGACCTACGAATACGCCGGACCGGCCGAGGTCGATGCCGCAGTGCAGGCCGCGCGTGACGCCTACCCCGGATGGTCGAGTGCAGCACCGGTGGAGCGCAGTGAGGCACTTCGGGCGCTAGCGGACGCGATGCAGGCCCGGGCCGAGGAGTACGTGGCCGCCGAGACCGCGCAGTGTGGCAAGCCCCTTCGCCTATCCCGCGATTTCGACGTTCCCGGATCCATCGACAATGCGGCCTTCTTCTCCGGTGCCGCTCGCAACCTCGATGGCAAGGCCTCAGCCGAATGGGACGGCACCCACACCTCGGTCATCCGCCGCGAACCGATCGGCGTAGTGGGGTCGATCGCCCCATGGAACTACCCGCTGCAGATGGCCATGTGGAAGGTGCTCCCGGCGATTGCGGCCGGCAACACGATCGTGCTCAAGCCAGCCGAGATCACGCCACTGACCACGATCATGCTCGCGCACGATTGCGCTGCGGCCGGTATCCCCGCGGGGGTGGTGAACGTGGTCGCCGGCGCGGGTCCGATCGCGGGTGAAGCCTTGATGTCCCACCCGGACGTGAACATGGTCTCCTTCACCGGTTCGACCGCCGTCGGCAAGCGCGTCATGGAGTTGGCCACCGCGGACCTCAAGCGCGTGCACCTCGAACTCGGTGGGAAGGCGCCCTTCCTGGTGTTCGACGACGCCGATCTCGACGCCGCGGTCCAAGGTGCCGCTGCCGGTGCGCTCATCAACACCGGCCAGGACTGCACCGCCGCCACCCGCGCCTACATACAGCGGCCGCTGTACGACGCCTTCGTCGAGCAGGTCAGCGACCTGTTCGCCCAGATCGTCATCGGCGATCCGCTCGATGACTCGACCGACATCGGCGCCCTCATCAGTCGCAAGCAGCAAGAGCGGGTGGCCGGATTTGTCGATCGGGCCCGTCAGGACGGTGCCACCGTGCGCGTGGGCGGCCAGATCCCCGGGGGCGAGTTGGCCCGGGGTGCCTACTACCCGGCCACGATCATCACCGACGCCGCGCAAGACAGTGAGATCGTCCAATCGGAGGTATTCGGGCCGGTCTTGGTCGTGTTGCCCTTCGATTCCGACGACGAAGGCATCGCCTTGGCCAACGACACCCCCTACGGCCTCGCCGCCTCGGCGTGGTCCACGGACGTCTTCCGGACCCTGCGAGCGCAGCGGGAAATGCAGGCGGGCTGCGTGTGGATCAACGATCACATCCCGATCGTCAGCGAGATGCCGCACGGCGGCTATAAGCAGTCCGGCTTCGGCAAGGACATGTCCTCCTATTCATTCGAGGAGTACACCCAGGTCAAGCACGTTAGCCAGGACATAACGGGCCAGACGGACAAGGAGTGGCACCGCACAATCTTCTCCAAAAAGTGACCATTGAAAACGCACCAACAGGGGCCCGCTAGGTCTAGATTCCCCCTATCAACTTGACCGGAAGGAAGGCTCCAATGGCCCTGCCCACCCACCGTCCAGAGATGATTGCCGCCCTCGCGGGCACGATGCGCTCGTCCATCTCGCGCCGCCGGCTCCTTCAGGCCGCGGGAATCTCGGCAGCGGCCGCGAGCGCCGCGGCGTGTGGGGCTGGTGGGGACTCCGGTTCCAGCGAGACCGCGGAGGCGACGGCGGAAGCTACCGCCGAGGCAACGACCGGCGTACAGGATGTCTCCGATTCCGAGCCGATCGTGAATTGGTCCAACTGGGTCGAGTACATGGATATCGACGAGGACACCGGCGCCTACCCAACCTTGGAGCGCTTCCAGGAGGAGTCCGGCCTCGAGGTCACCTACACCGAGGACATCAACGACAACAACGAGTTCTACGCCAAGGTGCGCACCCAACTCGAGCAGGGCCAGTCGATTGACCGCGATCTCGTGGTGCTCACCGACTGGATGGCCGGCTTGTGGATCCAAAACGGCTTCGCCCAAAAGCTCGACAAGGCGAATATTCCCAACTCCGCCAACCTCATCCCGCGCCTTCAGGATGTCTCCTTCGACAAGCCGCGTGACTACACGCTGCCGTGGCAGGGCGGGTTCGCCGGTCTGGGCTACAACATCGCCGCGTTCCAAGACGCGACCGGCTCAAACGAGATGACCAGTTTGGATCAGCTTTTCGATCCGGCGCTGGCCGGTCGCATCACGCTGCTGAGCG
The DNA here is from genome assembly GCA_965662415.1 of Actinomycetes bacterium. Taxonomy (GTDB): domain Bacteria; phylum Actinomycetota; class Actinomycetes; order S36-B12; family S36-B12; genus S36-B12. Next base: position 2,067 of record CBFIHB010000095.1, on the reverse strand, counting down.
AGATGCGCGACACCATGGGCTGCATCATCGCCTGGCAGGGCAACGATCCGGCCAACTTCACCGAGGCGCAGTTCCAAGAGGCGATCGACGCCCTGACCGAGCAGGTCAACAGCGGCCAGGTGCGCCAGGTGACCGGTAACGATTACCTCGGCGCCTTGGAAAGCGGCGACGTCATCGGCGTGATCGGCTGGTCCGGCGACATCTTCGCCCTCGGCGAGGACTTCGCCTTCGCGCTGCCGGAGTCCGGAGGCACGCTGTGGACCGACAACATGCTGGTGCCAGCAACCTCGACGCATAAGAAGAACGCCGAAGCGGTCATGAACTTCTACTACGACCCCGAGGTCGCCGCCGAGGTCGCCGCCTACATCAACTACCTGTGCCCGGTCTCCGGCGCGCAAGAGGCGATGGTTGCGATCGATCCCGAGCTCGCCGAGAACCCCTACATCTTCCCGACCGAGGAGTTCTTGTCCCAGACCTACGTGTTCATGGATCTGACCCCTGAGCAAAACGAGGAGTACGAGCGGCTCTTCCAGCGGGCCATCGGCAACTGACGCACCGCGCTCTCGCGCGCTCGATCCAGAAGGGCGGTCGATGACCCAACAGCGCAACGTCGAGGATCTGCACCTACGAGGCCTCACCAAGCGCTTCGGCGAGTTAGCCGCCGTGGACGACCTCACCTTGACTATCCCTGCAGGGAGTTTCTTCGCCCTGCTCGGCGCATCCGGGTGCGGTAAGACCACCACGCTGCGGATGGTCGCTGGGCTCGAGGACCCCACCGAGGGCACGATCCACATCGGCGAACAGGACATCACCAATCTGCGGGCGTACAAGCGCCCGGTCAATACGGTGTTCCAGTCCTACGCGCTGTTCCCGCATATGGACATCTTCGAAAACGTTGCGTTCGGGCTCAAGCGCCGCGGGATCAAGGATGTCAAAGGCCCGGTCACCGAGATGCTCGAGCTGGTGGAGTTGGCGCCGATGGCACGGCGCAAACCCGCCCAGTTGTCAGGTGGTCAGCAGCAGCGTGTGGCGGTCGCCCGCGCGCTCATCAACGAACCCGACGTGCTGTTGCTCGACGAGCCGCTCGGCGCGCTCGATCTCAAACTGCGCCGACAGATGCAGATCGAACTCAAGCGCATCCAAACCGAAGTCGGCACGACCTTCGTGCACGTCACGCACGATCAAGAAGAGGCCATGACCATGGCCGACACCGTGGCGGTGATGAACGCCGGGCGCATCGAGCAGATGGGTCACCCGGCGGACATCTACGAACTACCGCGCACCACGTTCGTGGCCAACTTCCTCGGTCAGTCGAACCTGTTCCCCGGCGCGAAGTCCGGCACCAGTGGCGAGGACATCCTGGTCGAATCCCAAGGCCAGACATTCAGTGTCCCGGCGGCCCGCAACTTCGCCACCGCCACCGACATGTTCGTTGGCGTGCGCCCGGAGAAGATGACGATCCTCGATGACGTCGATGCCGGCAAGGTTCCCGAATCCCACAACCGCATCGAGGGCATCGTGGTGGATGTCTCCTACACCGGTGTCTCGACCCAGTACCTGGTGCGTACCGGCGGCGGACAGGACGTGACCGTCTTCGAGCAGAACGTCCTGGTGGGGGACCGGTGCGAGGTGGGTGATCGGGTGGTCGTGCACTGGGCCCCCGAGCACAGTTTCGGTTTGGCGCTCTGACCATGGTCGCGGCGCTTCCCACCACCACGGCCAACCCGCCGGCCAAGGCGGCGCAACGACGCTCACGCACCGCCTATTTCCTGTTGCTGCCCGGCATGGGCTGGCTGGCGGTCTTCTTCGCGATCCCATTCGTCACGCTCTTCGTCACCAGCTTGCAGGTGCCCGTCCCCGGAACTTCCGGGCAGTACATGCCGGCCTTCGATCTCGCCAACTATCCCGAGGCGTTGTCCTACTACGGCGAGCAGTTCATCCGCTCCTTCGTCTACGCAGGTATCGCCACTGTCTTGGCGCTGATCATCGCCTACCCACTGGCCTACTTCATCGCCTTCCGTGGTGGTCAGTGGAAGGGGCTGCTGCTCGTGTTGGTCATCGCGCCGA
>CBFIHB010000094.1:0-4529 GCA_965662415.1 Actinomycetes bacterium | reverse complement strand
GTGGCGATGCGGCTGCCAGGATCAACCACTGTCTTCGAGGTCACCGCACCGCTGATCCGTGCCCCGGTCAGGTCTGCTCCACGCAAGTCCGCGCCGGTGAGATCCGCGCCGCGAAGGTCCGCGCCGCGCAGGTCAGCACCGGTGAGATCGGCTCCACGCAGATTGGCGCTTCTGAGGTCGGCATTGCGCGCGCGGGCTTGCGCCAACGAAGCTTGCCGGAAATCAACATTGCGGGCGTTGGTGCTGGACAAGTCGGCTGCGGTCATGTCCGCGAGCCGTGCCGAGGCACCGGCGAGCGTTGCTCCCGGCAGGTTCGCGTGCCGCAAGATGGCGCGCTCCATCGAAGCCTCGGACAGGTTCGCTGCCGCCAACCGCGAGCGTCGTAGATCGGCACCGCGCATCAAGATCGCGGACAGATCCGATCGCCGCAGGTCGTGATGGGCGCATGAGGTGTCCGATCCGATCAAGCATCCGCGAATATTTCGAAACTCGCCGGTATCGGGAAGGTCTTCTCGTAATGCCTGCAGGCATTCACGAACAGCACGCTCTCGAACAACAGCGCCGCGTTCTCCGTCCCGCTGCTTCAACGCCGCAAGGCAGGCTGTTCTTTGCGAGGCGAACCTCGCGCACTCGATGGGACCGAGGGCGCGCAATGTCGAGATTTCGCATATGTAGCCCTCGGGGTAGTAGGCGCCCATCACCCGTGAGGTGACCGCAGCCATGGTCGTGGCCTTCTTTTCCTCATCTGCTGTGTAGTCGACCTGGGTGGCCGAGTTCGTGAACTCGGTGCTCGGCAGCATGTTGCGAAGCGCCAGGGCCTGGATGCCATCGGCATTGGATCGACGCGCCGGCAGCCAGGTAAACGGACCGGTTGCTTTGGTCGGCTTGAATTTCTCGCCCGGATAGGTGACAACCACCATCCGCGGTGCACCCAGTGCCCCACGCGCCGCCCTCACATTGGCCGGCCCTGCGTGCAATTGGGTATCAGTGGCGCACCCGTACTCGACACTCGTGACGGGGAAGGGAGGCGCGAGAACGTATGTGCACGCCGATAGGTACCGCATTTGGTAGTCGGTAGGGGCACCGTCTTGCCAGTTGACCGGGACGGCACCTACCGGCCATTGCGCCGCTGCGTCCGTTGCAGTTCCCGTTCCTGAATCCGTGGCGTTCCACGGCGTGGTTGGAAGATTGGCAAACACCACAACGGCTTGCCCGGGACGCAGTTCGTAAGGCGCGGCGACGTAGGCGGAGTTGCCGTTCGGGAACGGTGTGGTTGCCGACTTAGTGCGCAGGAAGGACAACTCCGATCCAGCACCTGACGCAACATCTTGGAACAAAGTGGAGTCCTGCGCCTCTTGCTTGGACTTGTAGCGGGGCCCGGTAACCAGTTCTAGGAGTACCGGTGCCGCCTCGCTAGCTAGACCATCGGGAGGAGACCAGGTCAAGCGAGCTCCGTCGGTAGATGAGCACAGCGGTAGTTGCGATGCATCGGTCTCCGATTGCACCGTGATGCCCGGCAGTCCTGCGGCCTCCAAGTCGAATGCACCCGGGATCGAGGTGGCTGCGGGCACCCCATCCCCGAATACTGACTGCGGATAGGGCAGGGAATCGGGTACGTAAGTGCGGATCATCACGAACCCGAAAGACCCCGTCGTCGGCATCGCCAGAGTGTTCGTCGAGGTATTTCCGACCGGTTCGCCTTCACTGAAGGGCACGATCTGCACCTCGAAGCCGACCGGCTCGTCGGGATAGACGCCTGTCTCGAAAGGGTTGTCCTGCCCGGAATCGGGCTTGATCGCGTAATCAGCCAGTGTCGAGAACTCGGTGGTCAGATCACCAGCCGCGTTCGTGACTTCGACCGGTTGGCCATCGGAGTCGTACACCTGTAGGGAGAAATAGCGAGCATTGACGAAGTTCCCGTTGATCGTGATCGGGGTGTCGCCGACTGCGAAGGGTGTGGTCCAGTACGCGGCGTTGGTGTCCGGCTCGGCGACGTTCGTCGATTGGGTCGATGTCTCTACCCACCATGCGCAGTAGGGAAACGGATTGTCGACCGCGATGTCACCAGTGCTGCCGTGGACAGGAGTCCCGGCGAGCGCTGCAGTGCCCATGACACCCGCCACCAGTGACGTCAGGACAACGTGTCGGCGCAGCATGGGCCAATTGGATTCCACCGGATCGGATAAGGCAACCGTTTCGCCTGCATTGGTGTGCAGCGCGCGGGCTACCCAAGGGTGATGGGCTTGACGAGATCAGCCCAGATCACGATTACGCCGACTCCGATCAGAACTGCCGCCACTACATAGGCAACCGGCAGCAACTTGGCGGTGTCCACCGGGCCCGGGTCGGGCTTGCCCCGCACTCGGGCCACGGTGCGCCTCAAGCCTTCGTAGATCGCACCGGCCGCATGCCCGCCATCCAGCGGCAGCACCGGCAACAGGTTGAACAAGAACAAGAACAGGTTCAGTGATGCGGCTAGGCCTAGGAAGGTGGCGACCTTCGACGTGACGGGCTGTTCCATCGCGGCGATCTCACCGCCCAGGCGCGAAGCGCCAACCACCGATACCGGTGAATCCAGGGATCGCTCTCCTCCACCGATCAGTGTCTCGTCGACCAGTTCGAACACCCGCACCGGAAGGGACACCAGCGCCGCGGCCGAGCGGTAGGTCAGGTCCCACATGTAGCCGGGGACGGCGGTTACGGATTCGGGGGTGTATTCGAACTGCGGGCTCACACCCAGGAAGCCGACTTGTTCCGAGACGGCTGTGGGTTCGCCGTTCTCGTCGTACACAGGTCGCTCGACATCGGCAACGACCAGCGGCAGTACCACCTGTCCGCCGTCACGCTCGACGACCACCTGCGTGCTGCGTCCGGGGTTAGCCCGGATCCATTCGGTGAGGTCGTCCCAGGAGTTGGAGGCAATCGGGCCGACCGAGACGATCACATCGTCGGGCAGCAACCCAGCTTCGGCGGCGGGAGTCGGCACGGTTCCGGCAGGGCAGGCGCCCGAAGGCAGCGTCTCGCCGGTGGGCTGCTCGACGGTGGGCGTGCACGGCACCACCGAATTCACCGCCGTGGTGGGCTGCGGCAGGCCGATGCCCACGAGCACCACCCCGAACAGCAAGATCGCCAGCAGCAGGTTCATGAACGGGCCGCCGAGCATGATGATCAGTCGCTTATGGACCGGGAGCTTGTAGAACACCCGGTTCTCATCGCCGGGCCGGATCTCCTCCAGCGATTGCTCGCGGGCCGCTGCGACCATCGCCGCGAAGCGTCCGGTGTTCATCGTGCGGGCTGTTCCCTCGGGATCGTCCTTGCCTGGCGGCAGCATCCCGATCATCCGGATGTACCCGCCCACCGGGATGGCCTTGATCCCGTACCGGGTCTCCCCACGCACTTTCGACCAGATCGTGGGGCCGAACCCCACCATGTAATCCGTTACCCGGACACCGAACTTCTTGGCGGGGACCAGGTGCCCGATCTCGTGCAGGGCGATGGACGCGCCGATGAGCAGCACGAACAGCACGATGCCGAGGATTTCCAGTCCCATGACCCCATTGTCTCCCTACGCCCTGACATAGGACGCACCACGGCACCCGCGCGCTCCCACCGCGCGCACCCAACAACCTGGCCCGCGTCCTGTTTGCCGTCGTCGGAACCTGTGGATAACCGTTTGTTGAGGTGAGCTCACCGGCGCCACGCTTCGTTCGTGCATGCCTTCATCGACGAATCATTCGGCAACATCGGGCATGAGCGCGTGTATGTCGTTGCAGCCGCCTGCATCGAGTCCAGGGACCTCGAGTTCTCGAGGCAAGCGCTAAGAGACTTGAATCCCAGTGACAGCAAACTCCACTGGCACAGGGAGCGCCCCCAGGCCAGGCGTGCTCTGCTCAGGGCTATGGCAGATCTCCCCTCTACCTACTTCACCGTCACTCGAATCTCCGTGGATGAGCGTCCCGAGCGTCAAAGGCGACTCTGCCTCAGGACATTGATTAGTGAGCTGAAGGGATCGGGTCTAGGTCGCGCCGTCCTCGAGTCACGCGGTATCGCCGGGGATCGTCGAGATCGCGCCGCACTTGACTGGCAAGCCCGCACCGGCCCTTCCCCAATCAGCATTCACCACAGTCTCGGAATCAACGAACCACTCTTATGGTCAGCCGACTTCGTCTGCGGAGCAACCTGGGCGCAGTTCAATGGAAACGATTCCTACGTGTCGATTCTCGAGAAGATGAACATCACCAACCTGGAAGCTTCGGGAAACTAGATGCGCTCAGAAGTGCGTCAGCCTCGGGCCCCGCAATCCCTGCGGGTGCACCGAGGCTTCCTTCTCGGCGAGTCCGAAGACCGCGAGCGCTCACATATTTTCACCCTTGGAATTCAGTGTCAACACCGAATCAGCAGGCGCTCGTCCGCGCCGGCCTCCTGGGCCTCATGCGCTTCCACGATGTCCTCGAGTTCGAAGTACCGCGCCGGCGGCATCGTCAACGCACCGTCCGCCAGCGCCGCATCCACGGCGTCGACCGCGGCCG
>CBFIHB010000093.1:0-4613 GCA_965662415.1 Actinomycetes bacterium | reverse complement strand
CACGGCGAACGCGGCAACCACTCCGAGCCAGACGGCCCGACGCGGGAAACGAGTGGCGAGGACCAGAGTCGCGATGAACGTCTTGTCCGGGAGTTCGGAGGGGAAGATCAGCGCCGCGGTGGTGAGCAGCACTCCGAAGTCGATCATCGGCGTCCGGGTGTCTGGGTGAGGTGGAGCGTGCGGGGAAGCATGAGTGCATCCAATCACGGGCCCACCACTACCCTGCGGGGGTGACGTTGGACGCCCAAGCTGCCGTGATCATCGCCCTCGTAGGGGTGCTGATCGGCGTGATCGGCGTCGCCTTGGCCGCAGTTGCCTGGTTCAAGCTCGCAAAGATGCAGCGCTCCTATGAACTGCTCTCCGTGGCCGAGGGGCGCGAAACCTACGTGGACGTCCTCGCCCGCACCCGGGAAGAGTTCCTCGAATTGAGCTCGGACATGTATGAGCTGACCAAGCAGGTCAAGAACACTCGCGCCGACCTCACGCGGGCACTGCGGCATGTGTCGGTGGTGCGCTACGACGCCTACGGCGATATGGCCGGGCGCTATTCCTTCTCCGCGGCGCTACTGGATGACAACGGTGACGGGCTGATCATTACCTCCATCCATGGCCGCAACGAGACCCGCTCGTACCTCAAGGGGATCGCGAGCGGTACCGCTGACATCCCCCTGTCGCCGGAGGAAGAAGCAGCGGTCGCGGAGGCGAAGGGGGTGGCCTCATGAGCATTGGGGCTGGCACGGACGATCGCACCGTTGCTTACCTCGGACCGCGCGGATCCTTCGCCGAGGCTGCGGTGCTCCAGTGGCCGGGATCCTCAGGTGCTGAGTTGCTGCCCTCTGTGTCGGTGCCCACCGCTTTGGAAGCAGTACGCGGCGATGTGGTCGACCACGCATTGGTGCCGATCGAGAACTCAGTGGAGGGCTCGGTCTCGGCCACGCTCGATGAACTCGGCAGCGGGCAGCGGCTGGTGATCGTGGACGAAGTGGTGCTGCCTGTTCAGTTCTCGCTATTGGTGCGCCCGGGTACGCAGATGAAGGATGTGCACCGGATAGCTACGCACCCGCATGCGCAGGCGCAGGTGCGTCACTGGCTGGCAACCCACCTGCCGCAGGTCTCGGTGATCCCAGCGATGTCGACAGCGGCTGCGGCTGCTGCGCTGCTCGAGGACCCGATGCCGTTCGACGGCGCGATCTCCCAGCGCATCGCCGCGGACATCTACGGCCTCGAGGTGCTCGCCGATGAAATCGCCGACACCGCTGATGCCACCACGCGTTTCGTGGTGGTACGCAAGCCCGGCCCGATTCCCGCGCCTACCGGAGCGGACAAGACCACCTTGAGCTTGTTCATCCACCAGGACCAGCCCGGTGCCTTGCTGAACATCTTGAACGAGTTCGCGGTGCGCGGTGTGAACATGACCCGTATCGAGTCGCGGCCTACGCGTAAGGCGCTGGGTGACTACTACTTCAGCGTGGACGTCGAGGGGCATGTGGCCGATGCGCGGATCTCCGAGGCGTTGATGGGCTTGCATCGGGTGTGTTTGGACGTGCGCTACCTCGGTTCGTATCCGCGGCACGACGGCAAGGCACCTGTGCTGCGATCTGGAGTGACGGATGCGGACTTCGCGGAAGCTTCGCAATGGTTCGATCGATTGAAGGAGAACGGCTAGTGCGCTATCTGATCACCGGGGCGGCGGGCTTCATCGGCTCACACTTCGTCCGTGAGTTGCTGGCCGGCTCGTACGACTCGCTAGGGCACGACTGCACCGGCGTGACGGTGTACGACAAGCTCACCTATGCCGGCAACCTGGAGAACCTTGCTGCCGTTGCTGATGATCCCCGCTACACGTTCGTGCAGGGCGATATCTGCGACGGCGATCTGCTCGATGAGGTACTGCCCGGCCACGATGTGGTGATCAACTTCGCGGCGGAGACGCACGTGGATCGCTCGATCCACGGCCCTCAGGACTTCATCGTGACGAATGTGGTCGGCACCCAGACGCTCCTGGACGCCTGCTTGCGTCACGGAATCCCGCGCACCGTGCACATCGGGACCGATGAGGTCTACGGCTCGATCGACGTCGGGTCATGGACCGAGGCCGAGCCTCTGTTGCCTAACTCGCCGTATTCTGCGGCGAAGGCTGCCGCGGAGATGCTGGTGCGCGCGTACAGCGTGACCTACGGTCTGAATGTTTCTTCCACGCGCTGCTCGAACAACTACGGGCCTTACCAATTCCCGGAGAAGGTCATCCCGCTGTTCGTCACGAATCTCATCGACGGAGCCAAGGTGCCGCTGTACGGCGATGGGTTGAACGTGCGCGATTGGCTGCATGTCGACGACCATTGCCGCGGTATCGCGATCGTGTGCACGAAAGGTGTTGCCGGTCAGGCGTACAACATCGGCGGGGGCCTGGAGCTCAATAACAAGGAGCTGACCGAACAGGTGCTCGCCGCGATGGGAGCGGACTGGTCGATGGTCCAGCCGGTGGAGGACCGTAAAGGACACGATCGTCGTTATTCGGTGGACGATTCGCTGATTCGCTCGCTGGGGTACGAACCGCAGCACAAGTTCTCCGACGGCCTGGCCGAGACGGTTGCCTGGTATCGAGATAACGAAGAGTGGTGGCGCCCGTTGAAGGAGCGCGCCGCGATCGAGAAGACCCGGTAGGCGCTGCTTTTCATGCGCGTCCTGGTCACCGGCGCCAACGGTCAACTCGGTTCAGAGCTGACTCGGATCTACGCGCTGCGTGACGACGACGAAGTCTGGGGCGTTGACCTTCCTGACGTGGACATCACCTCCACGGAGTCCGTGGCGCATGCGGTCTCGACCTTTAAGCCCGATGTGGTGATCAACTGCGCAGCCTGGACTGCCGTTGATGCAGCCGAAGAGAATGAGTCCGCGGCTTTGTTGGTCAATGGCGAGGGTCCCGAACAATTGGCCGCAGCGTGCCGGGTCACAGGCGCATGGTTGGTGCAGCTGTCAACCGACTATGTCTTCTCCGGTGATGCGACATCGCCATACGCCGAAGACGCGACACCCGATCCGCGCTCGGCCTACGGTCGAACCAAACTGGCAGGGGAGGAAGCCGTGCAGTCGATGCTTCCCGACGCCCACTACATCGTGCGTACCGCGTGGCTGTACGGGCATGAGGGCAACAACTTCGTCAAGACGATGCTGCGACTGGAATCCGAGCGCGAGACCGTGGACGTGGTCGATGATCAGGTCGGCCAGCCAACGTACGCCGCGGATCTTGCCGAACAGATCGTGGCGCTTGTGGACGCCCGCCCTGCTGCCGGGATCTTCCACGGCACCAATTCCGGTGAGGTGTCCTGGCACGGCTTCACTCAGGAGATCTTCCGGTTGATCGGTGCTGATCCTTCGCGAGTGCGCGCGGTGACCAGCGAGCAGTTCGTCCGGCCGGCGCCGCGGCCCGCATACTCGGTGCTCGGGCACGAGCGTTGGGCGGAAGTGGGCTTGCCGCAGATGCGCGATTGGCGTGCGGCTATCGCCGATGCGATGCAAAGAGGCTTCGACTAGTCAGACTGCTTGGTGTTGCCAGAGGTGAACCCACCTAGCGACTCGAATCAGCGAGTCTTCGTCAACGCGTCCCGCGACCTTGCGGATGCGTTCGACACTGATTGCTCGGGGCTGTTCGGTGATCGCGAAGGTCTGCCCGGCTAAGGCCGTGGGCCCCGAGAGTGGCACGTGATTCGGCCAAGGACGTTTTCGGGTGGTACACGGTACAACCAGTGTCATGCGGCTCATGCTCATCGAGTAGTCGAGTGAGGAGATGACTAAGGCTGGGCGCCTACCACCTTGCTCGCTCCCGACTACTGGGTCCAGGTCGCACCACACGACCGTGCCGGCCTCGAGGTTCATGCTCCAGTACTTCCGTCTGTCAATGAGTCTTCTTCCCAGGGTTCGTCTTCGAGGCCGTCCATCAAGGTGGCATCCCAGGCCCGAAACTCGCGCATGTACTCGTCCCACACCTCCTGGGGCGCTTCGCGCATGGCCTTCTTCGCAGCTTCAACCTCAATGCGCCAGAGGTGCTCTTCGAGCAGTTTCTCAAGCATGCTGCCCGCGGTACGGCCTTCATCTGCCGCCAGTTTGTTCAGTTCATCGCGGACTTGGGTGGTGACCTTGATGGTGGTGTGGGTGGGGGAACTCATTCCTCGAGTATACGTCAGGTATACCTGGGGGTGAAAGCCCGAGCCCGCAGTGATCAGGTGGCGGCGATCGCTTCCAGCACTGCGGCTACGCCGTCTCCCGGCTCATCGAGGGTGATCAGATTGGCCTTGGCCTGAATCTCGGGCACCGCGTGGCCCATGGCAACGCCTAGGCCTGCCCAGCCGAGCATCGAGACGTCATTCCAGTTGTCGCCGATGGCGACCACACGCTCGGCGGGGATGTCCTTGCGTGCACAGACTTCATGCAGCATTGAAGCCTTGCTGACATCGTGTGGGCCCACGTCCATCCAGGCGACGTCGGCCACCCCGTAGACCACCTGGTGGAAGCCGAGTTGTGCGGCGGCTTCGCCGAAGGCTTCCTCGGTGTGCCGGTTGCTGCGCATGACCAAGCGCACAACCGGCTCCTTGGTGAGGTCCTCGAGGGAGACC
>CBFIHB010000092.1:0-4707 GCA_965662415.1 Actinomycetes bacterium | reverse complement strand
TGCCGCTGTTCGCTGCGCCTCCGAGATGGCTGCCTTGGCATCCTCCTGCAGCCTGGCTCGTTGGGCGGCCCGGAACCCCGCGATGTCGACCATCAGTCGGGACCGTTCTCCGGTCTCCCGGGCAACCGCCAACCGAGTCAACTCTTGAAGGGCTGAGAGCACCTCGCCGTCATCGCCGACTAGGTGTCCTAGCTCGCCTTTGTTGACCTCGATGACCGAGACCAGCGCACGTTCGCCCTCTACGTCGATATCGATGTCTCCATCGGCATCGATGATGTCCAGCAGTGCCTCGAGGTAGTCGGCCGCGACATCGCCTTCTTCTTCCAGTGTCGGACCGGACTCCTCGGACTCCTCGGACTCCTCGGCCGCGGGTGATTCCTGTGTCTCGGGTGTTTCGCTCACGTCTTCTCCGTGGGTGTGAAGGGACTACATCGTGGGGCGGTGGCTACTTCGAGCGACCGCTATTTCTTCTTGCGCTTGCTGCGGGACGTCTTCTTGGGTTGCACACGCTTGGGGGCGTCGTCGTTTTCCGACGCTGCGTCGGTATCCGCCGGTGATCCGTCCTCCGTTAGGACAGCGGTTGCCGCTCCGCCTGATTTGCGGGCAGCCTTACGCGCGGCCTTTTCCTTCTTGCGCGCCTCGTGGGCCTCGAAGGCGGGGGTCCCGGGCTGGGGGTTGTTGCGGATCACGTAGAACTGTTGGCCCATCGACCACAGGTTGGTGGTGAACCAGTAGATGAGGACGCCGATCGGGAAGTTCACACCACCCACGGCGAAGACGATTGGGAAGACGTACAGCAGGATCTTCTGCTGACGGACCATCGGGTTGTCTGGGGCGGTGTTCTTTACGATCAACTGCCGTTGCGTCAAGAAGGTCGTGGTACTCATCGCCACGATCAAGAACACCGCGAGGATCCGCACAGTAAGCGCACTGGTGCCGGTCTCGGCTTCCACCTGGTTTGCCAACCACAACGTCGCCCACAGCGGCACATCGAAGATAGTTGCGTCGTGCGCAACACTCACTAGGTTCTGATACTGCGGCCAGGCGAACACACCGATCGGTTGCTCCTGGGCGATGCCGTACTGCAGAACACGGAAAAGGCCGAAGAAGATTGGGGCCTGCAACAAGATCGGTAGACACGACGCCAGCGGGTTGGTCCCTGTTTCCCGGTACAGCTTCATCATTTCCTGGGACTGGCGCTCGCGATCGCCGGCGTACTTCTTTTGGATCTCCTTCATCTGCGGCTGGATGATCTGCAACCCGCGCTGCGCCTTGATCTGCTTGACGAAAAGCGGGATCAGCAAGATGCGCATCAAGATGACGAGCCCGACGATCGACGCTGCCCATGTCCAACCGCTGTTCGGATCCATGAACAGGCTGAAGAACCCGTAGAACTGAACCAATACCCAGCTGACCGGGACGTCCAGCACTTCCAAGATCGCCATGCGTTACGTCGGTCTCCGTCCAGGCAGCGGTGGCTGCATTGTCGTTTCCTTGCGGTCCACCCGATCAGGACGCACGCGTCCATCGGGGTAGATATCCGGCATCCAGCGACCTGGCTCTGGAACCGGATCCAGGCCGCCCTTATTCCACGGGTTGCACCGTAGTAGACGCCAGCTCGCCAAGGCTAAGCCCTTCGCTGATCCGTGCACCCGGATGGCGGTGAATCCGTATGCCGAGCAACTTGGGTGGAAGCGGCAACTAGGTGGCAGAAGTGGCGAGATCGCGCGTTGATAGCCCCAGATCAGTGCCAGAAATACCCATTGGAATACATACCCCAGCGAGTGATCCCAGGCCCACAGCAGCCCACGCCCCAGCGATCGCCACGCACCCATCCGCAGGGAGCCTTCCTGGGGAGTCATGAGCCCGCCCTCAGGATTTCGTCTACTCCGACCCTCACGTCATCGCGTATGCGCTGATTCCCCCCAACTGCCCCGGCGGCCGGCAGCGCCCGAATCACCCACGTCGAGCCGTCCGGCAGTTCCGCGAGGGCCTCACGCATCACGTGCCGTATCACCCGCGCCACCTTGTGTCGGGTAACCGATCCGCCCACCGCCTTATTCACCGTCATGCCGATCCTGGGGGGCTGAACTTCCGCTCCCGTCAAGAGGCCGTGCACGATGACGGTGGATGTGCGAGCGACGCGACCCGCACGAATGGACCGACGAAAATCGCCGGCCTTGGTGAGCCTGTTTCCCTGGGGGAGCATTGCGGGGTGAGCCCGCCTGAGTACCGAGTGGGACTAGGCCGAGAGCCGCGTGCGGCCCTTGGCCCGCCGATTGGCCAGAATCGAGCGTCCGGCGCGGGTGCGCATGCGAGCCCGGAACCCGTGCTTGCGAGCACGACGACGGTTGTTGGGCTGGAAGGTGCGCTTCATGTCCTGCTCCTGGGAAAGTCCGGCCTGAAGTCCACCCTGACGATCGACCGGGGATCGAAAGAGCGCCTAAGGCTACGGCCCGCCTCGCCCCACGGTCAAACCGGGGCCGAAAACCGGTATCGGCCTTGTGCATCCACACCATGGGTGACTATGGTGACCGTTCCACGTCCACACCTGTGGATAAACGTGTGGACAAATTGCTGATGAACGGGGAAGGTGAGCGGTGTGGCTGAGGAAAACGACCTTTCCCCGTACTGGGATGCAGCCCTCGCTAGCTTGACCGAAGAGGAACTCCCCGCCCAGCAGCGCGCCTTCGTGACGTTGACCCAACCACTCGGTCTCGTGGGTGACACCGCCTTGGTGGCCGCCCCCAACGAGTTCACTAAGGATGTCCTAGAAACACGATTGCGCCCGATCGTCGTGCGGGCCTTGACCAACACCATCGGCCAGGACGTGCGCCTAGCTGTCACCGTCGATCCGACCATCACACCGGCGGTGGACGAAACCACTACCGATGAGATGGCCGATGCCACCTACGCCGACGATCCGGTCGCACCTATGAGCGCCGAACCGCTCGAGGAAAGCACCCGACCCGGCACCGGTTCCCCAGACACCCGCTCCGGTGACGGCCGTTTGAATGACAAGTACGTCTTCGACACATTCGTGATCGGCTCGAGTAACCGATTCGCCCACGCTGCGGCAGTCGCCGTGGCCGAACAGCCCGCTCGCGCGTACAACCCACTATTCATCTACGGCGGCTCCGGTCTGGGTAAGACCCACCTGCTGCATGCGATCGGTCACTACACACGCACTCTGTACAAAGGTACGCACGTGCGGTACGTGAGTTCCGAGGAGTTCACCAACGAGTTCATCAACTCCATTCGTGACGACAAGGCGGCGGCCTTCCAGCGCAGGTATCGGGAAACCGACGTACTACTGGTAGACGACATCCAATTCCTCAGCGGAAAAGTCCAGACGCAGGAAGAGTTTTTCCATACTTTCAATACGTTGCATAACGCCAATAAGCAGATTGTCATCACATCGGATCTTCCGCCCAAGCAACTCCAGGAATTCGAAGATCGGATGCGTTCTCGATTCGAGTGGGGCTTGATCACCGATATCCAGCCCCCTGACCTCGAGACCCGTATCGCCATCTTGCGTAAGAAGACGAAGCACGAACGGCTCGTCGCACCGCCGGAGGTGCTGGAGTACATCGCATCGAAGATCACCACCAACATCCGTGAACTCGAGGGCGCGTTGATCCGGGTAACCGCCTTCGCATCATTGAATCGACAGCCCGTCGATCTGACGATCACCGAGATCGTGTTGAAGGATCTCTTGCCATCGGAAACTGGTCCGGAAATCACGGCCGCGCAGATTATGGCCGCAACGGCTCAGTACTTCGGGGTGACAGTCGATGACCTATGTGGGGCCAGCCGTTCGCGTGTGCTCGTCACGGCCCGACAGATCGCGATGTACCTATGCCGGGAGCTAACCGATCTCTCCCTACCGAAGATCGGGCAGGCCTTCGGCGGCCGGGACCACACCACCGTGATGCACGCCGACCGGAAAATCCGACAACTGATGGCCGAACGGCGGTCTTTGTTCAACCAAGTAACGGACTTGACCTCACGCATTAAATCCCAGCCACGACCTGCCTAGAACCTTCCTGGCGCGTTCATCACATCAGCCACATATGTTCACTTTGGTCGTCGTTATCCCCAAACTATCCCCAAATGTGGATGGTACCTGTGAATAACACTGGGGATAACTCTGTAACTTCCGTCCTTTTTGTTCCATCCGTACGGCTATCCCCACGTGTGGATGGCCTGTGGATGGTCACCGGAGTGCCCGGCGGTGGAGCCCAACAACACTGTGGACGAATCCCGATCCCCTGGGTACAGCCGTGAGCCCAATCCAACTAACCCACATCGACTCACAAGCCAGCGCCGCTCGCTCCACAACTTGCCCTCAGGTCCCAAACCCCGGTCTACCCACGAAACCGCTTGGTATCCACAGCATCCACAACACCGATGACTACTACTACTTTTCTCTCTATCCTGAATCTTTCGAAAGACTTGGCGATGACGGCCGTGGATACCTCCCGTACTGTCTGACCCGTCGTTAGACGTCATGAGTGGATAGGTTCGAGGAGGCACACGGTGAAGATCAGGGTCGAGCGGGACGCACTCGCCGATGCGGTGGCCTGGTCGGCTCGGACTCTGCCCACCCGGCCTAGCCTCCCCGTCCTAGCCGGAGTGGTGCTGACCGCGACCGATGACGCGCTTTCCATGAGTAGCTTCGATTACGAGGTATCCACCCGCGTCGAT
>CBFIHB010000091.1:0-4863 GCA_965662415.1 Actinomycetes bacterium | reverse complement strand
AACGACGCCGCGATCGCACTCGCGCAAGCTAACTCGACCGTCCCGAAGACCGTCGATCAGATGAATGAGGTCGCCCGGAGCCTGCAAGCCTTCAACACCACTGCGGTGAATCCGAGCGGGCTAGATGCCAAAGGCCAGTTCTCCACCGCATATGACCTCACCTTGATTGCGCGTGCGGCGTTGGACCGGAAGGACTTCCGAACGTACGCCGGCACCAAGACGGCCGATTTCCCCAATCCGCGCAAGAAGCGCAAGAAGCCGATCAGCGTCTACAACCAAAACGACCTCATCATGGACGACTATCGCGGTGCCATCGGAGTCAAGACCGGGTACACATCCAAGGCCGGACGGACCTTCATCGGCGCCGCCGAACGAGACGGCACCACGTTGATCGTCACTTTGATGGGCATCGGGGAATCGAGTGACGAGGCCGCCAAGAAACTTCTTAATTGGGGATTTCGCAATCGTGACGAGATCGTCCCGGTCGGCACGCTCGTGGGCCCTTTGGATGAGCAGACAACCGCCGAGCAGGCAACGGTGGACGTAGTGGCCTCGCAGCCGGTAGCAACCCCGGCTGCTGCCCTCAGCGCCGATGTGACCGCCGCACCGACGCAACAAAACCTGGCGTCGCTGTCGCCCCTTGCTTGGGGTTGGCTCGCCGTGTTCGTCTTCGGAATCTTGATCGTGCTGACGACCCTCACGAAGTGGATCAGAGGCCGCAAGCAGCGCCGCCTCCTCACGTAGCACGCATCAGCGCGCGGTGACGAATCCGACCTTCTGATACACCTCGGTGAGGGTGGGTGCGGCGGCCTCGCGGGCTTTGGCGGCACCCAGATCCATCAAACGGTGCAACTCAACGGGATCGGCGAGATAGTCATTGGTCCGTTCACGAATCGGTGAAATGGTCGAGATGACTATCTCGGCTGTTTCCTTCTTCAAATCCCCATACCCTCTGCCGTCGTACTCGGCGACCAGTTCGTCCATGCTCGCCCCGCGAATCGCCTGCTGCATGGTCAGTAGGTTGGAGATTCCGGGCTTGGTGTCCGGATCGAAGATGATGTCCCGTCCGGAGTCGGTGACGGCCGTCTTCACCTTCTTCATCGTCACCGAGTCCTCGTCGAGCAGGAACAGGCAACCGGCAGGGGATGACTTACTCATCTTGGCTGTGGGATCTTGAATGTCGACCACTTTCGCAGTTTCCTTCACGATCAAGGGTTCGGGCACGGTGAGAGTCGGCCCGAAACGGTTGTTGAAACGCTGTGCCAGATTGCGCGTCAACTCCAGGTGTTGACGTTGGTCTTCGCCGACCGGAACCTCGTTTGCTTGGTAGATCAGGATGTCGGCTGCCTGCAAGATCGGATAAGTGAATAGTCCGACGGTGGACCGATCGGCGCCACCCTTGGCGCTCTTGTCCTTGAACTGAGTCATTCGACCTGCTTCACCGAATCCGGTGAGGCACTCGAGCACCCACGCGAGCTGACTGTGCTCGGGCACCTGGCTTTGGACGAAGATAGTTGCTCGCGTCGGATCTAGGCCAACGGCCAACAGTTGCGCGAAGGACACGAGCGTGCGGGTGCGCAGCAGATCTGGATCGTGTTCGACTGTGATGGCGTGTTGGTCCACGACGCAGTAGAAGGTGTCATGGGTGTCTTGTAGTCGTACCCACTCCCGCAGAGCGCCGAGGTAGTTTCCGATGTGGAAGGAATCAGCCGTCGGCTGGATCCCGGACAGCACACGAGGACGTTGAAGTGCGGCCATGTGCTTATCCTTCCAAAGGTGGTTGGTCGCCAAGCTCGGGCGCACGAGTGGGAGGCTCGAGTGCGGTAACGCTTACCCGCGAAATACGGCGGCCGTCGAGCTCGAGAACTCGAAACTCGTACTCGCCTTGGCGGACTGTGTCACCCACCACCGGCAACCGAGTTAACGACGCAACGAGGAACCCAGCGACGGTCTCATAGGGACCCTCGGGCAACTCGATCCCGGTCTCCTCCTCGAAGTCGTCAAGGTTGAGCAAGCCGTCCACGCTTACTTCGCCGAGAACACGAGGCTGGCCAGGGACCACGTCGACGTCGTACTCATCCTTGATATCGCCGATAACTTCCTCGACGAGATCCTCCATCGTCACGATCCCCGCGGTTCCGCCGTACTCGTCTTGGACCAACGCGAGGTGTTGTCGGCTGCGGCGCATCTCGGTGAGGGTGTCCAAAATCCCCTTGCTGCTCGGAAACGCGGTGACCGGGCGCGCTAGTTCACCGACACGGATCTCACGTTCAGCCAGATCGGGATCCAAGATGTCGCGGATGTGCACGAAACCCACCACGTCATCTGCTGAATCCCTGATAACTGGGTATCGCGAGTGCGGTTGATCCACGATCATCCGGGCCGCCTGTCGCACCGGTATCGCCATGTCCAAGAAATCAACCTCGGTGCGCGGGAGCATCACCTCACGAAGTTCGCGATCACCTGCGGCGAAGACATCGTCGATGAGGTTGCGCTCCTCTTGGCTCAATTCCTCATGGGTCGCCACCAAATCCCGTAGCTCTTCACCGCTGATCGACTCCTTGGCCGCGTGCGGGTCGATGCCCAGTAAGCGCACTATCGCGTTAGTCGAAACCGATAGCGCGATGATGAACGGTCGAAACAGTTTGGCGATGAAATCGATGGGGGTCGCGACGAACATCGCGACCTTCTCCACTCGCTGCAAGGCGATGCGCTTGGGCACCAATTCGCCGAGAACAAGGGATAGGTAGGCGATGAACACGGTGACCACGATGAAGGCGAGTGCCTGCGCCAGCCCTTCGGCCATTCCCAGGTTCACCAAAGGTGCGGCGAGTTCGGGGGCAATGCGGGAGGCGCCGAATCCGGCGGAGACGAACCCGGCGAGCGTCACGCCTACCTGTACTGCAGCGAGGAAGCGGTTGGGGTCTTTGGTCAGGGATGCCAGACGCCGTCCGCGCCTGCTGCCTTCGGCAAGGCGCTGGATCTGGCTTTCGCGCAAGGACACGAGCGCTAGTTCGGCAGCCGCGAAGAAGCCGCCGAGGAGAACGAAGAACAAGACGACGAGCAGGTTGATCCAGATTTGGTTCACGCAGCCGTGCAGCTCCCTCGATGCTCAGGCACGGCTCGAGGCCGCGCTGACGCCAAGACTAGGGTCTGCGGCGTGGTCCCCGGTGATGGTGGTGAGCATGTCGTCGACCGGCTGTCCTTGTCCCAGGTGGACAGGGACATCTTCACCGGTGTGTGCCATTCGGGGGCTCCCCTGCGCGCCTATGGCGGCCAAATCGCAGCCCAAGCGCTGATGGCAGCCGGGCGAACCGTCGAAGGGTCCGAACGGCATGTGCATTCGCTGCACGGCTACTTCCTGCGACCCGGTCGAACGAAGGACACCATCACCTACCTCGTCGATCGGCCCCGGGATGGCGGCTCCTTCTCCACCCGAATCGTTCGCGCTGTCCAACACGGGGAAACCATCTTCATGATGACGACGTCCTTCTCCGTCACAGACCCCGGACCCGAGCATCAGTTCCAGATGCCCGATGTCCCAGATCCGGACAGCGCGCGAGACGTCGACCTCGCCGCTCGAGCTGTGCCGACCGGGGCTTCCGCGGCGGACTACGACTTCCCCGACCGGGCTCTAATCGAGATGCGAACCCTCGCCCCCGATGGCCCTCTAGCGCTGGAGGACGGACGCTACGAGCGGATGGCCTGGGTGCGAGTCACCGAGCCGATGCCAAGCGATCCGCTCATCCAGGCATGCGCTTTGACCTATCTTTCGGACCTCAGCATGGTGACGACGGCAACGAGTCCGCACCGTGACGAACGCGATCGCCTGCAAGTTGCGTCGATCGACCACGCCATGTGGTTCCACGCCCCGGTGGACACCCACTCATGGTTGCTTTTCGACCAGGACACACCCGCCGCTCGAGGCGGCCATGGTCTGGCTCGCGGCTTGTTCTACGACGAAGCCGGCATCCTGGTCGCCTCGGTGGTGCAAGAAGGACTGATGCGAACCCTGAGGGACAAAGGGGAGCGGGCCTAGGCCATCGCCCTTTGCAAGTTCTCGTCGATCGATGACAAGAACTCCTGGGTGGTCTGCCAGCCCTGGTCCGGACCGATCAGCAGCGCGAGATCCTTGGTCATCTTGCCCTCTTCGACAGTCTGGATACACACGCGCTCGAGGGTGCGGGCGAACTCGCTGACCGCCGGAGTGCCATCGAGCTTGCCGCGGTGCTCGAGTCCACGCGTCCACGCGAAGATCGAAGCGATCGGGTTGGTGGAGGTCGGCTTACCCTGCTCGTGCTGCCGGTAATGGCGTGTGACCGTGCCGTGCGCGGCCTCGGCTTCGACTGTCTTGCCGTCGGGCGTCATGAGCACCGAGGTCATCAAGCCAAGCGACCCGAAACCTTGGGCGACGGTGTCGGACTGGACATCGCCGTCGTAGTTCTTGCACGCCCAGACGTAGCCACCCTCCCACTTCAGCGCCGCTGCGACCATGTCGTCGATCAGGCGGTGCTCGTAGGTGATCCCCGCCTTCTCGAAGTCGTCCTTGAACTCGGCATCGAAGATCTCCGCGAACAGATCCTTGAAGCGGCCGTCGTATGCCTTCAGGATCGTGTTCTTGGTGGACATGTACACCGGGTAGTTTCGAGCGAGCCCATATCGGAAAGAAGCACGCGCGAAATCTCGGATCGACTCATCCAGGTTGTACATGCCCATCGCCACACCGCCGGCCGGGAAGTCGAAGACGTTGAACTCCATGGGCTCCGAGCCATCGGCCGGGGTGAAGGTCATCGTCAAGGTGCCGGCTTTCTCGACTTTGAAGTCAGTGGCTCGGTACTGGTCACCGAAGGCGTGGCGGCCGAC
>CBFIHB010000090.1:0-5006 GCA_965662415.1 Actinomycetes bacterium | reverse complement strand
TCCATCTGCTGTTGCATGATCGTGCGCCCGTCGCTGAGCGGGGTGAGCGGTTTGGGAAACGGTCGCCCGAGGCGGGTACCCATTCCTGCGGCGAGGATCACTGCCTGCACGTTCATTGCGCCTCCCCGGTGAGTGTGCGCACTCGGCTGAGATCGCGCAACGCGATGTCGTGTGCATCCATCTCGGCAATCAAACGATCCCAGAAGCGCTGCGTGCTTTCCCCGGGGGCGAGGTGATCGAAGTAGTGGTTTCGCATGCGGGCGCGGTCCTCGGCGAGTTCGTCACTTTCGATTATGCGGGGTAGGTCGGTGCGGAGATCGCCGATGTTGGCCGCATCGACCACGAACGTTGCAGCGGCGAGCGGGGATTCTTGCAGCAGCGCGGCGCGATCTGACCGGCGATCAGTCAAGACGATCGGGGATCCGGGTCGCAGGTAGAGGACGTCGAGAGTGACCGAGGAGACATCTGCGACAAGAACGTCGGTGCTGCGGATGACGCCGAGCATGTCGGCATCGAGTAGTACGCAGTGCCCTGCCGTCGGATCGGACTTAGCGGCTTCATCGATTGCTTCCACGATCTTTCGATGACCGGCAGCGATGCCGGAATCGTCTGAATCAGCAACGCGGGGGTGCGGTTTGTAGATGACGCGCGATCTTGGGTAGGCGAGCATTGCTTCGATGATCTGCCGGCCGTAGCGATCGACCGAGGAGTAGTTGTTGGCTTCGTCCTCGCCCTCCCACGTGGGTGCGTAGGTGAGGGTCACTCGTTCGGAAACGTCAACGGCAGGTGGCACGGGGAGGTCTAGTTGTGGCCGACCGACCCGCACGAGGTGGTTTTCGTCGAACCACGCGATAGCCGCGCGATGGCGTTGAATTGCAGCCTCACCGGCGACGAAAACTTTGTCGTAGGCCTTGGCCTGATTGCTGACCATGCAGATTTTGTCGCTTTCCCCGTGGTTCACGTGGATGTGCACCGCACGCTGGAAAGACAACGCCTGAAAGTTGGTCCAGCCGTTATTCACGTACACGACCGCCCGTAAGTCAGCTCGGTCCAAGAGCGCCATCAGGTTTTCATAGCGAGGGACGAGCACTACCTTCAAGGAAGTGCGTCCCTTGAGTGCGTTGTATGCATCGATCTGACGCACGATCACCAAGGTGCGCACATCGGAGTTCGCCTCGAAGACGGGCAGCCACTGGGTCAGTTGGTAGAGCTTGGGTGGTCCGTCGGGGAAGTACAGCGCGATATCCGCGCTGGGAATGTCCGAAAGCGTGAATCCCTCGGGCTCTGCTTGACCGAATTCCCGCATCCGACGCGCGAAACTGCGCGCTGCTCGCTTGCCTTGACGGCTCAGCCAGGAGTCGGACGCACGGGAGTTAGGCACAGTTGGCCTATCGTAAAGGTCGTGCGTTCGCTCTGGGAGCACCGTCAGGTGCTCCGCATGTTGGTCCTACGGGACTTGCAGAAGAAGTACACCCGGTTCCGGCTGGGGTACTTGTGGACGCTGCTCGAGCCCCTTGGCATGAGCCTCGTCCTGTGGTTGGTGTTCTCTGTGCTGCTGGGAGCGCGAGCCCTCGGCCTGCAGCCGTACCTGCTCTTCTTGTCCGTGGCGATCCTGCCCTGGTGGTGGTTCTCGACGGGAATCGGTTCGGCGACTCGCATCTGGCGTCGGACTGGTGCGCAGTTGCGAATCAGCACGCTGCCCACGCAGTTGTGGGTGATGCGCGCGATGTTGGTCTCGCTAGTGGAGTTCGTGTTCTCGCTGCCGGTGATCTTGCTGGGCATCGTGCTCACCGGGTTCCTCCCCGGTCCATGGATCGTGCTGTTCCCGATCGGGATCATCGTCCAGTTCTTGTTGATGTACGGACTCTCGCTGCTGATCGCCTCGGCTTCGGTGATCTTCCCGGATGTCGCCCGACTGGTTCGCATCGTGCTTCGTGCCATGTTCTATCTCTCGCCCGTTTTGTATTCGGTGTCGAACATCCCGGCCGGCGCGCAATTCATCGCATCCTTCAACCCGCTTGTTGGGGTGCTTGGCTTGTACCGAGTTGGGTGGTGGCCCGAGGAGGCATCTTCGGCGGTGGGTTACGGCATCTCGTTGAGTTTGTGTCTGGTGATCTTCGTCCTCGGCCTTGTTGTCTTCAAGAAGCTCGAACCTCGAATCTTGAAGGAGGTGTGACGTGGCGCGCGTTGCGATAGATCGAAACCTCGATTCAGTCGTGGAGTTTGAGAACGTCTCGATGAGATTGCCGCGGCGCCGGCGTCGGCGCGGCAGTGGGCGCCGCCAGCGCCTTCGCAGAATCGCTGGTGAAGTGCGCCGCGACGAAATCGAAGTCCTGACCGGAGTTTCGTTCCGCATCGACCCAGGTGAATCGGTCGCGATCGTCGGGCCGAAGGGTCCGGCCCGCCAGGCACTGTTGCGGCTGGCCGCTGGAACCTTGCGACCCGACGCGGGGCGGGTGCGTCGCAGCCAGCCGATCGTGCCGATGATCGAGGTAGCTCGGGCCTTCGCCCGCATGTACACGATCCGCCAGAACATCTACATCGTTGGCGGATTGCTAGGGATGACACCCCAGCAGATCGAGGAGCACCTGCCGAAGATTGCCGAGCGGGCAGGAGTGACCAACATGTTGGGTCGCTACATGAACGCTGCTCCGCCGAGTGTTCGCCAGAAGTTGGCATGGAGCGTCGCCATGTCAGTCGAGGCGAACGCGTATGCGATCGATCAAACGCTCGTGGTCGGCGAACGTGCGTTCCGTCAAGAGGCGTGGACCCACGTGGACCGCTTGCGCGAAGAGGGGGCGACCTTCCTGGTCTCCTCCGACAGCCCCAAGCAGTTCCGCCGCTTTTGCGACCGCGCCCTGTACATCGCCGAGGGCCGGCTGGTGGCCGACACCACCGTCCCCGAGGCGCTGGCGGCCATGCGGGCAGCCCGACAGGCCGCGCGAGAGGCCGAAGGGGACGCATCCGGCGAATAGGCTTGCGGGCATGTCGCAGGCGGTCGAGGTACCGGTGCTGCCACAGGTGCCGGCCATCAGCCCGGACGGCGTCTTGCTGCACGTGGGTGTGCACAAGACCGGAACAACCGCGATCCAGGCGGCCCTAGCGGACGCGCGATCGGATCTGCTCGAGCGCGGGATTCGCTACCCGGGGAAGTTGCAAGCCCAGCACCGAGCTGCCCTGGCGCTGCTTGGTCGCCCGTGGGGCTGGAACTCCCGCGGTGGTTCGGTCATGGATCGCAGACACTTCGACGCTCTGGTCCGGCGCAGTTCCAAGCACGACGGCCGGATTGTGATCAGCAGTGAGTTCTTTTGCGAAGCACCGGAAGAGAAAGCACGCGAGACGATCGAGGCCCTCGGCGGTTCGGACAAGATCACCGTCGTAGTTACGTTGCGCAACCTCGGCAAGTTGCTCCCGTCCTCGTGGCAGCAGTACTTGAAGTACGGATTGACCACCGCGTACGAGAAGTGGCTCGAAGATGTGTTCGCCGAGCCCGGCTCATCCAAGATCTCACCCACCTTCTGGAGGCGACACGATCACGGTGAAGTGCTCACCCGGTGGGCCGCCGCGGTCGGTCCGCAGAATGTGAACGTGTTGGTGCTCGAGGATGTTGATCGCAGTGCGCAATTTAGAGCTTTCGCACAGATGCTCGACATCCCCGAGGACGTGCTCGTCTCACGAATGGATCTGACGAGCAACCGATCCATGACCGCTGCCGAGGCTGAGCTCCTGGTGCGCTTGAACAAACGTGTGAAGAAGCACATGCAGTGGACCGACTACGTCCGCCTCGTCCGACGCGGTGTCGCCTTGCGCATGGTCGAAGGTCGCGAGCCGCAACCAGACGAACCGAAACTGCGTACTCCGGACTGGGCCTTGGACGCGGCCGCCGAGCAAGGCGCGAAGTCAGTGGCAACTATCCGCGAACTCGGCGTTCGCGTGTACGGCAATCTCGATTCCCTGGCGACCCGAGTCCCCTCGGCGCCCGAAAGCGATGCTTCGGTGACAGAAGTGCCCATCGATGCGGCGGTTGCCGCCGTCGTAGCGGTCATCGAAGCCAGCAAGGAGGAGCCCACCGCGAGGGAGTTGGCCGGCCGCACCTGGCGGCAAGCCCGCAAGGACGGGTTCTCCTCGCTGTTGCGGAACACCGACTCGTGAGTGGACCTTCGATCGTCGTCATGCTTGGCGTTGGTGCGACCCGCCTCGATGAAGTAGTCGCCGCACTAGGTGATGCCAGCGAGACCGGTTCCTCGGTGGTGGTACTCGCCGATGATCTGATCGTGGTGGAGGAGGCGCTCGGCCCAATCGAATCCGATCCGACGGCACCCACGAGTGCTTTGGTGGCAAAGGATCCGCACGGTGATGTCGCAGTGCAGCATCACCGGATCGTCTCTGCTGGGACGACTTTCCATGAAGTGCGCGATCCCACGCATCGAAGTGTTGGTGCCCTGGTCATCGCGCCCGACGATTGCAAATCCGCCCGCGAAGTGATCGTCGGACTACACGAAGCGGTGGAGTCCGGGGCTATCGCACTCGAGAGTCGTGAACTCGTCGAGGCGATGATCGTCGCACTGGTGCGTGGACAGATCGGGGTGCGCGCGGTCGAGATCGTCGATGTGCCGTGGTTTCGTGCACCAAAGGATCGTGATGCCGCGCAATCGCGGGTCTCAGCAGTTTCCCGCGAGCGCGTGCAGGGTTTGCTGGCCAATCGAGTGGACGACGGCTTCTACTCGACCTTCGTCGTTCGCAAGGCGTCCAAGCCCCTGACCCGCCTGGCCCTGCGGATGGGCGCAAGCCCGAACTCGATCACCGGGATCTCCTTGCTCATCGGGCTAGCTGCTGCCGTGATGTTTGCTTCCGGTGAGTGGATATGGATCGCGCTTGGAGCGATCGCGTTGCAGGTGAGCTTGATCGTCGATTGCGTTGACGGGGAGGTGGCCCGCGCAACTCGGAAGTTCACTGCGCTCGGGGCATGGCTGGACGCTGCCACCGACCGGGTCAAAGAGTTCGCC
>CBFIHB010000089.1:0-5505 GCA_965662415.1 Actinomycetes bacterium | reverse complement strand
CCGCATGGGCATCGCGCTCGTACCCGAGGGTCGCTCGACCATCCCCGATTTGACGGTCGAGGACAACCTGAAGCTAGGTGGCATGTGGCGCTCGCATACCCAGCGTGGCACCTCGCTGAACCGCGTATACGCGTTGTTCCCCGTCCTGGGCGAGCGGCGCAGCCTCGGCGCAGACACCCTCAGCGGTGGAGAACGCCAGCAACTCGCGATCGGCCGTGCACTCATGTGCGGCCCGCAGGTGTTGTTGCTCGACGAGCCGTCGTTGGGCTTGGCGCCACTGATCGTGACCCAGATCCTGGAACTGGTGAGTCAGATGGCCAAGGATTCCGGGTTAGCGGTGCTTCTCGTCGAGCAGAACGCCGCCACTGCACTGCGCGTCGCCAAGACGGGGATCGTGTTGAACCTCGGCCAGATCGTGAAGTCCGGCCCGGCCCAGGAAATCGCCCAAGACGAGGAGTTGCGTCATGCGTACCTCGGTTACTGACAGCGCGGGTCTCCCATGATCGATTTCATCGACTACTTCCTCGGTGGTATCAGTTCTGGAGCGATCATCGCCCTGCTGGCACTCGCCTTGGTTCTGGTGTGGCGATCTACCCGTGTGGTCAACTTCGCCCAATTGGGGCAGGCGATGTTCACCACGTACATCGCGCTGACGGTGAGAGATCTAACGAACTCGTGGATTATCGGACTGGTAGTGGCTATGGCAGCCGGTCTCGTCGTCGGAGTGTTCGTACATTTCCTGGTTATTCGTCCAGTCAAGAGGCTCGACACGTCGGGCGCGATCATCGCAACTTTCGGAGTACTCATTGCCCTGGAGGCGTTGGCCGCCATGATCTGGGGCGGTGATCCTGAGGCGTTCCCGCCGCCCATCAACAACTCCGGCTACGAACTGTTCGGCCGGACGTGGCCCTTCTCGCCTTATGACCTTTTGGTTCTGGGTTCGGTCATCGTCCTAGTGCTCGCCCTGAGCCTTGTATTCACGCGTACGTCGGTGGGCCTTGCCATGCGGGCTTCGGCTTTCAATCCCGAGGTGGCTCGATTGTCCGGGGTCCGAGTGAGTCGGATGTTGGTCCTCGGCTGGGCTATCGCCGGTCTGGTTGGAGCGGTCGCGGGTGTCCTGGTAGCACCCCTTTCGACTCTGTCGCCCACGAGTTTCGACATCTTCCTCGTCTTCGCGTTCACGGCTGCCGTCATCGGTGGTCTGGATAGCCTCGTGGGCGCCGTCGCATTCGGCATCGGCACGGGGTTGGTCATTGCGCTCGTTTCCGGATACAGCGATTCCAGCAACGCGCCTTTGGTCGCCTTGGTGCTCTTGGTCTTGAACTTGTTGTTCAAGCCCGAGGGCGTCTTCTCCCACCACAAGGCTCGGGCGGTCTAGTCGATGTCGAAGATCAGGGGCCTCACCGATCGGGCACCGGGTTCTCGCCTGGTAACCCACGCCGTCATTGCGTTGGTGATATTCGGGATCCTCACGTGGTTCAACCAGGTCGTCGACCCGCTGATGAGCTATTACCTCGCCACGGCGGCGATGTACGCGACCGCGATGTTCGGCATGACGATCCTGGTTGGGCTATCCGGACAGGTGTCCCTGGGCAACGGAGCATTGATGGCGGTCGGCGGTTACATCTTCGCCCTGACCTCCTTGAATTGGCAGACCGTTCCGATCCTAGGAACGCCCTGGAATGCCGTTTGGTCGATGGTGTTTGCCGCACTCGGGGGAGTTGTCTTCGGCCTCCTCGTGGGCGGGATCGCAGCTCGACTGCGCGGCCCTTACCTGGCTGGTTTGACCTTGGGGATCGCCGTTGGCGTTCCCGCGATCGCCAACAGGTTCCCCGGGCTACTCGGCGGTGAGAACGGGCTCATGCTTCAGGTGCCCTACCCCGCAGGTGGCTATGCGAGCCTGGAAAGCGAAATCGGCGACACCGAGGGGGATTTCGACAGCGACGCCGGCTTCGAAGATGAAGGGCTGTACGAGGAGTTGCCCGACGATTTCACCGACCAGCAGGGAGAGGAGTTTGTCCAGGACGACTTCCTGACCGAGGACGACTTTTTGACGGAAGACGACTTCCTGACGGAAGACGACTTCCTGACCGAGGACGACTTCCTGACCGAGGACGACTTCCTGACGGAGGACGACTTCGCAACGGACGAAGGTTTCGAAGCCGACGTTGATTCGGGAGCAATTTCCGACGACGACTTGCTTACTGAGGACGATTTCCTGACGGAGGACGACTTCGCGACCGAGGAAGGCTTCGCGACGGATGAGGTTGCTCCGGAGGAGGAATTCGACGAGGAAGCCTTCGGGGTGGAAGGGGATCTCGGGGCCGATGTCTCGGCCCTCGACGGGGTGGACTCCGGTTTCGTCATCGAGCAATGGCAGGCATCCGTAGCCGTGGCCGTCGCGTGCATCGTCGGCTTCGTCGCCCTCAATCTCGTTCGGGGGCGCCAGGGCCGGGTTTGGCAAGCGGTCCGCGACGATCCGATTGCTGCGGCTGTCTCGGGAATATCTCCGTCGGGGTCGAAGGTTTCGGCTTTCGTGGTCAGCAGCCTCTTCGCAGCCCTCGCCGGCGCGGTCTTCGCGCAGATCCTCAGCTATGTGGGCCCAGGTGCGTTCACCCTGGGTCTTTCGCTGTCCCTCTTGGTGGGCATCGTCCTCGGGGGACGCAACTCGCTGATCGGAGCCATGATCGGGGCGGTGATCCTCGTCTGGCTCCCCGAATTCGTGCTCAGTCTGGCCTCGGATCGTGGTTGGGAAGACCAGATCACCAATAACGCTCCGAACTTCGTCTACGGCCTCGCGGTCGTGCTGGTGGTCCTCGCGGCTCCCGGAGGGCTGGTGGGAGGTGTCCAGAGCCTCCTCAAGCGCATCGGAGCCCGGTAAGCACCCGCCCCATTGCGTCCGCTTATCGATTTCCTCAAAAACATTGCCCAAGGGGACAGATGTGACTAACCTCTCGGAAACTCTGGGTTAGCCCGTCGTTCACGTCGCGCCGCGACACCGGGCCACCTGAGGCACATTGGGAGGGATCCACGTGGTTAAGGCGTTCGCTACCCGTGCGATTGCTATCGGTGCGGCTACCGCACTAGGCATCGCCGGGGCTATAGCCCCCGCATCAGCGGAAACAGGCGTTACGAACAGCACCATCACCCTGGGCATGACCACGCCGCTCACGGGACCGGCAGCTCCTGGCTACAAGGACATCGCGCCAGCCGCCGAGGCCTACTTCGACTACGTGAACGCCAATGGCGGAATCAACGGCCGGAAGATCGACCTCAAGGTCTACGACGACGCCTACAACCCCGCGAAGACGAAGGTCGGCACGAATCAACTGATTCAGCGCGACAAGATCTTCGCGATGTACGGCGCGCTCGGCACTCCCACCCACTCGGCGGTCGTTCGGGATCTCAACCGTCGCGGCATCCCGGACGTCTTCGTGAACACCGGTGGAGCCGCATTCGACAACCCGCGCCGCTACCCCATGACCTTCCCGTACTTCCCGTCCTACATCGTGGAAGCCAAGGCGATGGGCTACTACATCGACAACACCTCCTCGCTCAAGAACAAGCGAGCCTGCTTGATGTACCAGGACGGCGAGTTCGGCGAGAACGCCAAGACCGGGTTCAACGCCGCAGGCATCGACTTCGTCGAGGAAACGAGCTACTACTCCGGTCAGCAACTGGCGGGATTCGCTTCCCAGGTCACAACGCTCGCCAGGGCCCAGTGCGAACTCGTCGTCTTCTTCGGCGTCACCTCCGCTACCGCGGTCCTTCTCGGTACGGCAGCCCGGGCTGGCTTCGCACCGACGTGGATGGTCACCTCGGTCGGCTCGGATCCCGACATCATCGGGGCACTCGCCGGCACCAAGGGTCTGCTGAACGACGTGTACGTACCGAGCTGGATCGAGCCGATCCAGAACACGAAGAACGCCTACGTCCGGCAGATGAAGGTCATCGCCGATCGTGCGGGATTGCCGTGGAACTTCTACACCTACTACGGCATCAACACCGCCTACGTCCTTGCACAGGCCTTGGACGCAGCCGGTCCGAACTTGACCCGCAAGGGCTTCGTCAACGCGTTGCAGTCCAACTCCAGCGATTTCCGGTCCGCGGCAGTTGTCCCGATGCGATTCAGCAAGACCTCGCACCAGGGCTTGACGGGCTTCTACATGGGTCAGTACAACGCCCAGGGCCTCGTGGAGCGCAAGACGAACTACATCATGGTGGCCACCAGTTCACGTTCTGGCAAAGCCAAGAAGGCCACGTTCCGGCCAGCCGGTCCCACCAAGAAGCTGTTGCCGTAGTCGGCGCTGAGACAAGGAGAGAACCTTTATGAAGACCAAGTTGTCTCGCCGAGTAACGGCGATAGTGGCTGCGTTCGGGCTGGCTCTGGTAGCCGTCCCGGCAACGGCACCCGCGGCGAATGCCGTCGATGCCTGCGGACTCGGCCAGACCTGCAATGGGGCGCTGACCGGTGCACTAGGTGATAGCCCGTACCAGATCGTGATGCCGCCTAAGTTCAACGGCACCGTCCTGCTGTACTCGCACGGCTACCGGATCGGCAATCCCGTACCGGCGGCCATCGGTACCGCGCTTGGACTGAACAGGGCGCCGACCTACTCGGCTGTCACGGTTCCCGGTATCGGGGAAGCCTTCGTCGGCAATGACATCCCGCAGGTGGCGCCCAGTGCCGAGGTTGCCGCAGGGCTCCTCGGACAGGGCTATGCACTTGCGGGTGCTGGATACGCCAATCAAGGTTGGGCAGTAGCAGAGGGTGTCGAGGCAGGTGAGAACCTGATCAAGTACATCAACTCCGGCGGAATCAAGGGCGCCAAGCAGATCCTGGCGTGGGGCGACTCGATGGGGTCCATCGTGACCCAGGCACTCGTTCAGCGGAATCCGGGCAAGATCGCGGGTACCAATCCACGGTGTGGTGCACTCGGCGGTCCTGAAGCGGCCTTCGATACCGCCCAGACGGTCCTGTACACGTGGAAGACCCTGATCGATCCGACGATCAAGGGCTCGAACTACGCGGCAGGAGCGGCTGGCTACGCGGAGGCTGTCGGAGATCTCGCGAAGGTATTCGGCACGATCAACGCAGTCGTGTCCGGTGAAGCCACCGTCTCGGCGGCCGGATATCCGATCGCTCTGGCCAACCTGCTGGGTGGGCTCATGGCTGGTCTACCGACCGTGTCTCCCACGTACGACGGTGTGACCGTGAACCCGGCGGTCGCCACTTTGGGAACTGCAGGAGCTCTTGCTGGCGGCTACTCGCCTTTGTCATCCGGACAGAGCGCGGCTGCGGCGATGCTGCAAAACGTCGCGGCGGCGGCGGCCTTGGGAATCATGGGTCAGTTCGAACTCGAGCAGCGGGTGCGACTGATCGGTGGCCTAGCGCCGACCGACAGCGCCAACTTCACGAGCAACGTGGGAGTCAACTACAGCGAGTTGCTCTCGCCCGAGCAGCGTTGAGAGTTCGGTGACACCTTCGCGACCGCTGGTCCGGGT
>CBFIHB010000088.1:242-5546 GCA_965662415.1 Actinomycetes bacterium | reverse complement strand
GGCCCATCTCGGCATCGGGATCGGTGCCCGGACCGACCTTCAGCTTCGGCAAGCGTGCCGCGACCGCATCGACGAGCCTGTCAGCCACATCTCCGACGGCAACCACGACGGAGATCGCCATGCAGCGCTCGCCAGCCGAGCCGTAGCCAGCGCTCACAGCGGCATCGGCGGCCATATCGATGTCCGCATCGGGCAGGACGACCATGTGGTTCTTGGCTCCACCGAGTGCCTGCACGCGCTTGCCGTTCGCGGTGCCGGTGGAGTAGATGTACTGAGCGATCGGAGTCGAACCCACGAAGGACACCGCGGAAATATCCGGGTGATCCAGGATGCGATCCACCGCCACCTTGTCACCTTGAACGATGTTGAACACACCGTCGGGAAGCCCCGCCTGCTTGAGCAGATCGGCGACGAACAGCGACACCGATGGATCCTTCTCACTGGGCTTGAGGATGAAGGTGTTACCCGTGGCGATCGCGTTGGCGAACATCCACATCGGCACCATCGCCGGGAAGTTGAACGGCGTGATGCCAGCGACCACTCCGAGCGGTTGGCGGATGGAGTACACATCGACCCCGGTCGAGGCCTGCTCGGAGAAGTTGCCCTTCATCAACTGCGGGATACCGCAGGCGAACTCGATGTTCTCGATGCCACGAGCCAGTTCACCGGCGGCGTCGCTGGGCACCTTGCCGTGCTCAGAGGACACCAGGTTCGCGATGTGATCGCGGTTGGCCACGACGAGTTGGTGGAACTTGAACATCACCTCAGCGCGTCGTGACAAGGAAGCCGAGCGCCAGGTGGTGAAGGCTTCCTTTGCGGCGGCGACGGCGGCGTCCACTTCCGAGACACTGGCCAGGCCAACCTGGGCCTGCTGCTCACCGGTCGCGGGGTTGTAGACCGGCCCGAAGTTGCCGGAGGTGGATGGCACCTCGGCGTTGTTGATCCAGTGGTTGATGGTGCGCAACGTTCTCTCCCGTTCGTTTGGTCGAATGGTCGGTGTAGGTGTAGCTCGATCAGACCAGGTACTGGTTCATTCCTCGTTTGAGGAACTGTCCGTGGCCCTTAGTGCCGGTGTATTCGTCGTTCTCGACAACGACCTTGCCGCGCGAGAGGACGGTGTCGACCTTCCCGTCGATGTCGAAGCCCTCCCAGGCCGAGTGGTCCATGTTCATGTGGTGCTTCTTGTGCAATCCGATCTCGGTACGCGCTGACGGGTCGTAGACGACGATGTCAGCGTCCGATCCCGGTGCGATGACGCCCTTTCGTGGGTACAGGCCGAACATCCGCGCCGGGGTGGTAGCGGTGATCTCGACCCAGCGCTCCAAGGTGATCTCACCGTCGACCACGCCTTGGTAGATCAGGTCCATGCGATGTTCCACCGAACCGATGCCGTTGGGGATCTTGGAGAAGTCCCCGAGGCCGAGCTCCTTTTGCTCCTTCATGCAAAACGGGCAGTGATCGGTGGACACGATGGACAGATCGTTCGTGCGCAGGTAGCGCCACAACTCCTGCTGGTGATGCTCAGCCTTGGCCCGCAGAGGAGTCGAGCACACCCACTTCGCCCCTTCGAAGCCCGGCTGGGACAGGTGGTCTTCCAGTGACAGGTACAGGTACTGCGGGCAGGTCTCGCCGAAGACGTTCCAGGCATCATCGCGTGCTTCCTGGAGGACCTTGACCGCCTGCTTGGCCGACATATGGACGATGTACAGCGGTGTGCCGGTCATCTTCGCGAGCATGATCGCCCGATTGGTGGCTTCGGCTTCGGTTTCCCATGGACGGGTCAATCCGTGGTACCGCGGATCGGTGTTGCCCGCTGCGATGGCCTGCTGCACGAGGACGTCGATCGCGATGCCGTTCTCGGCGTGCATCATGATCGTCGAGCCGTTGTTGGCCGCCGTTTGCATCGCCCGCAGGATCTGGCCGTCGTCGCTGTAGAACACGCCCGGGTAGGCCATGAACAACTTGAAGCTGGTGATTCCCTCGTTCACGAGCTCGTCCATGGCCTTGAGGGAATCGTCGTCGACCCCACCGATGATCTGGTGGAAGCCGTAGTCGATCGCGCACTCGCCATCGGCCTTCGCGTGCCACGCGGCCAGCGAATCCTGCACCCGCTCGCCCTGCTTTTGCACGGCGAAGTCGATGATCGTGGTGGTACCACCCCATGCTGCGGCTCGGGTGCCGGTCTCGAAGGTGTCCGAGGCGAAGGTGCCACCGAACGGGAGCTCCATGTGGGTGTGAACGTCCACGCCACCGGGAATCACGTACTTGCCCTGGGCATCGATGACCTTGTCGGCGCTCGCCGCGACATCGCCGAGGGAGGTGTCCCCTGGAGCGATCACGGCGGCGATGGTCTGCCCATCCACCAGGACGTCGGCTTGGTAACTGCCGGTGCTCGACACCACGGTGCCGTTCTTGATCACGATGGTCATGGCCTGCTCCCTACCTCAATTGCTGACTGTTACTGCTAAAGCGCCTATGGACGGACCAGATCGTCATAGGCATCCGGCCGACGATCTCGGTAGAACGCCCACCGGTTGCGCACGGTGGTGATCAGTTCCAAGTCCAGGTCCCGGACGATCAACTCGGACTTGTACGGATCACCCTTGTCCCCAACGTAGTTGCCTTCGGGGTCCACGAAGTAGGACTGTCCGTAGAAATCATCGTCACCGAGTGGTTCGATGCCCACTCGGTTGATGGCCCCTACGTAGTACTCGTTGGCCACGGCCGCGGCCGGCTGCTCGATTCCCCACAGGTACTGCGAAAGTCCGCGGGAAGTAGCCGAGGGGTTGAACACGATTTGCGCGCCGTTGAGGCCGAGTGCGCGCCAACCCTCGGGGAAGTGGCGGTCGTAGCAGATGTAGACGCCGACCTTGCCCACGGCGGTGTCGAACACCGGATACCCGCCGTTACCGGGGCGGAAGTAGAACTTCTCCCAAAAGCCGTTCACGTGCGGGATGTGCTGCTTGCGGTACTTGCCGAGGTAGGTGCCATCGGCGTCGAGGACCGCGGCGGTGTTGTACAGGAATCCCGGGCCGGCGTCTTCGTAGACCGGCAGCACCATCACCATGTTCAGCTCGCGGGCTAGCGACTGGAACCGCTCGACCACAGGACCGGGGACCGCCTCGGCGTACTCGTAGAACTGCGCGTCTTGCACCTGGCAGAAGTACGGGCCGTAGAACAGTTCCTGGAAGCAGATGACCTGGGTGCCCTGCTGGGCCGCCTCGCGGGCGTAGTCCTCGTGCTTAGCGATCATCGATTCCTTGTCGCCGGTCCAATCGGTTTGAACGAGCGCGGCGCGCACGATGCTCATGGTCTCTCCTGCCTGCCTCGTGGACCGGACGCGCCCATCGTGGCGATTCCTAGGTCCTGTGGTTTTGTGATTCCGCACCCTAGACGCAACTCAATGTGTTACAACACCTGTTTGACAAACTTGTTACAGGGATATTCCACATAGAGGATCCTCGAACCGGAAGGTGCCCCCATGACCGTCTCGATCCCGGCCTCGGGCACCAGCGTGCCGGCCGAATCGGTGGTCGCCTTCATCGAGGACCGCTCTCCACGGGGTATCGCCGCCGCGGTGCACCGGATGATCCGGGCCGAGCAACTGCATCCCGGTGATCGGCTGCCCACCGTTCGTGAGCTCGCGGTGGCGTTGGGCATCAGCCCGGCAACGGTCAGCGAGGCCTGGCAGGCCCTCGGCTCGGTGGGGGCGATCCAGGCCCGCGGGCGCGCAGGGACCTTCGTTCGCGACATAGCCGAGCCCACCCGGCCCACCCGCTACCTGGGGATCGCCGGCGCCCCGGCCGAGGACACCGCGGTCGACCTATCCACCGGCACCCCCGATCCGGCCCTGCTGCCTGCCCTGCACGAAGCCATCGAACGGTTCACCTCCGGTGCCACGGCCTGGACTTCGAGCTACCTCGACGAACCCGTGCTCCCGGCCCTTCGCGAGCACTTGGAAAACTCCTGGCCGTTCCGGGCGCAGAAACTGACCGTGGTCGATGGTGCCCTCGATGCCCTCTCGCGGATCGTCGATCAGATCGTGGGCCTGGGGGATCGGGTAGTGATGGAATCGCCGGGGTTTCCGCCCTTGATCGACATGCTCGATCGAGCTGGTGCGGAGATCATCCCGGTTGCCATGGACGAGCAGGGCGTGATCCCAGCCGAGCTCACCCGCGCCCTGGCTGCGGCTCCGGTTGCCGTGTTCGTGCAACCGCGAGCGCAAAACCCCACCGGAACGTCCATGACCCGGTTGCGCTCCAGCCAACTCGCCGAAGTTCTCGCCGGCAGCCGCGCTTGGGTCATCGAAGATGATCATTGCGGGGAGATCTCCATCGCCGACGACGTCAGCATCGGGCAGTTCCTGCCCGAACGTTGCATCCACATTCGTAGTTATTCGAAATCCCACGGCCCGGACCTGCGCATCGCTGCGATCGGGGGAGCGGCCGATGTGATCGATCCGCTCATCGCGCGGCGCATGCTCGGCCCCGGTTGGACGAGCCGGCTTCTGCAGGCGGTCTTACTCGATCTTCTTACTCATGCCGATCCGCAGGAAGCGGTCGGCCATGCGCGCTCGGTCTACACCCGCCGCGGCACACTCCTGCGCGAGAACCTCAAGGACCTCGGTGTCGACACCAGCCCCGGTGATGGCATCAACGTATGGGTGCCGGTCGAAGACGAGCGCAGTGCGCTGATCACCCTCGCCGCATCGGGAATTCGGGTAGCCCCGGGCAGCCCGTTCATCGTCGTCGGTGATGACGTCACCACCGGTGGTTTGCGGGTCACCTCCGGTCGCCTGCCCGACGACGAACAGAGCATCGCGGAAATCGCCGAGGCGATCGCCCGAGCGGCGGGGACCACAGCAGGGGCGGCTCGGTAACCGATTAGATGAGCAACTAGGAGAACAGCGCAGCGGTCGCGACCCGATCCACTTTGCCCGAGTGCGTGGTGGGCAACGACGACGCCACGAACACCGATTTCGGCCGCTTGGGTCCGGACAGCTGCTCGCGCGCGAAATCGTGCACGGTCGATTCGCTCACGCTGCCGCCGATAGCGACGCACACCCGCTGCCCCCAGGTCTCATCGGGCAATCCGAATGCAACCACCTGATCTACGCCCGGAAGGTTGCCCAGTACGCGCTCGAGTTCGGCCGGGTAGACGTTCACTCCGCCGGTGATGATCAGATCGCCTTTGCGCCCCTGCAAATACAGGTATCCGTCTTCATCGAGGCGGCCGTAGTCGCCCACCGTGAAGAAGTCATCGCGCCACGCGGCCGCGGTCTTCTCCGGATCCCCCCAGTGCGAA
>CBFIHB010000088.1:0-232 GCA_965662415.1 Actinomycetes bacterium | reverse complement strand
CCACCCGGAGTTCACGACCCGGTCGCGCCCTGCCGACCGTGCCTGGGTGTTCGACCCATTCGCGGGCCGAGCACTGGGTGAACTGACCCTCGGTGGAGCCGTAGAACTCGTAGACCACATCGAGCCCGAACGTCTGGTGCGCCCATGAGCGCACCGCATCCGGGCATGCGGATCCGGCATGCGCCAGCAATCGCAGATGGTGATCGATCGGGCCGCCGCCGAGATGATCACG
>CBFIHB010000087.1:0-5552 GCA_965662415.1 Actinomycetes bacterium | reverse complement strand
ATCTCTTCGATCCCACCGCCCTTCTGACTGAAATTCGTGCGGAAATTGCCGAGCGATTGGCTAGAGGTAGACGTCGTTGGTGAGCCAAGCAATGGTCCTGGGGATTCGCACAGACTTTCGGCGCTCGGTAGGCGAAGCCATGGGCTGCCGTCCTTGTTTTCTGGCCGCCGATCAAACCCTTGCTGTTCTTAGAGTCGGCGGCCGATGGTGGACGGTTGAGCGAGTGGTTTGAGCGATCGTCTGTGTGGACATGGCGCCACTCGATGAGCGAATCGAACCCAATGGCCTCGGGAACGCCGTCCGCTCTTGGGAGCCGCTATTTGCTCGCGCAAGTTCGCGGTCTCACAGCGCAAGTTCGCGCCGTATTTCAGCAAGTTCGCGGTCTCACAGCGCAAGTTCGCGGTCTCACAGCGCAAGTTCGCGGTTAGGCCTTGGCGAGGGTTCCGAGGTACAGCTCGACCACCTTGGGATCGTTCGCGAGGTCCTTGCCAGTTCCGGTGTAGGCGTTCTTGCCCTGGTCCAGCACATAGCCGCGGTCGACGATCTGCAAACACCTGCGCGCGTTCTGTTCGACGATGATCACCGTGACCCCGGTCTTGTTGATCTCGCGAACACGTACGAAGACTTCATCCTGGAGAGCGGGGGACAGGCCTGCACTCGGCTCGTCAAGCAGCAGCACGCTGGGCTCCATCATCAAAGCGCGACCCATGGCCACCATCTGGCGCTCGCCACCTGACAGCGAGCCCGCACGTTGCTTGCGGCGCTCGCCCAGCGTGGGGAAGATGTCGACGACATTGGCGAAGCGTCGATCGAAACTCTTCGGGTCCTGGAACGCACCCATCTCCATGTTCTCCTCGATGGTGAGTGAGGGGAACACATTGTTGGTCTGGGGGACGAAGCCAACGCCGCGCCGGACGAGTTGGTCTGCTCGGAGGTTGGTGATGTCCTCGTCACGGAGCAGCACCGAGCCCTCATTGACGTGCACAAGGCCGAAGATGGCCTTCAGCAAGGTGGATTTGCCGGCCCCATTGGGTCCGATGATTCCGACGAGTTCGCCTTCCTTGGCGTAGAGGTCGGAACCGTTGAGGATGTTCACACCCGGGAAGTAGCCCGCATACAGCGCATCCGCGCGCACGAGAGCGCCAACAGCCTCAGAGGCGTGGATCTGTTCAGGAGTCGCCGGGTGCCCGGTCGCCAATTGCTCAGCATTGGTGTCGAGTTCGGTTTCGAATACGTGGGCGTCATCCGGATCATCGGGGCCTGGAAGATCCGCCGGCTCGGTGTAGTTCATCAGGAACCGCCCTCCGTGAGTGCTTCTCCGGACTCGGTCAACTGGGCATCGTGGTGGGCGCCGAGGTAGGCGTCGATGACCGCCTTGTCCTTCATGACGGTATCGGGCGGGCCCTCGGCGATGACGGCTCCCTGGGCCATGACGATGACCCAGTCGCTGATGTCGTGGACCATGTCCATGTCGTGTTCCACGAACAGAACCGTGGTGCCTTCTTCGCGCATGGACTTGATGTGGCCGAGCAGGCTTTGCTTCAGTGCTGGGTTGACGCCTGCCATGGGCTCGTCGAGCATGATCAATTCCGGGTCGGCCATGAGCGCCCGCGCCATCTCCAGCAATTTGCGCTGGCCGCCGGACAGTGAGCCAGCGAAGTCCTTGACCTTCTCGTGCAGGTTGAAGCGCTCGAGTAGCTGCAGGGCGCGGGCGTCGATTCCCTTTTCCTGGCTGTTCCACAGGAACGGGAAGATCGCCGCGAAGATCCGCTCGCCGGTCTGTCCCTTGGCGCCGAGGCGCATGTTGTCGATGACCGTCATGCGGCTTAGCGCCTTGGTCAGTTGGAAGGTGCGCACCATCCCGATGCGGGCCAAACGGTAGGGGGCCATCCCGGCGACCTGACGACCGTTGAAGGACCACTTGCCCTCGTTGGCGTCGTCGAAGCCGGTGATGAGGTTGAAGAACGTGGTCTTGCCAGCCCCGTTCGGGCCAATGAGGGCCGTGATCGCACCGCGCTGGATCTCCACGTGCTCAACGTTTACTGCGGTGAGACCGCCGAAGGACCGGCGCACGTGATCGGCGATCATGATCGGATCCGGCTTGGGCACACCGGGACGCGCTTCCACAGTGGCCAAGGCGGCCTTTGCCTGGGCGGCGAGCGAACCGGTATCGGCGACGGTCGGGCTATCGGGCATCGAGCGCCAACTCCTTCCGGTCTCCGAATATCCCCTGCGGGCGGAAGACCATCAAGGCGATCAGTCCGAGACCCATGAGCATAAATCGGATATTGCCGACGTCCGTGGGCTGCAGGAAGTCGATCCAGCCGGCCTGGATCGCCTGGCCGAGGAACTCGCCGGTTCCAGCGAGTAAGAACCAGAAGATGATGCCACCGACGATCGGGCCGAAGACCCGAGCCGCGCCACCGAGCAAAAGGATCGTGTAGGCGAAGAAGGTGAAGTCCGGCTGGAAGGTGTCCGGTTGCACGGACTGCTTGGCCACAGCCCACACAACGCCGCCGAAGGCAGCGATGATGCCGCCGAGGATTAGCGCCTGGAGCTTGTAGACGAATACGTTCTTGCCTAGTGAGACGACCGCGTCCTCGTCCTCACGGATGCCCTTCACCACACGACCCCAAGGGCTGCGTACGAGCAGCCACACCAGCAGGGTGAAGGCCGCCACGATCAACCAGCCGACGATCACCACCCACAGGTCCTGACGAGTCC
Source organism: Actinomycetes bacterium (assembly GCA_965662415.1). Classification (GTDB taxonomy): domain Bacteria; phylum Actinomycetota; class Actinomycetes; order S36-B12; family S36-B12; genus S36-B12. The sequence goes on along the minus strand of CBFIHB010000087.1, from coordinate 2,828 downwards.
AGCTCAGGACCGGCAGGCTCTGGAAGTCAGCCGGCAGGGGATTGGTGTCGTGGAACTGCTGACCGAGCTTGCCGTTGATGCCTTGCGCGCCACCGAGGACATCCTTGAACGCGATCGAGCGAACCGTGAGGCGGAACAGCTCGCTGGCCGCGATGGTCACGATCGCTAGGTAGTCGGCACGCAGGCGCAAGGTGGGTATACCGAGGAGTAGCGCGAGCACGGTCGCGACCAAGATCGCGACCAGGATGGAAAGCCACAAGCTCAGGTCGAAGGTGAGCACGATCACGCCGACGGCGTAGGAGCCGGCCGCGACGAAGGCCACCTGCCCGAAGTTGAGCAGACCGGCGTAGCCGAACTGCACGTTCAGGCCGATCGCGGCGAGGATGTAGATGATGGCCGTGATACCGATGGCCTGGGTCATCGTCTGGGTGAGAATGAATCCAAAATCCATGTCAGCCCACCCTCTCTCGTCTACCGAGGAGGCCCTGCGGCCGGATCATCAAGATGATGATCATCACGAACAGCGCACCCACGGTCTTCATCTCCGTGGGGATGACCAAGCTGGTCATGTTGATGAAGACGCCGACAACCAGGGCTCCGACGATCGCGCCGTACACGGTGCCCAGCCCGCCGAGGATGACCGAGGCGAAGATGATCAACAAGATGCGCTGGCCCATGTTCCACACGCTGTTTTGCGTCATGCCCAGGTAGATGCCGGCGAAGGCGGCCAGGCCGGCAGCCACGATCCATACGACAGCGATGACTCGCTCCACGTCGATGCCCGTGGCTGATGCCAGCGCCGGATTGTCCGAAACCGCCCGGGTGGCTTTGCCGATGCGAGAGCGCTGCACCCAGATGACGACGACCGTCAGGGTGATGATCGCGAGCACCGCCAGAATCAGAGCCTTCGGGGTGGCGGTGACCGGCCCGAGGCTGATACCCACCTGACCCGCGTACTGCTTGTACGTCTGCGGGGCGGCACCGAAGAACAGGGCCACGGAGTAGCGCATCACGATCGCCAGACCGATCGAGATGATCATCATGGCGATGAGGCCCGTCTTACGACGCCGAAGCGGACGCCACAGGATCTTGTTCTGACCCCACCCGAAGACGATCGCGCAGAACACCACGGCGATCGGCGCCGCGATGACCAGGTGGACCCCCGAGAGGTTGAGCAGGAGGGCAGTGAAGGCACCGAGCGTGACCAGATCGCCATGCGAGAAGTTGGTCAAGCCGGTGGTTCCGAAGACCAGGTTCAACCCCAGTGCGGCCAGGGCGATCATGACTCCGAATAACAGGCCGTCGAAGAGCAACTGCAGGAACTGATCGCCCGTGACGTCGATGAAACCGCCGCTGTCGCCTCCACCGCCTTCGCCCTCGACCAGCTTGGTGAGGATCTTCTTCTCACCGCCGAGTACTAGCAGGGACCGGCTGGCGTCCTCGGGGTTCTCGAGCGCGATTCCTGCCGGCAAGGTGGTGGTGTCGATCTCGATGGCGTAGGTACCTCCGCCGGGCAGCTCTATCGAGAAATCGCCGCTTGCATCCGAAGTGGCGCTCTCGCTGAAGCCGTCCTCGGTGCTGGCGGTAATGGTGACGCCCTCGACCGGAGTGCCGTCCGGGGCGGTCAAGTTGCCAACCAAGGTGGTGTCCGCGGCCTGGGCTGCGGGGCTGAGGATCGCTACACCGAGAAGGCCGGCTGCCGCGAGAAGAACCGCCATGAAGATGGCGCGAACGCGGATGAGCACGAAGCCAACCTCCCTGGGGTGCTGGTGCCTCGGGTCGCCCCTAGGCGTCGATGCGGTCAGTGGGAATTCCCGGAACCCTAGCCCTCCCTCGTGAGCGATGGGGGGCGGATCGGGTATTTGGGTGGTTTCGTTACGACTTCGTGCTCGGGCGCACCAAACAGGTAAGGCGGGCTGAGCACACGAGGCGGCCTTCTTCATCGGTGATGGCGATTCGGGTGCTCACGATCGTCCGTCCGGCGGCCAGCGTGGTGGCCTCTCCGGTGACGATTCCCTCACGAAGTCCCCGGTGGTGGGTGCAGTTGAGATCTAGGCCAACGACGACGTTCTCCGGACCTGCGTTCATCGCCGCGTGGACCGACCCGAGTGATTCGGCGAGGACGGCGCTAGCGCCCCCGTGCAACAGGCCGTAGGGCTGGGTGTTGCCGACGACGGGCATAGTCGCGACAACTCGCTCCGGGCTGGCTTCGATCAGTTCGATGCCCATCTTGTCGGCCAGCGCCCCCATGCCGAATCGAGTCAACTCGGCGGGGATCTTGTCTTCGCTCTTTCGGCTCATCCGGCGAGCGTAGAGGTCCGAATGCGGCTGCGTCCCTAGGATCGAACGGTGGCCACTTCCGGCAAGCAGTCAGGCAAGTTGTTGCTTCTCGATGGGCACTCGCTGGCCTATCGCGCGTTCTACGCGCTGCCTGTTGAGAACTTTTCGACGACCACGGGTCAACCCACGAATGCCGTCTACGGGTTCACCTCGATGCTGGTGAACCTGCTGCGTGACGAGCAGCCCACCCACGTAGCCGTCACCTTCGACGTGTCCCGCAAGAGCTTTCGCACCGAACGGTTCCCGGAATACAAGGCGACCCGGTCGGCATCGCCGCCTGAGTTCAAGGGCCAAGTCGAGTTGATCAAACAGGTCGTCCAGGCGCTAGGGATCACTGCCGTCGAGCTCGAAGGATTCGAAGCCGACGATCTGATCGCCACGCTGACCACGCAGGGGACAGCCGACGGGCTCGGGGTAGAAATCGTGAGCGGTGACCGGGACACCTTCCAGTTGGTCACCGACGACGTCACTGTCCTATATCCGAGAAA
>CBFIHB010000086.1:0-5634 GCA_965662415.1 Actinomycetes bacterium | reverse complement strand
CCTCCTCAAACGTCACACTCTCCACTACCTCACACGGTCCCCCGTCAGTGCCGGCTATACCAATCTCACCGACCCGGTACCCCCAGGTTTCGCCGCGGGAATCGTTGCTGCGCCCGTTGACGGCGAAGACGATGTCCACCAGATCCTTCTCCGAGACTGCTTTGACGTCTGGAAAGACTGGAGAGCGAGGAATCAGTTCGGTTTCCTCCAATTTGGTATCCCACAGCATCGTGATGTCCGGGGCATCCACATCCCTTAGCGTCTGCACATCGAACGCCGTAGTGAAGTCACCACCCACGACGATTCGGTCGTTGTCGAGTTCACCGATGGTCATGCCATATCCAAATTTTCGCGAGCCGTCTGAGCACACATCGAACAGACCACCCGGGCGCCCTCGACTGTCCATGAATGTCCAGTCGGCGCGGAGATCGGAGTCGAGCCGCGAGACTCCTACCGAGTTGTGGCCGGTCCCGTCGATGTTCCGAACACCATCGAATACGCCGGTCATCAAGTAGCCACCTTCAGAGGTGGGAACGATCTTCCGGACTACGACCGGAGCCGCAGGAGCCACTTCCAGGCCTTCCCCAGGTGGTCGCGGACAGAAGTCCGTCACGTCAACCAGGCGGGGTGCCGCCGCTCGGACTCTTCGGCCATCCAGCACGGCGAGTCCCCGGGCAGCTGAATCAGATCCGAAGCTGGTGAACGACCCACCAACCAGATCGGGTCCGTTCCGCGAAGTCAAGATGCTGAAGACCTGCCCGATCTGCCTGCCTGCGCGAGCTCCTCCATCAAAGTCGTTCAGCAACTCTCCATCGGGCGCGATCTGGGCGATACTGCCCACTTTCTCACCTTGGTACTTGTCGAAGAATCCTCCGATCAAGATGGAGCCGTCACGTCTGGTACCAATGGTGGAGATCCACGGATCAGACGGGGCGCCGTACCGACGATCCCTGATATTCAACTGCGATTGGAAATCTGGATCGAGGCGAAGGATTCGGTCCTCACCGAGGATAACTCGGGCAATGCCTTTCGCCTTTACTCTGCTAAAGCGACTGAATTGACCAGCGACGAGGAACACCCCGGGCCGGACGGTTTGGATATCCATGACATAACCATTGAAGCCCCAATCGGGGAAACCCACTCGGTTAGACGAAGAAGGCTGCTGGAATTCAAAGTCCGGATCCTCACGACCGGAACGGTCAATAACCTTCAGGGTCTCCCCGTCCGCGAACTGGCCTCCGATGAGGTACTGACCGTTACCAATCGGTTCAATCGCAAGAACTGAATTTCCAAACCTCACATCGACGTTACCAATTGGGATTACTCGAGGCTCTACGGCAAAGCGGAAATCACGATTGAAACTGCCGTCCGCTCTAATCGACGCTATACCCGAAGCCTCGAAACCTCGGTAACGGTCGAATTTGCCACCGATGAGGAAGCCGTCGTCAGTGGGCACTACATCCCCGTACACCTGGGCGTCATCCTCAAGAGCCTCGAATCCTGCACCGGGGTTGAAATTCAGATCCACAGCGCCCGGGCGCTCCAGATCAGCAGCCGAAGCACTGGGAGCAGCACTCAGGGCCAAAGCGGCGCTCAGGCCAACAACAATCGCTCGCCGAAACATAGGGCAACCTCCTGGTGCAGATTGTGCCGTGCGCAAGCACCGGAAGAACCGGAAGTCAGCCAAGCGGGGTGCTAGCACCCCGCAAGACACCGACAAGAGATGCCCAAGGGAAACTATCCCGTCCGATTCACCACGTAATCGCACAGCGCTTCCAGGGCGCACTTCGCATCTCCGGACGGGAGTGGCTCCAGGGTCCGACGTGCATCGTCAGCCCAGCGCCGCGCTTCCTCGCGCGCCGAAGAAAGCGCCGGATGAGCACGCAGCAGACCCAATGCCCGAGCGTGCTGCGCATCATCAGGGATCGGTCCGGACAGGATTTCGATCAGGGCTGCGTCTTGCGGGTCATCACTCCCCTGTGCAATCAGCGTGGTGAGCGTGGGAACGCCCTCGCGCAGGTCGGTGCCGGGTGACTTGCCGGACTGGGTGGCCTCGGAGGTGATATCCACGATGTCGTCGGCCAACTGGAACGCAACGCCAATCGCTTCCCCGAAACGGCTCATCGTCTCCACCGTGGCGTGGTCGGCTCCGGCCATCATGGTTCCGAATCGACCAGCGGTCGCAATGAGCGAGCCGGTCTTGTCGGAGAGGACCTGCAGGTGGTGCTTGACCGCATCGATGCCATCGTCCGGTCCCACGCTCTCGCGGATCTGACCGGTGCACAAGCGTTCGAAAGTGCGTGCCTGGATGCGTACGGCCTCCGGGCCCAGATCAGCGAGGATGTCCGATGCTCGGGCGAACAGGAAATCGCCGGTAAGGATCGCCACGGTGTTGTCCCAGCGGGAGTTGGCCGACGGGGCTCCGCGCCGTAGCTCGGCTTCATCCATGACGTCGTCGTGGTAGAGAGTCGCAAGGTGGGTGAGCTCGACCACAACAGCGGCCTTGACAACATCCGGGTTACCGGGGTCGGGGCCGAAGTGGGAAGCAAGCAGCGTGAGCAGGGGCCGGAAGCGCTTGCCGCCGGCATCCACGAGGTGCCGGGAGGCCTCGGTGACGAAGGGATACTCGCTGACCACGGCGCTGCGGAGTTCGGTTTCCACCTCGGCAAGTGAGTCCGCCAACTCCGCGTCGAAGGCAGGGTCGATGGAGAGCTCTCCTAGCGGGCTCTCGGTCATGTAATGACGGTACTACCGCAGGAACAATCCGGCATTCGAGAGCATGTCCAAGACCGGCTGGGGGAAGATCCCAAGCACAAGAGTGACCGCCACCCCGGCCGAGAGGGCGATGGTGGTGAAGGCGGAGGGCACTACCACGCTTGCGGTCTGCTCGGTGGGCTGGGCGAAGAACATGATCACGACGATCCGAACGTAGAAGAAGGCGGCGATCACGCTAGCGATCACGCCGATGATGACCAGCCAGGTTGCCCCCGCCTCGATGGCGGCGACGAACACTGCGAACTTGCTCACGAAACCGCTGGTGAGCGGGATGCCGGCAAGCCCTAGCAGGAATAGTGAGAGAGCGGCCGCGACCAGAGGCGACTTGCGACCAAGCCCGGCCCACGCGGCGAGGTTGGTTGCCTCACCGTTGGCGTCGCGCACCATCGAGATGACCGCGAATGTGCCGATGGTGGCGAAGCCGTAGGCGATTACATAGAACATGGTGCTCTCCAGGCCGGCCGGAGAAGCAGCTGCCAAGCCCACCAGGATGAAGCCTGCCTGGGCGATCCAGGAGTAGCCGAGCAGGCGTTTGATGTCGCTTTGCACCAGCGCGACAATCGAGCCCAGGATCATCGACGCCACGGCGACAATCCAGATCAGTGGATCCCAGTCCCAGCGGACTCCGCCGAATGCGACGTAGAGGATGCGTAGGAGGGCGCCGAAGGCGGCGACCTTGACGGTGGCTGCCATGAAGCCGACCACCGCCGTTGGTGCGCCTTGGTAGACATCAGGCACCCACTGGTGGAAGGGCACTGCGCCGATCTTGAACAGCGGGCCGATGATCAGCATCCCCATGCCGATGAAGACGACGATGGATTCACCTGGCTTGCTGCTCAGCGCCTGGGCTATCTCGGGGAAGGAGATGCTTCCGGAGTAGCCGTAGACGAGGGCCGCACCGTAGAGGTAGAACGCGGAGGCGAACACCCCGAGCAAGAAGTACTTGAGCGAAGCCTCCTGGCTGAGAAGACGGCGACGGCGTGCCATGCCGGTCATCAGGTACAGCGGCAGCGAGATGATCTCCAACGCCACGAACATGAGCAGCAGGTTGTTTGCCGTGACGAAGAGAAGCATGCCGAGGACGGCGAAGAGGGTGAGTGGCCAAATCTCGGTTTGCAGGTAGCCGCGCTGGGTGAGTTGCTTCTCGTCCTCCGATCCCGGTAGCGAACTCGCGCGGGCAGCGAAGGCATCTCCCACCGGATCGATGGAACGTTCGGCCATCAGTGCGGCACCGAGGATCGACAAGACGACGATTGTTCCCATCAAGACCAGTGCCGGTCCATCGATGACTACGGCGCCGCCACCGGTGACCGTGCGTGTTCCGGCGTTCAAGACGATCAGCACACCGGATGCGATGAGGGCACCGAAGACGAGGACGAGTTGCAGGAAGCGCCTTGTTGTCCGGGGTGCGAAGGCTTCGACGAGGACCGAGACGATCGCCGCGGCGAAGATCACGATCATCGGCGACAGCGCGAAGTAGTCGATTGCCGGTGGGGTGAAGTTCACTGCCCGCTCCCTTCACTGGAGAGCGCAGAATCCGGTGCCTCTACTTGGACGATCTCGAGGGTCCGGTCCACAGCCGGCTCGATCACGTTTAGCAAAGGCGCTGGGTAGAAGCCGAGGACCACGGTGAGGGCGGCGATAGGCATCAGGGCGGTGATCTCGCGTCCGTTCAGGTCCTTGATGGGCTCCGATTCCAAGCTCGGATTCAGCGGGCCGGTCATCGACTTCTGGTAGACCCGCAGGGCGTACGCGGCGGTGATGACGATGCCCAAGGTGGCCAGCGCACCCACCCAGATGTAGCGCTCGAAGGCACCGAGCAGAACGAAGAACTCACCGATGAACGAGACCATGCCGGGCAGTGCGAGCGAGGAAAGCACTGCCACGAGGAAGAACCCGGCGAGTACGGGCGCCACCTTGTTGACTCCGCCGTAGTCGAAGAGTTGGGCAGATTGACGGCGTCTGGACATCAAGAACCCGGCGGTCAAGAACAGTGCGGCGGTCGACAGGCCGTGGCCACCATGTACACCACGGATCCCGTCTGACCGATCGAGGTGAAGACGAAGATGCCGAGCGTGATGAAGCCGAAGTGGGACATCGACGAGTACGCGAACAGGCGCTTCATGTCTTGGGCGGTGAGAGCGATGTAGGCGCCGTAGAAGATGCCGATCAAGGCCATTCCGATGATCACCGGCGCGTAGAACTCGCTGGCCGCCGGGAAGATCGGCAGTAGATAGCGGATCATGCCGAAGGTGCCCACCTTGTCGAGCACACCGATCAGCAGCACGGATGTTCCTGGTTTGGATTCGGCAGCGGCGTCAGGCAGCCAGGTGTGGAACGGCCACAGCGGCGCCTTGATGGCGAAGGCGAAGAAGAAGCCGAGGAAGAGCATCTTTTGCGTGTTCGGGTCGATGTCCATCCCTACGAGGGAAAGGAAATCGAAGGTGCCACTGCCGAGTTGGCGTGCCGACACCACGTAGAGCCCCACGAGTGCGGCGAGCATGAACAGACCGCCGAGCAAGCTGTAGAGAAGGAACTTGACGGCGGCGTAGGCACGCTGCGGTCCGCCGTACCTGCCGATCATGAAATAGACCGGGACGAGCATGACCTCGAAGAACACATAGAACAAGAAGACATCGGTCGCCGCGAAGACGCCGATCATCAGAGCTTCGAGTACTAGGACGAGGGCGAAGTACCCCTTGACCGATCCTTCGGATTCCTGATCACCCTCGATGTCGCGCCAGCCGGCAAGGATGGTGATGGGCACGAGGGTTGCTGCCAAGGCGATGAGGACAAGGCCGATGCCATCGACACCAACGGAGTAGTTGACGCCGAAGGCAGGGATCCACGGGTAGGACT
>CBFIHB010000085.1:0-5654 GCA_965662415.1 Actinomycetes bacterium | reverse complement strand
TCGTCGCCCGAATCACTTGGCAGCACCCCGATGAACGTCAGCCCTTGACGCACCCTGCTTTGCCAGTTGTCCGGCGCCGGCAGCGGCGGTGGCAGCCAGTCCCCCGGGTCCTTGAAGACGACGATCTCCCCGCGCTTGACTCCGGAGATGTCTGTCGTGATCTTCGAAGCCACGATGCGATCCCCCGGTCGCAGGGTGTCTTCCATCGATGCGCTCGGCACGTAGAAGGCCTGCAGCAAGAACGCGCGAATGAGTGCGGAAAGAACGAGGGCGACAACGACGATGACCACGATCTCCCGCAGGCCACGCCAGAACGGATGGGCCTTCTTCTTCTCTCGAGCATGCTTGCCGGGGGCGTCGTTGTCGTGGGTTGGAGTGGGTGCGATCTCCGGTGTCTCGTCACCGCCGCGAGCCGAAACAGCCATCAGGAACCGGATTCGCTGAAGGCCGGGCCGTAATCAGGCAGCGGTATGGAAGACAACCGGGAGAGCGGCCAGACCACGTTCATGGCGCGCCCCACGACCTTGTCTTCGGGAATGAAGCCGCCGCCGGGACTGCCGAGATGGGATCGGGAATCGGCCGAAGCCGAACGGTGATCACCCATGACCCACAGCATGCCCTCTGGGACTTCCACATCGAAGGTTTGCTCGCTCGGCGCGTCACCGGGGAACAGGTAGTCCTCCCCGAGCGGTTCACCGTTGACTGTGATGCGGCCGTCAGCGTCGCAACAGACCACACGATCACCGCCCACGCCGATCACCCGCTTGATGGAGTCGGTGGAATCCGGAGCGATCAACCCGAAGGACTGACCGACCCACACGAACGCGCCGAGGATCGGATTGCGGTCGGGGACCACCTGGGCGGGGACGAATCGGCCGGAGCCGTCGAAGACCACTACGTCACCGCGGGCGATGTCCCGGGTGTGATAGACCGCGCGGTTGACCAGGACTCGATCGCCGATCTGCAGGGTGTTCTCCATGGATCCCGAGGGGATGGAGAAAGGCTTGACGAGGAACGTCGTGACCAGGAGCACGACGCCCAGTGCGATGGCGATCGTGACTGGGATGTCCCACCAGGACTGCCGATCCCGGTCGGCCAAGGTCAGTCCTCGCTGGTGTTTACGTCGGACGCTGCTTCAGTTGCTGCGTCCGCTGCTTCGGCCTGGTCTTCGGCGACGTCGACTGCCTCGTCGACCTCGACAGCTTCAACGACTTCGGCGACCGGTTCGGCGGCGACACTCGCGCTCGAGTTCGAGCCGGCTGGTGAGTTATCGCGACGCTCGCGGATCTTGGCTGCCTTGCCGCGCAGACCACGCAGGTAGTACAGCTTGGCGCGGCGGACATCACCCTTGGTGACGACCTCGATCTTCTCCACGATCGGTGAGTGCAGCGGGAAGGTGCGCTCAACGCCAACGCCGTAGGACACCTTGCGAACCGTGTAGGTCTCGCTGGCTCCCGAACCCGATCGAGCGATCACCACGCCCTGGAATACCTGAACACGGGTCTTGTTACCTTCGACGACCTTCACGTGAACCTTCACGGTGTCGCCGGCGCGGAACTCAGGGAGGTCATCGCGCAGGATTGCTGCGTCGACCGGATCGAGCGTCTTCATCGGAGCTTCTCTTCTCTGTAAGCGCCACAAGTCGCCCACGGTTAGGTGGAGTGATGCGCCCTCATGCGTCCCTTGTGGCAGACGTCGGGCGAGCCGGGCAAGTGTGCCACACCGCCCACACGACCCCTGCGAGCGGGCGGCGCAACTCGCATTACCCCTGGGCCAGATCCGGGCGGCGCTGCTCAGTGCGCTCGCGCGCCTGCTCTTCGCGCCACGCCGCGATCCGCCCGTGGTCTCCCGAGAGCAGCACATCTGGCACATCGAGATCGCGCCAACGCGGCGGTTTGGTGAAGACCGGTCCCTCGAGGGCGGGTCCTGCCTCCTTGCTGAAGGAATCATCGGCAGCGCTCTCGGCGTTACCGAGCACCCCCGGGATCAAACGCACCGCGGCCTCGACCATGACCAGCACCGCAGCCTCTCCCCCACCGAGCACATAATCACCGATCGAGTACTCCAGTACACCTGCCCAGTCATCGCGCGCTCCGTAGTGCTCGGCCACCCGAGCATCGATTCCCTCGTAGCGACCGCACGCGAAGACCAGGTGCTCGCGTGTTGCCAACGTCGTCGCTATTCCTTGGTCGAAGCGGTAACCCGACGGAGTGGGGATGACAAGCCACGGATCGACCTCGGCGTTCGCGCGAATGTCATCGAGGGCCGCACCCCACGGCTCGGGCATCATCACCATTCCCGGGCCGCCACCGTAGGGAGTGTCATCGACACTTCGGTGCTTGTCGGTCGCGTAAGCGCGTAGATCGTGCACGGCGATATCGATGATGTCCGCCTCGCGCGCCTTGCCGACGAGGGACAGTTCCAAGGGCGCGAGGTATTCGGGGAAGATCGTGACGATGTCGATTCGCATCACGAATCGTCTTCTTCGGCCTCGGTGTCCAGCAGACCCGGTGGCGGGGTGATGACGATGCGCTTGGCTTGCACGTCGACCTTCGGAACCATCGCCTCGAGGAAAGGGACAAGAACTTCCGTCGAGTCCTCGCGCGCTACGACCAGCATGTCCTGGGCGGGCAGGTGGGCCACCTCGATTACCCGGCCCACGGCATTACCGTCAGCTGTTACGACGTCGCAACCGACAAGTGCGGTGTCGTAGAACTCCTCAGGGTCCTCGGGTGATTCGCTGTCGTCACGCTCGACACTCAGCAGTTGACCGCGCAAGGTCTCGATCGCGGTGCGATCGGGATAGCCCTCGAAAGTCAGCAGCAACCGGCCGCTGTGCCAGGTAGCACTGTCGATCGTCAGCACCACGCCGGAATCGGCGGTGAGTCGATTCCCGATTGCGAAACGAAGGTCGGGTTCGTCGGTCCGAACGTCGATACTCACTGCGCCGCGAACCCCGTGGGGTCTGCCGATGCGGCCCACCACGACGAGCATGGTGGCTGTGCTTACCGCTCGGCTACGTCGAGGAAGTCGACGCGCACGCCGCGACCGTCATTGACGGCGGTCATGACGGTGCGCAAGGCGGTAGCCGTGCGACCCCCACGACCGATCACACGACCCATGTCCGACGGATTCACCGCAACCTGCAAAGTGGTGCCGCGGCGTCCGCTGCGTGTGGTGACCGAGACGTCGTCGGGGTTGTCCACGATCCCGCGAACCAAGTGACCGAGCGCCTCGTCGAGCATTACTCGGACTTGCCTTCGGCGTCGTCGGCCTTGTCCTCAGCCTTGTCTTCGCCCTTCACGGCATCGACAGCAGCCTCGACAACCTCTTCGACCTTCTCGACGACAGCTTCGACGGCCTCTTCGACCTTCTCGGCCACGGCCTCGGCTACCTCTTCGACCTTCTCAGCGGCGTCTTCGACAGCATCCTTGGCCGTCTCGGCAACCTCTTCGGTCTTCGGTTCGACCTTCTTCGGCGCCGGGGTCTTGGGCTCGCTGGCGGCTTCCTTGACTGCTGCCTCGTAAGCGACCTTCTTGTCGGCCTTCGGTTCGGCGACCTTCAACGTGCCTTCTGCACCGGGCTCGCCCTTGAACTTCTGCCAGTCGCCGGTCACCTTGAGGATGGCGGCAACGGCCTCGGTCGGCTGGGCACCGACCCCGAGCCAGTACTGGACGCGCTCGGAATCGACTCGGATGATGCTCGGGTCCTCGAGCGGCTGGTAGACGCCGATCTCCTCGATAGCGCGACCGTTACGGGCGGTGCGGGAATCGGCGACGACGACTCGGTACTGGGGTGCGTGGACCTTGCCCACGCGCTTCAACTTGATCTTGACTGCCACGGGTGGCTGCTCTCCTGACTGATGGTGGCCCGTCGTTTGCTGGCGTGGGGTCGCCTGCATCGGACTGACTCATGGACCGCCGCGAGCGAGGTGAGAGGGCCACACCCGAAGCGAGAACCCCGTGATTGTGCCAGAAGCCGACCCTGGGCAAACACACTGGGGGAACAGGCGTCAGGAGAGAAGTTTCTTGAGGTCCTCGGGGAGGGCCGATAGATCCGGCGGTGTCATGTCCGCGGCGGGCGCCTCGTGTTCGGTTTGACCGAGCCCCGCTTCTTGCGCTGCGCGCTTGGCCGGGTTCCCGCTGCGACCCTTCTTGGCCTTGCGGCCAGATTGCTTGGGCATCTTGCCCTTGGACTTCTTGCCGCCACCCCCAGGCATACCCGGCATGCCTGGCATTCCGGGCATGCCCCCGCCCTTACCCATCTGCTTCATCATCTTCTGGGCTTCACCGAAGCGTTCGATCAGGGAGTTGACATCGCTGACCTGTGTTCCCGAACCGCGTGCGATGCGGGCGCGGCGAGAGGCGTTCAAGATCTTCGGGTCGGTCCTCTCGGCCGGAGTCATCGACTGGATGATCGCCGAGACGCGATCGAGTTCACGATCATCGACCTGATCGAGTTGCTCTTTCATATCCCCCATGCCCGGGAGCATCCCGAGGATCTTGCCCAGCGAGCCCATCTTCTTGATCGACTGCATCTGATCGAGGAAGTCCTCCAGGGTGAAGTCCTCACCGCTGGTGACCTTTCGGGCCATCTTCTCTGCCTGCTCGGCGTCGAAAGCCTTCTCGGCCTGCTCGATCAAGGTCAGGACATCACCCATGTCCAAGATGCGGTTGGCCATGCGGTCCGGGTGGAAGGTCTCGAAATCGTCGAGCTTCTCCCCGATCGAAGCGAACATGATCGGCCTGCCGGTGACCGTGACGATCGACAACGCCGCACCGCCGCGAGCATCACCGTCGAGCTTGGTGAGCACTACCCCGTCGAAACCGATCTGCTCGGCGAACTGCTCTGCGGTCACCACCGCGTCCTGGCCGATCATGGCGTCGACTACGAGCAGGGTGTCGTCGGGCCTTACTGCGTCCTTCACCTGTCGGAGCTGGTCCATCAATTCCGCATCGATGGCCAAGCGGCCAGCGGTATCGACGATCACCACATCGTGCAGTTGGGATTCGGCGTAGGGGCGGGCATCGCGCGCGACCTGCACCGGATCTCCAACTCCGTTGCCAGGTTCGGGCGCGTAGACAGGCACCCCGGCGCGCTGACCGACCACGGTCAATTGGTCCACCGCGTTGGGGCGCTGTAAATCAGCCGCGACCAGCAGCGGGGTGTGCCCGGAAGCCTTCAAGTGCGCAGCGAGCTTCCCGGCGAGCGTGGTCTTGCCGGCACCCTGCAAGCCGGCGAGCATGATGAAGGTCGGACCCGTCTTGGCCATCTGCAGGCCCCGGGTCTCCCCTCCGAGGATCTCCACGAGCTCGGCGTGCACGATCTTGACGACCTGCTGGCCGGGGTTCAGCGCACCGGAGACCTCTACGGACATCGCGCGTTCCTTCACACGTGCGGTGAAGGTGCGCACGACCGGCAGTGCGACATCGGCCTCGAGAAGGGCGGTACGGATCTCTTTGACGGTGGCGTCGATATCGGCTTCGCTCAGCCGTCCCTTGCCGCGAAGACCCTTGAAGGTCTGCGCCAAGCGGTCGGAAAGTGACCCGAACAAACCGGCTCCTCGCTAGAAAGACGACGTCCGGTCAGACTAACGGGCGGTGTCGGGCTGACGCAGCGTGGCCTGCATGGTGGTGCGTACCGCCTGAGCGTGA
>CBFIHB010000084.1:0-5913 GCA_965662415.1 Actinomycetes bacterium | reverse complement strand
AAGCCGGTCTTCTCCAAACCGCGCTGCACGATCTCGGCCACTCCGGTGATCGAACGCTCGCGAACGGGGCGGGTAATCATGCCGGCTTGGCAAAAGCGGCAGCCGCGGGTGCAACCACGGAAGATCTCCACGCTCATGCGCTCGTGCACCGTCTCCGCCAGGGGGACCAGCGGCGCCTTGGGGTAGGACCACTCGTCGAGATCCATCAGGGTGTGCTTGGACACCCGCCAGGGCACCTCAGGATGGGCCGGTGCCACACGCTGGATACGGCCATCGGGCAGATAGGTGACCTCATAAAGCCCGGGGACGTAGACCGAGCCGGTTCGCGCCAGGCGCAGCAGGACCTCCTCGCGTCCACCCGGGCGGCCTTCGTCCTTCCACTGACCGACGACCTGCGAGATAAGCAGCACGGCCTCTTCGCCGTCTCCCAGCACCGCTGCGTCGATGAAATCAGCGATTGGTTCGGGGTTGAACGCAGCGTGACCACCTGCCACGACGATCGGATCATTGATGCTGCGATCCGCCGCATGGATAGCGATTCCCGCGAGATCCAAAGCGGTCAGCATGTTGGTGTAGCCCAATTCGGTCGCGAACGAGATACCGATGAGATCGAAGTCACCGAGCGCGCGATGGCCGTCCACAGTGAACTGTGGAACAGCGTGCTCGCGCATGGCGCTTTCCAGATCGGGCCAGACCGCGTAGGTCCGTTCGGCCAGGATGTCGGCCTGCTCATTGAGCACCTCGTAGAGGATCTGGACACCCTGGTTGGGCGCACCCACTTCGTAGGCGTCGGGGTACATCAGGGCCCAATGGACATTCGCCGATTCCCAGTCCTTGGTGACGGCGTTGACCTCTCCACCGACGTACTGGATGGGCTTGGAAACGCGCGCGAGCAGTGGTTCGAGTCGGTCGAAGTGCGAGGCGCCTCGTGGCCTGTCGGCCCGGAGCTGCTCGCTGTTAGCGGTTTGCAACGGTTCTACGGCCGGCGCGCTCATAGCGTCAAGAGTAGCGAGTGCGTGCGGCTCACACTTCGGCTCGGACAACTGCGAGCGAATGCATCCGCACCGTTTGCAGGAGACCGACCGCAATCCAAGTGGCCATCATGGATGTTCCGCCGGCGGAGACAAAGGGCAGCGGGATACCAGTGATAGGCATGATGCCAAGCGTCATGCCTATGTTCTCGAACATCTGGAAGGCAAACCAGGCAGCGATTCCGCTGGCGACCAACCGGCCGTACATGTCGTCGGCCTTCCAGGCAGTCATGATGGCCCGGAACAACACGATCGCGAGCAAGGCGATCAAGATCGCCGAGCCGATAAAGCCGAGTTCCTCACCCACCACGGTGAAGATGAAGTCGCTTTCGTTGACCGGCACGAAGTTGCCCTGCGTCTGCGGCCCCTGGAACAACCCGTAGCCGTCCAAGCCCCCACCGCCGATAGCGATCCGGGCTTGATTGGCGTTGTAGGAACTAGCGCTGACGTCTTCGTCCGGATTGATGAAGGAGGTCAGCCGCTCCACCTGGTATTGCTGTAACAAGCCAAGTTGGATAGCAGCGAGGATCCCCAGGATCGACGCTCCGATCAAGCCGACCAACCAGCGGGTGGGAACACCGGCGATCGCGATGATGGCGATCACGACCGCCCCGAGGATCAAGACGGTTCCGGTGTCGTTTTGCACCAAGATGATGGCTGTCGGTATCGCAGCGACGATGACAGACAAGATGACATCGCGCGCGCTCGGTTCATCCTCGATGTCCCGGCGTTCGGACAACAGAGCAGCCATCATCAAGATGACCGAAACCTTCGCGAATTCCGATGGCTGGATGGTCAGCCCGAGCGGGACATCGATCCACGCCCGCGCACCAGCAATGGTCACTCCAAGCCCGGGAACGAAGGGCACGAGCAACAACAGCATCGAGGCTACGTAAAGGACGGGTGTGTAGGCCCGCAGCCATCGATAGTTCACCCGGGTGGCGATCACTCCGAGCACCAAAGCAACCCCGAGGTTGATCAAATGGCGCTTGAGGTAGGACTGCGGATCACCGGGTGCTGCGAGATCGGCGCGGCTGGCGGACCACACCAGCGCCGCACCCATGAGCGAGGCGCCCAGGGCGGCGATGATCAAGATCCAATCGAGGTCCCGGAAGTAGCCACCACCCCGCTCGCGGCGGGGCGCCACGGCAGTGTCGGAGGACTTGGTCGAGAAGACGCTCGTCATGAGCGACCACCACCGTCATCGCGCGCGCCATCGCGTCCGCGCGCAGTCACGTTCTCGCGATCTTCCGGGAGCCCGGAATCATCACCCAGCGGGATGACCGGGGTGCCATCCTCACGGATCACCGGAAGATCCCTACTCGGCTTGCCATCGACCAGCACGCTCTTTCGTGGATCGATGTCTTGTCCCTCCACGCCGAACAGAGCCTCGTAGATCTTTCGCACGCTCGGCCCCGAGGTCTTCGAACCCGTACCGCCCTGGGTAACCATCATGACCACTGCGTACTGGGGGTCGTCTGCCGGCGCGTAAGACGCGAACCATGAGGTGGACACCTTGTCGCCGGTCACCTGGGCCGAACCGGTCTTGGAGGCCACCGGTATTTGATCGAGCGGGAAGCCAGCGAACGGCTCGCGCCCGGATCCTTGGGTGGTCACACCCGGCAGGGTGTCTTGCAGGAATCGGATGGCGCGTTGCGCACGGGCGCCGGTGATCTCATCGGCCACGATCGGCGGGATCTCCTCGACCCGTGAACCATCCGCGGCAATGCGTGCCTTGACCAATCGCGGCTCATAGAGCGTCCCGCCATTGGCCACAGTGGCGTAGACCATTGCCATCTGTAGCGGCGTGACCGCTGTGTCGCCCTGGCCGATCGAGGCGTTCAGCGCGTCACCCTCGCGCCAGCGGAAACCGTCCGCGCAGTTCTCTTGGTCCAGCGCAGTGAAGTAGTCAGCGAGTTCGGGATCGTCCTTGCGCGTCTCGGGGTAGCCCTCGACCGCGTTCTTGCACCAGGTGTCGCGCTTGTTCTCCCAGTTCTCCACCTTGAACTCGCGGCTCGCCACGCGGCCTACGGACTCCACGGGAAGATCGATCCCCGTGCCCTGCCCGAGGCCGAACTGCAATGCGGCCTCGGCAATTGGATCTGAGGCGTCGCGACCGGCGTCATCTCCACCAGCATCGAGCCACATGTCGTCGGCGATTTGGTAGAAGACCGTGTTGCACGAGACTTCGAGTGCACGGCGTAGCGAGATCTCCCCGTACGCCGCGGACTCGAAGTTGCGGAAGGTTTGGGTACCGAGCTTGATTCGGCTCGGGCAGTCGTACACGCCGCCGAGGTTGAAGCCCTCCTTGGCTGCAGCCACCGTGCTGATCACCTTGTAGGTCGACCCGGGCGCGAACAAGCCCTGGGTCGCGTTGGATGCCAGCGATCCGGAATCCATCAACTTGTCGAATTGCTTGCGCGTCACACCACCAACCCAAATCGACGGGTCGTATGTGGGGTAACTGGCCATCGCCATGATCCGCCCGGTCTTCACATCGACCACCACCGCCGCACCGGAATCACCTGGGAAGCCTTGGCGCTGAGCGCGCTGAACCGCCGCGACCAGTTGCTCCTCGACCACCGACTGCAAGTGAGCATCGATGCTGCTGACCAAATAGTCACCCGGCTCGGGTGCGAAGGCTTCCAATGTGCCGGTTACTCGACCGGCAGTGTCGACCGCGAGAGTGGTCACGCCGGGCTTACCGCGGATCTCTTCGTCGTAGTAGGCCTCCAGGCCTGACCGACCGACTACATCGGTCCGCCGTAGTCGGTCATACGCGGTAGTGCCCCCTTGCGCCTCCAGTTGCTCTTCGGTCACCGGACCCAGGTAGCCGAGCAAGTGCGCGGCGTTCACGTTAAAGGGAGCTGGGTACTCGCGGATCGCGGTCAGCCGCGCTTCGATGCCCGGGTACAACTGCCCTTGTTCCATGATGGTCAGCGCTGTTTGCGGATCGACGTCTTGGGCAACCGGGACCGGCTGATAGGGCGTGCCGTTCCAGCACACCGGCGGCGGCTTGGCGCCCTCGGAGCCACAGGGCATCAGCTGATCGGCGATGTCCTCGGCTGGGATGTCCAGGATCCGACCGAGCCGTTGCACCACTTCGTCGCTGTCCTCGGCCTCTCTCTCGAGAACCACTTTGTCGACCGTGATCACCAGGGAAGTCCGATTGGCCACCAGCGGCCTTCCGGCCTGGTCCAAGATCAAGCCCCGCACGGCGGGCTCGACCACCTCGCGAACGGTGTTGTTGACCGCGGCCACCTTGTATTCCTCGCCGGTCACCACCTGCAGGTAGTACAAGCGCCCGACGAGCGTGGCCACGAGGGAGAACATCAGCGCCCCCAGGATGAGCAGTCGCACATTCGAGCGCTGGCTCATGCGACCTCCTGGACGTACTCATCTGTGTTTTCCCACCCTGGATCGGTCCCGGATTCCGGGGCGATCGGGCCACCCATCTGCCTAGACGGTACGACGCTTCGCCCTCGGGAGTCGTTCCCGACCCAGCATTCGGGCCATCGAAGCGCCCTCTCACCCCTCCAGGAGCACTTCAGGGGCTAGTTTCCTGGTCAACCAGTCCATGAGAGGGATCACCAGCGGAGCCAGCAGGGCCCCGTACAAAGTGCTGGTCAAGGTAATGACCGGCACGCTCTCCCAGATGACCCGGGGACTGCCCAGCATGGCGTCCAAGGCTGCAGTGCCCAACGATGCAGCCCCGCACGCAAGAGCGGCGATCACGATCATCCCGAGGACGGTGCGATCCCGGGTATCCACGATGTACCCGGCGATGAAGCCGATGGCTAGGTAGACGATCGAGTTGACGCCCACCACGGTGTCCGAGGGCGGCGAGACGTCGATAATCGCCCCCGCAAGGAAACCGGCGAAGGCACCCTGGATCGGACCCATGGTCAACGCCACCGCGACCACGGTCACCACCAGCAGATCCGGGGTGGCGCCGGGCAGGCCGAGTCGGCTGAGCAACGTGACTTGAATCAAGGACGCGAGTAGTAGCGGAACCCCGATCACCAGGCCCTGGCGGATGATCACTGCGCCTCTTGGTCTTGCGTGCTCGCGCCATCGTCGACGGCCTGCTGTTCTTCGGTGTTCGCGTCTTCGCCGGCTGTTTCGTCGTCGTTGTTCGTTTCCTGCTGCTCATCGGCGGCGGACTGGGCTTCTTCATCGCGAGGAGGTAGCACCGAATCGCGTGGATCTTCTCGTGGCGGCCGGATCACCACACCGACGATGCTCAATTGCGAAACATCCGCGAAAGGGCGCACGGTCGCCACACGGGTTAGTTGGCCCGCGGTTCCGGTGATGTCGACCACTTCCCCAATCGGTACGCCCGGTGCGTACGGACGTCCATCACGCGAACCGAAGGTAACGAGCGAATCACCGATCACCAATTCAGCGAGCGGATCGAGCAATTGGAAGTCCAAGGAATCCTGCCGACCGGTTCCCGCGACGATGCCGATCTCCTCGGTCGTGGCGACTCGTCCACCCACCGCGGAGGATGCATCAACGAGGAGTACCACCGTGGAAGTCGTCTGGTTCACCTTCAGCACCCGACCGACGAGACCTTGGCCATTGATGACGGTCATCTCGCGCTCGACGCCATCCAGGGAGCCGGCGTCGATGGTGACCGTCCAGGCATAGTCCTGCGCCGGCCCCACTGCGATCACCTCGGCCGGCGCAACCCGGTACCTGCCCGCTGTTGCCACCCGCAACAGTTCGTCGAGGGCATTCGCGCGCGCCCGGTCTGCCTCTGCCTGCCGAAGCGCCAACTGAAGTTCCTCGTTCTCTTGACTCAGTTCCGCGATCTGCCCCGCCTGATCGCGCCAAGTGGTCCACAAGTCCCCGGCCGAGGTGAGGGGTGAAAAGACAGTGG
>CBFIHB010000083.1:0-5988 GCA_965662415.1 Actinomycetes bacterium | reverse complement strand
CCGCCCTATGACTCGTTGCTCGATCCCATCAACAAGGTGTTCTTGCCGCGAGCTGATATCGCTACGGACACGTTGGTCGCGGGGCTCACCGACCTTGGCTGGGAGGTCGAGGACATCACTGCCTTCCGGACCGTCCGTGCTGCGCCACCGCCGGCTCCGGTACGCGAGGCGATCAAGACCGGTGGTTTCGACGCTGTCTTGTTCACCTCAAGCAGCACGGTGCGCAATCTCGTCGGTATCGCGGGCAAGCCGCACCAGTCGACGATCATCGCCTGCATCGGTCCGAATACTGCTGCCACCGCTGAAGAGCATGGGCTGCGTGTGGATGTGCTCGCTGATTCCAGCACCCCGCAGGGCTTGGTCGCCTCACTCGCAGCCCACGGGGATGCGCTTCGTGAGCAAGCCGCGGCAGAGGGTGTCGAAGAGTGGCGGCCCAGTAAGCGCAAGGCTGCTGGACGACGCAAGTCGTAGTTCCGGGGGGACCGGTGACCTGCGGTAGCAGCACGTTCGTGCCTAGTGCTTAGGCTCAGAAGGTGAGCGGAAACCGAAGCGTCGTCCATCTCCTGCGGCATGGCGAGGTCTACAACCCGGAGGGTGTTCTCTACGGGCGCCTACCCGGTTACCGACTGTCCGACCTCGGTGAGCAGATGGCACAGCGGGCTGCTGATGCGCTTTCCAGTCACGACATCGCCGCGGTGATCGCCTCACCTATGGAGCGCGCGCAGCAGACCGCCGAACCGATAGCCCGCGTGCACGGCCACGAGATCGCCATCGAGCCATTGGCGATCGAGGCGGACAACATCTTCGAGGGGCAACGGGTGAGCGTGGGCGATGGTGTGCTCCGACAGCCGACTACCTGGCGCCATCTGTGGAACCCGTTCAAGCCCAGTTGGGGTGAGCCTTACGACGAAGTCGCCGCCCGCATGCGCCAGGCCGTACTCAACGCCAAGGAACTCGCCGACGGTCGTGAGGCCGTACTCGTCAGCCATCAGTTGCCCATCTGGATCGCAAGACTCGACGCCGAGGGGCGCAGGCTGTGGCACGATCCGCGATCGCGGCAGTGCACCCTGGCCTCGCTCACCTCGCTGACTTTCGACGATGACGATCTGGTGTCCATCACCTACAGCGAGCCGGCGCGCGATCTGCTTCCCGGTGCCAGCAAAGTGGCCGGCGCCTGACGGTGGCTTGAGTTCGACGATGAGAAGAGTGGTTGTCGCCTTCGCCTTGCTGACCGCGGGGGTGGCGCTTACGGCGTGCTCCTCGAGCGCGGCTGACTCCGGTGCAGGTGGCGATTCGGGCTTCGTCGGTGGTGACGGTTCGATAGTGGTCATCGACCCGGACTCTCGGAACGCCGCTCCCGATTTGGTCGGCACCACGTTGGATGACGAGGAATTTCGGCTCTCGGACTACCGAGGTGACGTGGTGGTGTTGAACGTCTGGGCCTCGTGGTGCGCGCCGTGTCGTGCCGAAGCCCCCGAACTCCAGGAGGTTTGGCAAGAACGTGAAGGCCAGGGGGTCCAGTTCGTCGGACTGAACACCCGGGATGCTCGGACGGCTGCTCGCGGATTCGTCGAGACGATGAGTCTGACGTTCCCGAGCGTGCAAGACAGTGATGGCCGACTGCAGTTGCTGTTCTCTGACTCGTTGCCACCACAGGCGATCCCCTCGACGTTGATCATCGACCGCGAGGGACGGGTCGCCGCGCGTGCGCTGGGGAAAGTGAGTGCGGGCACATTGCGCGGGATGATCGACGAGGTAGATCAACGTGGGTGATATCGGCACGCTGATCACCAGCGGGTCGATGCTCGTCGCCATCCCCATCGCGATCCTGGCAGGGCTCGTCGCTTTCGTGAGTCCCTGCGTCCTGCCGCTAGCGCCGGGATATGTCTCCTACGTCACCGGGCTCACTGGTGCCGAGCTGGCCACCGGCACCCGCAAGTCACGTGTCTTGATCGGCAGTGTGCTGTTCGTCCTCGGGTTCAGCGTGGTTTTCGTCTCCTACGGTGCGCTGTTCGGCGGCCTCGGTTCGGTGCTGCTGCGCTATGAGGCGATCATCACGCGGGTCATGGGTGTGCTCGTGATCATCATGGGACTGGCTTTCATGGGCGTGATCCCGTGGTTCCAACGCGAGTACCGACTGCTGAAGACCCCCACCTGGGGCTTGGCGGGGGCACCCTTGCTCGGAGTGCTATTCGGGCTCGGCTGGACGCCGTGTATCGGTCCGACGCTCACCGCCGTGCAGTCCCTTGCCTTGGCCGAGGCAAGCGCCACCCGCGGAGCCGTGTTGTCCTTCGCCTACTGCCTGGGCCTGGGTATCCCGTTCATTGCCTTCGGCTTGCTGATCGACCGGATCGCCCCGGCCACCGACTTCATCCGGCGTCACTACGCCGTGATCATGCGCATCGGTGGCGGAATGCTGGTCTTGGTCGGAATCTTGCTGGTGAGCGGTCTATGGCTGGAGTTCACCATCTGGTTGCGAGTGACGATTCCGGGGTTCGAAACGGCCCTGTGAGGCGCACAGCGGGGATGTATCGCAGACTGGGATGGTCATGACAGCCCCACCTGCAGTCCGCACCGAGGCGCCCGTCCCACCGATGGGCGCTCAGGGCTTCTTGCGGTGGGCCTGGCGTCAACTCACCAGCATGCGAGTTGCCTTGATCTTGCTGTTCGCGCTCGCAGTGGCCAGCGTTCCCGGATCGATCTTGCCCCAGCGCGGCAACAATCCGTTGTTGGTCAATGAGTGGCTCGCCGAACAGCCCACTGTTGGCCCGATATTGGATTCGCTCGGCTTCTTCGACGTCTACGGCGCACCCTGGTTCGCTGCCGTCTACCTGCTCTTATTCATCTCTTTGATTGGTTGCGTCCTACCTCGGGTGGGCGTGCACTGGAAGGCGCTGCGTAGCCAGCCACCGAATGCGCCACGCAACCTCGATCGACTGTCGGCTTTCGCCGAGCAGAGCGTGAACCTCAGCGCTGAACAGGTGATCGCCGATCAATCCGCGCGACTGCGCAAGGACCGTTGGCGGGTACGTACCGGTAGCACTGACGAGACCGTTTGGCTATCTGCGGAGAAGGGGTACTGGCGCGAGACCGGCAACCTGATCTTCCACCTCGCACTAGTGCTGGTCTTGGTCGCCGTGGCTGTGGGCGGACTGTTCGGTTGGCGGGGCAACGTAATCGTGAAAGAAGGCAGTGGCTTTTCTAACACCCTCACCCAGTACGACGCATGGGGCGGAGGAAGACTCGCCACGGCCGACACCATTCCGCCCTTCGCTTTCACCTTGGATGACTTCGCCGTGGAATTCGAACGCAGCGAGGCTCAGCGCGGTTCGCCGAGGCTGTTCGAGGCCACCGTGGACCTGCAGCGCGATCCGCTGGGCCCGATCGAGCGGGAGTCGATAGAAGTCAACTTCCCGATTTCCGTCGCGGGAGCCAAGGTCTTCCTGGTGGGCCACGGCTATGCGCCGTCCTTCATCGTTCGTGATTCGACCGGCGCGGTGGTTCTCGATGACGACGTCGTGTTCTTGCCGCAGGACGGGAACTTCACCTCAACAGGGGTGATCAAAGTGCCCGACTCTTCACCGCAGCTCGGTTTCCAGGGCCTGTTCTTGCCGACCTCGGCGATCGACGACATTCGTGGTCCGCATTCGGTGTTCCCCGACGCAGACGACCCTTCGGTCTTCCTGTCGGTCTGGGAAGGGGACCTTGGGCTCGACTCCGGGATTCCGCAGAGCATCTACACGCTCGATACCGAGGGGATGGAACAGATCGGATTACTGGCTTTGATCCCCGGGCAGACGTGGGATTTCGGAGCCGGCGAGATCGAGTTCACCGGGTGGCAACGGTGGGCCTCGTTCCAGATCGCCTTCGATCCCGGCAAGGAGGCTGCGCTGGCTGCGGCGGTTCTCGCCATGGTCGGGCTGACTGTGTCCTTGTTCACACGTCGCCGTCGCCTATGGGTGAAAGCGCAGACGAGTGCAGGCGGAAGTAGTCTCGTGCAAGCGGCTGGCCTGAGTAAGAGTGAAGCAGGCGACGTCTTCGCGGACGTGCAACAGGTGTGGGATTCGATGGACGAAAGCAGGCAGGAGGAACGGCAATGACCAGCGGTGCAGCGGGCATGGAACTCGCGGAGGCGAGCAACGCATTCATCTACGCGACGATGTTGACTCTCACGATCGCCATGGTGCTTTTCGCTGCTTCCTTCGCCAGTGGCCGCCGTCCGAGCACTGCCAAGACAGTCGCTGCGAGTGTGCAATCTCCCGGATCCGGGTCCAGTTCCGTCGCGGTCCTCGATCGCGATAGCGATCGACCGGCCATTGACTCCGGACGCCGCCTAGCGAACATCGGCATGTCCCTAACGTGGCTGGCCACCGGACTGCTGACCATCGCGCTGGTCCTGCGCGGCGTGTGGGCCGGCCGCGTGCCGTGGGGAAACATGTACGAGTTCTCCATCAGCTCCGCGTGGGGCGTGCTCGTTGTCTTCCTCGCCCTGTCCCTCAGGCGCGATCTGCGCTGGCTTGGGCTATTCGTGGTCATACCCGCATTGCTGACCTTGGGTCTTGCAGTCACTGTGCTCTACACCGAGGCCGCGCAACTAGTGCCTGCCTTGAAGTCCTACTGGCTGGTGATACACGTCTCGGCTGCCATCATCTGCGCCGGTGCCTTCACCGTCGCGGCCTCGACTGCCGGGCTATCGCTCGTTCAATCCCGGATGGAATCGCGCGGGCGATCCTTCAGCGGACCGATGTCCGCGATGCCGAGCGCCGAGCGCCTACGCACTTTTACCAGCCGCATCATCGCCTTCTCGTTCCCCTTGTGGACCTTCTCGGTGATCGCCGGAGCGATCTGGGCGGAGAACGCGTGGGGTCGGTACTGGGGGTGGGATCCCAAGGAGACCTGGGCCTTCATCACCTGGGTTGTCTACGCCGCTTACCTGCACGCGCGCTCCACCGCTGGCTGGCGCGGTGACAAGGCTTCGTGGATTGCGATCCTCGGCCTTGTCACGTTCTTGATCAACTATTTCGGTGTGAACATCTTCGTCAACAGTCTGCACTCGTACGCCGGCGTCTAGAGCCGAACGTCAGTTGGCTTCGCCGCGGCGGCGGCGCATTTTCTTGCTCCAGACGTCGTCATCGAGTTGGCGAAGGAACCGCGGATCATCATCCGGCGCAACCGGACCCCGCTTCCGGCGAAAGCCACCACCCTCGGGCCACGTCTTGCCAAGAAGCAGCCAGATCGCGCCGCCGAGCAAGGGGATCAGGATGACCAGGACGAGCCAGAGCCACTTGGGCAGTGTGCGGGCTTGCGACTTGGGGGTGCGCACGACATCGATGATGAAGTAGATGTATAGCGCTACGGCAAGTAGGCCCAGGACGACTCGAAGCATGGTCAGGCAATGGTAACCAGGGCCGGCGGCGGCGTCGCCTCGTGTGGGTTTCGCCCTGCGCGTACCGTGGTGGGATGAGTGCGTCGGCCCGCGGTGTCGGTGCGATCGTTATCTACACCGTGATGCGGCTTGGGCTGCTCCTTGCAGCGTGGTGGTTGATCCAGCTGGTCAGTCCGCTTCGGGGGCTGTGGGCGTTGGTTGTGGCGGTCCTGGCCTCAGGGGTGATCAGCTGGTTCGCGTTGGACCGTCAGCGCTCGGCAATGAGTGCCGTCGTAGGAGGCTTCTTCGGGCGCATCAACGATCGCATCGAGGCAGCTTCACGGGCTGAGGACGAGGCCGATGACCAAGCCCAGCGAGAGCGATACGGCGTAGACGGCGACCAGCACTCCGGTACCGCTGAGAGCGGGGACGAGATCGCGCCCGATGGCGCCGCCGGCCACGATGCGGATGGGACTGATCGCCCAGGGGATGCTCGCTAGACCGAGGAGTGCCCAGGGTGTGGCGAACCAGGCAACTGCCGCGACTCCCGCGAAGGCGGCACTGATGAGCACCACGTACAGCACGCGGGTGGTCTGGTCGCCGAGACGGACAGCCAATGTTCG
>CBFIHB010000082.1:0-6011 GCA_965662415.1 Actinomycetes bacterium | reverse complement strand
GACCGGCACGGATTCGGTTTCACTCCGGGTGCTCCGGCATCGCTAGCCAGTGCAATCCGGGCTTGTTGGAGCGATCCGGTCGAGGCGCGCAAGCGGGTGAGACGCGCGCACGATTATGTGCAAGCACAGCATGGATGGGCGGCGATCGCCGAGCGGACCATCGCGGAGTACGACGCGGCGCTTGCCGACATCAACCAGCCGAGCCGAGCATCGGCGGCCAGTTCCGCTGTCCTCGCGCCCGATCCGGGTCCAGGACTCAATCTGCTGTTCGAGAAGCCGTGACCGGCGCCGAACGCGATCACACCGAGCGAGTCCCGTGGCGCTGGTGGGGACTTGCGACCTTTCGTTGGATTCTCGCCAACCGCGCTTGGTCCTGGTGGTACCTCGTTCGCTATGCACGATTCGTGCGGATGCGGCTGACCCACCCTGATGTGGTGGTGCGAGGCCCGGTGTTCCTAGGTAAGGGCGTTCGTTTTGAACGCCGACGTGGCCTGGGGCGGATCGTGCTCGGCCGCTGGGTACATCTTGGAGATGGAACCGTCCTGCGCTGCCACGAGGGCACGCTGTCGATAGGGGACAAGTGCGTCTTCGGTCAGCACAACACGGTCAATGCCCACTTGGAAGTCTCCCTCGGATCGGAATGCATCGTCGCCGATTGGGTGTACGTCGGCGATTTCGACCACCGCACCGCGCAAACGGCTATCCCGATCCGGCGGCAGGGCTTGGTGAAGAGTCCGGTGGTGATCGGGGCCGATGTGTGGCTCGGGGTCAAGGCCACGGTGCTGCGTGGCAGTGTCATCGGTGAAGGCAGTGTGATCGCTGCGAACGCGGTGGTGCGAGGCCACATCCCGGCGTTCTCCATTGCCGGAGGTGTGCCCGCTGTAGTGCTAAAGGATCGCAAGGAGGTCGAAGCCGAAGCCGAACAGACCAGGCGCGATGTCGCGGACATGGCACGCAAGGCGCGATTGGCCACCGAGAGGCGGATGCACGAAGGTCGATGACTCCCTAGACGGGCAACAGTCGTGCATCGACGAAGGGAAGCCGTCGATCGCTTACGTGCACATTCGGATCGTGGTGCACGCTGCGCAGCAGTTCCGCGAGACGATCGAAGTGCCCCTGCGCTCGCACGCGTGCGTATTGCGCGGCGGAGTCTTTCGTGATCATGAAGGCCCAGTCGCTTGACATCGCGAGCAGCAATTCGGTCACGATGGCATCTGCGGTTTCGTTGCGGCTCGCCCGCCAATTCGCGGGTAGATCGCTCAGGTAGGACAGGACCGCGTACTGCGCTGCGGTGCCGCGGTCACGCAATTGCCCCGCTTCGCCCTCGGCCCAGACACGAAAGTCCTTGCCCGATCCCCAACTGCCGGCCGTGAGATGGATGCCCGGGCGATCGGCTGCGCGATCACGTTCAGCTCGCAGAGTGGTCAGTTCGATCCCGGCTGCGGGTGCGAGTTCGAAGACGGCCTCGAGGAACTGTGGTCCTTCATGCCACCAGTGCCCGAATAGTTCGGTGTCGTAGGCCACCACTACTAGCGGATCCGCCTCGGTGCTTGACCGGATCACTTCGATTGCGCGCTGCAGGAAATCATGTGCATCGAGCTGAACGCGCTGAGCGGCCCGTTTCGGGTCGTACGGATCTTTGGCGGGTGATGAGCGCGAAGTGACCCGATGTGCTCGTACGCCCCACTCGTGATCGAACGAATGGAAGTCCTGGTACCACTGGTTGCCCGGATATCCGCGTCGTGGCGACCACACCCGGTACGTCAAAGACAGATCGCGTCCGAACGCCACTACATCGCTATCACCTATTCGGTGGGGTAGATGCGTACTGGCGCCAACATGCTGAAGCGTCGGTCCGTCGACCAGGAAGTGATCGGCGCCCTGGCGTTGGTAAATCTCCTCAAGGCCGGGGGAGTACGCGCACTCCGGTGCCCAGATGCCCGTTGGGCGGGAACCCAAACGAGCGGTGTGATCACGCAGACCGCTTTCTAGGGCGAGGTGCGCGAACGGGGTGAGCACGTGCGGGGTGAAGGTGTGGGTCATCGGACCGCCGAGGACCTCGACCACCTCTGCATCGACGAGTGGACGGATGGCCGCCGAACCGCCAGCGCTCCAGTGCTCGTCGAACTCGTTTTCCATCGCACGTGCTATCCGGTACTGCCGGCGCGCATCGGCTGCGGCGACCGCATCGCCGGCACTCGTGGCCCAGATCCCTTTGCCAGTGGCTCGGGTGCGCCAATCTGCGAGCCAGCGCCGCTGCTCTCGCACGGAGTTCGGGTCATCCCACTGGGCGGCCAGGACGGGAGTGATACCCACCGTCAGCAGTTCCCGTTCGCCTCGCTCGGCCCTCATGCGCAGGAGCTGCACGAGCGGCAGGTACGCCTGCCCCCACGCCTGACGCAACCACTCTTCGCCGACCGGCCAGGTGCCGTGGCCGAGAAGCCACGGTGAGTGCGAGTGCAGGACGATGGCCAGGCGACCGCCGGCGCGGCTCACCACAACGCGACCAGATCGTGCGCGCCCGCGGTTTCGGCCTCGACACGAAAATCTCCCGAGTCGAGAGTGGCGGCGAAGTCCAGTGCTCTGGTCACTGCGGTGTCATCGTGGGTGGAATCGCTCAAGGTGCGCGGCAGGGATCCGTACCGTTCCTCCCAGGCCCTTATTCGAGGGCCGTGGTGGAGTCCGAGGATGCGAACGGACCGCTCGGGTGTGGCGCTGTGGAGTAGCTTCGACAGTTCCCCAGCATCGAACTCGCGAACATGGAAGGGGTTATCCGGCCGACCACCTGGTAGCAGGGTCGGGGAGTGGATGGGGCGATTCGGTGTACTCACGATGACCGATCCGCGCGCGCATCGTGCCAGTTCGCGCAGGTACACGACGGGGTCCCAGATGTGTTCGACCACCTGCAAGGACACCACCGCTGCGAACGAGGCGTCGGCGAAGGGAAGTCCGATCAGGTTCGCTCGAACCGCGAGCAGGCCGGGGTAGCGTTCGGCGATGTGGACGACGGTCGGTTCGTCGAGTTCCACAGCGCACACACCTCGGCCACACGTATCGGCGAGAAGGCGGGCCCCGTATCCCTCCCCGGCTCCGGCGTCCAGGATCGGACCAGGGTCCGTGCACGAGGCGAGGTGCGCAGCAGCCCATTCGTAGCAGGCGAGGTGGCGGACGAACCAATAGTTCTCCGTATCCCGGCCAGGGGCGGTGCGCTCCCCGGTGAGCGGGATTTCGGGCAACACGCCGGCGAGCGTAACCCGTGCACCACCCGCCCTGCGGATTAGTTACTGGCGAGTAACATAGGTGCATACGGGCGTGTTACCGCACAATCGGGAGTGCGGACGCAACGTCCGACAACGCAGTGTGGCAATGACTGACTCGTGCGGGAGGGCAGGGGCATGAAGATCGCGGTATGCGTCAAGCAGGTGCCGGACACCTGGGCGGAGAAAACGCTGCAATCGGCGGACTCGACCTTGGATCGGGCCTCCGCTGACGGCGTGCTCAACGAACTCGACGAATATGCGGTGGAAGAGGCCTTGCAGATTGCCGAAGCGCATGGCGGTGAGGTGACTGTGGTCTCCATGGGACCCGAACGCGCGGCGGAGACGGTGCGCAAGGCACTGTCGATGGGGGCTGATTCCGGTGTGCACGTCCTCGATGAGGCGCTGCACGGCTCCGATGCGATCGCAACCTCCGCCGTACTAGCCGCCGCACTGGCCGGCAAGGATTTCGACCTGATCATCTTCGGCTCCGAGTCGACCGATGCTCGCATGTCCGTGGTGCCTGCCATGGTTGCCGAACGTCTGGGCCTCGCGCAGTTGACTTTCGCACAGCGGGTGAGCGTCACCGGTGCTGACGTCACCATCGAACGAGTCACCGACTACGGCTTCGACACCATTACTGCGTCGTTGCCAGCCGTGGTGAGCGTCGTCGAGAAGATCAACGAGCCCCGCTACCCGTCCTTCAAAGGCATCATGGCAGCTAAGAAGAAGCCGGTGGAGACCCTCGCGGTCGCTGATCTCGGCCTCGAAGCCGCCGCGGTCGGACAGGCCGCGGCGTGGAGCGCTGTCGAGGACTTCGCCGCGCGTCCGCCCAAGGCCGCCGGCACCGTCGTTACCGACGAAGGCGATGGCGCCACGCGCTTGGCGACTTACCTGACCGAGCAGAAGTTCATCTAGGAGGAATCTGGCCATGGCACCCGTTCTGGTTCTCGCAGAGCACGACCGTGATTCAGGCGCTGTCAAGAAGAACACCCTGGAATTACTGACCATCGCCCGTCGCTTGGGCGAGCCCGTATGCGTGTGGTTCGGTTCCGGCGCCGACCAAGCTTCGTCGACCCTCGGCGAATACGGCGCCAGTGCCGTCTACGCCGCCGATTCCGCGGAGATGACCGACCACCCGGTCGTACCGATGGTCGACGTCATGACCGCGCTGGTCGAGCAACTGTCACCGGCCGCGGTCCTCGTGCCCTCATCGGCGGATGGCAAGGAAGTTGCCGGTCGACTCGCGGTGCGCACCGCCAGTGGCGTGATTACCGATGCCGTCGATATCGATGAACAGGGAGTTGCCACGCAGAGTGTGTTCGGCGGCAGCACCATCGTTCATTCCAAGGTCACCACCGGAACGCCGATCTTCACGGTGCGACCGAACTCGGTTCCGCCGGAGGCGGCTCCCACGACCTGCGCCGTGGAGTCGGTCCAGGTAGCGGTGAGCGATCTAGCCAAGAAGGCGCAGGTCACCGACCGCACTGTGGCCGGCAAAGGCGGGCGTCCGGAATTGACCGAGGCCGCCATCGTCGTCTCCGGTGGCCGCGGTGTCGGTGGGCCGGAGGGCTTCGCGATCATCGAGCGTCTCGCCGATTCCCTCGGCGGTGCAGTCGGGGCTTCGCGCGCCGCGACCGACGCCGGTTGGTACCCGCATCAATACCAGGTCGGGCAGACGGGAAAGACCGTCTCGCCACAGTTGTACATCGCAAACGGCATCTCCGGCGCCATCCAGCACCGAGCGGGCATGCAGACCTCGAAAGTGGTCGTCGTAGTGAACAAGGACGCCGAGGCGCCAATTTTCGAACTCGCCGATTTCGGTGTCGTGGGCGACTTGCACGAGGTAGTTCCGCGGTTGGCTGATGAGATCGAGGGCCGCTCAACCTGACCGCACAAGGGCCTTCTGGCTACCATCGCTACGTGTCAAACGAAGAGATGAGGCGGGCCTTCGTCGATCACGCGGCCACCGCGCCGCTACTGCCCCAGGCGCGCGAGGCCTGGCTGGCTGCGAGTGAGGACGTGGGCAATCCCTCCTCGTTGCATGCCGCAGGTCGGGCTGCCCGACGCATCGTCGAGGAGGCCCGCGAGTCGATCGCCGACGATCTGCGTACCCGTCCTTCGGCGGTGGTCTTCACCTCGGGCGGCACAGAGGCGGACAACCTGGCGGTGAAGGGGCTCTACTGGGCCCGTCGGCGTCGTTTGGGAGTTGGCAATCCGGTTGTTGTGGCATCGGCCATCGAGCATCATGCGGTGTTGGATCCGGTGGAGTGGTTGATCAAGCACGAGGGCGCGGAGGCGATGTGGGTCGGAGTGGACGCTGCCGGGCGCGTAGATCCCGAAGAAGTCGGTGCCTTTCTCGCGGCGCATGCTGACCGCACGGCGTTAGTCACCGTGATGTGGGCCAACAACGAGGTTGGCACCATCCAACCTGTTGGGGAGATCGCCACGTTATGCAATGAGTACGGGGTCCCTTTTCACACCGACGCCGTCCAGGCCCTTGGGCACGTTCCAGTCGATCTTGCGGAGATCCCTGCCACCGCGGTCACGATCAGCGGCCACAAGATAGGCGCCCCGGTGGGTGTCGGTGCGCTGATCGTCGACCCGTACGTGCAGGTCGAACCAGTCGCGCACGGAGGGGGACAAGAGCGCAACATCAGATCTGGGACCCTCGATGCTCCCGGCGCTGCGGCGCTCGCAGCGGCGGTGCACCACGCGGTGGTCGAGCAAGAAGAGCACGCTGAGCATGTGATG
>CBFIHB010000081.1:0-6087 GCA_965662415.1 Actinomycetes bacterium | reverse complement strand
TGGAGATCGGCGACGGCGTAGTCGAGGTCAAGGCCACCAGTGGTGACAACAACCTCGGTGGCGATGACTGGGACCACGCCATCGTCGAATGGTTGGTCAGCCAGTTCAAGAACGCGCACGGTGTGGATCTGTCCAAGGACAAGATGGCTATGCAGCGCCTGCAGGAAGCCGCAGAGAAGGCCAAGATCGAGCTGTCGTCTTCGACGCAGTCCTCGATCAACCTGCCTTACATCACCGCTTCGGCTGAGGGCCCGCTCCACTTGGACGAGACCTTGAGCCGCGCGCAATTCGAGTCGATGACGGCCGATCTACTCAAGCGCACCAAGGCGCCGGTGGAAGCCGTGATCAAGGACGCCGGCATCTCGCTGAGCGAAATCGATCAGGTGGTGCTCGTCGGCGGCTCGACCCGCATGCCCGCAGTAGCCGATCTGGTCAAGGAAGTCACCGGCAAGGAAGCCAACAAGGGTGTGAACCCCGATGAGGTCGTGGCCATCGGTGCCGCGCTCCAGGCCGGTGTGCTGCGTGGCGACGTCAAGGACGTCCTGTTGCTCGACGTCACCCCGCTGTCCCTCGGCATCGAGACCAAGGGTGGCGTGATGACCAAGTTGATCGAGCGCAACACCACCATCCCGACCAAGCGCAGCGAGATCTTCACCACGGCAGAGGACAACCAGCCGTCGGTGTTGATCCAGGTCTACCAAGGCGAGCGCGAGATGGCCGCGTACAACAAGCAGCTCGGCACCTTCGAGCTCACCGGCTTGCCGCCTGCACCGCGCGGCATCCCGCAGATCGAGGTCGCATTCGACATCGACGCTAACGGCATCGTGCACGTGTCCGCGAAGGACACCGCCACGGGCAAGGAGCAGTCGATGACGATCTCCGGCGGCAGCGCGCTGTCCAAGGAAGACATCGATCGCATGATGCGTGACGCGGAGCAGCACGCTGATGAGGACAAGCAGCGTCGCGAGGAAGCCGAGGTGCGCAACAACGCCGAGGCGCTGGTCTACCAGACCGAGAAGTTCCTCGCAGACAACGCGGATAACGTCCCGGCGGACGCGAAGTCCAATGTCGAAGAGCCCTTGAACGAGCTCAAGAAGGCGATCGAGGACAACGATCTAGCGGCCATGAAGAGCGCCACCGACAAGGTTGCGCAGGCCAGCCAGGCCCTGGGTGCAGCGATGTACACCATGGCGCAGCAGGAAGGCACCGCCTCGGCTGAAGGTGCTGCGGATGCCGCAGCCGACGCCGCTGAGGACGAGGTCATCGACGCCGAGATCGTGGACGAGGGCGAGGAAGAGGCGAAGTGAACAACCCCGGACATTCGGAAGAGGAGTACGCCGGCGAAGGCGTGCGCGTGAGCGACAAGCGCCGCATCGACCCGGAGACCTACGAAGTCCGGGAAGGTGTTGCCTCGAACATGAACGCCAACGAGGCGCTGGCTGCGGAAGATGCCGCGGCCAGCGCCCTCGAAGGCGATGTCGCCGGTGTCGAAGCGAAGGTCGCCGAATTGACCGCCGATCTTCAGCGGGTCCACGCCGAGTACGCGAACTACCGCAAGCGGGTAGAACGCGACCGCGAGGTCATGCAGCAGATGGCGGTCGGTGCGGTTCTGGCGGAACTGTTGCCGGTGCTCGATGACATCGAGAGAGCTCGCGAGCACGGCGAACTCGAGGGAGCCTTCCGCACGGTCGGCGAGAACCTCGAGGCGGCACTGGCCAAACTCGGACTCGAGAAGTTCGGCGCCAGCGGCGAGGAATTCGACCCGATGGTGCACGAAGCGCTGACCACCGAGGAGAACGACGCCGTCTCCACCCCCACGGTCACCACGGTCTACCAACCGGGATACCGATTCGCCGACCGCGTGCTGCGGCCGGCACGAGTTGCGGTCGCGGGCACCTGATTCGGGCTCGACCACCGCACCGAGGACATAGGGAAATAGACGAAGGCAGATGAACAAGGACTGGTTGGAGAAGGACTTCTACGCCACCTTGGGCGTGTCCAAGGACGCGAGCCCCGAGGAGCTCAAGAAGAAGTACCGGACCCTGGCTCGTGAGAATCACCCGGATAAGAACCCGGGTGATGCGAAGGCCGAGGCCCGTTTCAAGGAGGTCTCCGAGGCTTACGACGTCCTGTCCGATCCCAAGACCCGCAAGGAGTACGACGAAGCCCGCACGCTCTTCGCCGGTGGAGGATTCCCCGGCGGGGGCGGCGGTTTCGGAGGGTTCCCTGGCGGCGGTGGTGGTGGCCAGTGCAACGTCAACGTCGAGGACCTTTTCGGAGACGGTGGCGGAGGCTTCGGCGATTTCCTCGGTGGTCTGTTCAACCGCGGTGGCGGGGGCGGCCGCAGTCGTCAACCCCGTCGCGGGCAGGACCTCGAGAGCGAGTTGACGCTGTCCTTCGATGATTCCCTGGATGGTGTGACGGTGCCGCTGCGCCTAAGCAGCGATGCCCCTTGCTCGGTGTGCAACGGCACCGGTGCCAAGGCTGGAACTGTGCCGCGGGTGTGCCCTACTTGCGATGGCACCGGTCAAACCGCACGCAATGCTGGGGGCTTCGCCTTCGCCGAGCCGTGCCCGTCTTGCCGCGGACGCGGGCTATTCGTGGACGATCCGTGCACCTCATGCCGCGGCTCCGGTCGGGGCACGAGCACCCGAACTGTGCAAGCACGTATCCCCGCTGGTGTGAAGGACGGATCCAAGATCCGGCTGAAGGGCAAGGGCGCACCCGGCGAACGCGGCGGACCTGCGGGTGATCTGTTCGTCACGGTGCACGTCACTCCCCACGCCGTTTTCGGACGCAAGGGGAACAACGTGACCATCACCGTTCCGGTCACCTTCAGCGAGGCGGCACTCGGTAGCCAGATCGCGGTTCCCACCCCGCGCGGTAGCTCCGTCACGGTCAAGATTCCGGCAGGCACATCCAACGGCCGCACCTTCCGCGTACGCGGTAAGGGGATCAGGGGCAAGGACGGCAAGAACGGCGATCTGCTCGTCACCGTAGAGGTGGCGGTGCCGCAGAACATGTCCGATCAGGCGCGGGAAGCACTGCAGGCCTACGCGGATCTCACCGGTGAGGAGGATCCCCGCAAGGACCTCACGGCAATGGCCGGTGGTTCGAATGGCTGAACCGCAAGAGGTTTTCTCCCCTCGTTCGGATGCTCCGGTCTACGCCATCTCGATAGCCGCGGAACTAGCGGGACTGCACCCCCAAACGCTGCGGCAATACGACCGCGCCGGACTCGTGCGACCCACCCGAGTGGGCGGCCGCAATCGCCTGTACAGCGGGCAAGACATTGCCCGGCTACGCGAAGTAGCGCAACTCTCGGCTGAGGGCTTGTCCCTGGAGGGCATTCGTCGGGTGCTCGCATTGCAAGAAGAAGTACGTGAACTGCGCCAACGGCTCGAGGAGTTCCGCGCCGAAGCTTCATCGCGCGCCCTCGTCGTATGGCAACCGCAACGACGGCAACGCCGGAGATAGCGGCGTCGACCACAGGGTTAGGAAGGAAATAAGACATGGATATCCAATTCACTACCAAGGCTCAGGACGCCTTGGGTGCGTCGGTCCGCATCGCCGCGGCGAACGGCAATCCGCAGGTCGAGCCGATCCACTTGTTGGATTCGCTGCTGCAGCTTGGACCGGGTATCGCCACGGCACTGCTCGATGCAGTGGGAGCCGACACCGCAGCGTTGGCACGTGAAGCGCGCGCGAAGGTCGAAGGCTTGCCATCCGCGCAAGGAAGCACGGTGGCGCAACCGAGTTTGAATCAACCGGCATTGAAGGTGCTGAACGCCGCGCAGTCCCTCGCCAAGGAGCGAGGCGATGAGTACGTCAGCACCGAGCACTTGCTCATCGCCTTGGCGCAAGACGGTGGGCCGGGCGTGAGCGACATGCTCGCTGCCGCCGGCGCGACCGGACCGGCGCTGCTTGAAGCACTTCAAGAAGTTCGGGGATCGACACGCGTGACGACCCAAGATCCAGAGAGCACCTTCCAGGCGCTCGAGAAGTTCGGCGTGGATCTCACCGCGCGTGCGCGTGAAGGGAAGATCGACCCGGTCATCGGTCGTGACGACGAAATTCGCCGCACCATTCAAGTGCTGTCCCGCCGCACCAAGAACAACCCGGTGCTCATCGGTGATCCAGGTGTGGGCAAGACCGCTGTTGTCGAAGGGCTCGCCCGCCGTATCGTCGAAGGCGACGTACCTACCTCGCTCACCGGCAAGACGCTGATCGCGCTCGATCTTGGGGCTATGGTGGCCGGAGCCAAGTACCGGGGTGAGTTCGAAGAGCGCCTCAAGGCTGTGCTCGACGAGATTAAGGAATCCGACGGCCAAGTCATCACATTCATCGACGAATTGCACACGGTTGTCGGCGCAGGCGCCGGTGGAGATTCCGCGATGGACGCGGGCAACATGCTCAAGCCGATGCTGGCGCGCGGTGAGCTGCGCATGATCGGTGCCACAACGCTCGACGAGTACCGCGAGTACGTCGAGAAGGATCCCGCGCTCGAGCGCCGCTTCCAGCAGGTGCTCGTCGATCAGCCATCCGTCGAGGACACCGTTGCGATCCTGCGCGGCATCAAGGAGAAGTACGAGGCGCACCACAAGGTGGTCATCTCCGATTCCGCATTGGTGGCCTCGGCCACTCTGTCCGATCGCTACATCACCTCGCG
This sequence comes from Actinomycetes bacterium, assembly GCA_965662415.1. Classification (GTDB taxonomy): domain Bacteria; phylum Actinomycetota; class Actinomycetes; order S36-B12; family S36-B12; genus S36-B12. The sequence continues at coordinate 1,418 of CBFIHB010000081.1, read as the reverse complement.
CTTCTTGCCGGACAAGGCGATCGACCTCATGGACGAGGCCGCGAGCCGGTTGCGCATGGAAATCGATTCGTCCCCCGTAGAGATCGACGTCCTGCAACGCCAGGTTGATCGGCTGCGGATGGAGGAACTCGCGGTCTCGAAGGAGACCGACGAGGCATCCCAGGAGCGTCTGACCAAGATTCGCGCCGAGATCGCCGATAAGGAAGAGGAACTGCGCGGCATGCGCGCCCGCTGGGACGCCGAGAAGCAGGGCCTGGACCGCATCGGTGAGATCAAGGTGCTGATCGACGATTTGCGTGCGACGGCTGATAAAGCGCAGCGCGCTGGTGACTTCGAGCAGGCTTCCCGCATCCTGTACGCGGAGATTCCCACCTTCGAAGAAGAGCTCGAGCGGGTTACCAAGGAGACCAACGAGCGCGAAGCGACCATGGTCAAGGAGGAGGTAACCGCGGACGACATCGCCGAGGTAGTTGCCGCCTGGACCGGCATCCCCGCTGGTCGTTTGCTCGAGGGTGAGACGCAGAAGTTGCTGCGCATGGAGGAGGAACTCGGCCAGCGCGTGGTCGGCCAGTCCGAAGCCGTGCGCGAGGTCTCCGATGCCGTGCGCCGTTCACGCGCGGGCATCGCTGATCCGAACCGGCCCACGGGCTCGTTCCTTTTCCTCGGCCCGACCGGTGTCGGCAAGACCGAACTCGCCAAGGCACTCGCGGAGTTCTTGTTCGATGACGAGCGCGCGATGGTCCGCATCGACATGAGCGAATACTCCGAAAAGCACTCGGTGTCCCGCCTGGTGGGTGCGCCTCCGGGATACGTCGGATACGAAGAAGGTGGCCAGCTCACCGAAGCGGTGCGTCGCCGCCCGTACTCGGTGATCTTGCTCGACGAAGTCGAGAAAGCTCACCCGGAAGTCTTTGACATCCTGCTGCAGGTTCTTGACGATGGTCGTCTCACCGACGGTCAGGGTCGCACCGTTGACTTTCGCAACGCGATCTTGATTCTCACCTCGAACATGGGCTCGCAGTTCCTGATCGACACCGAGACTCCCTTCGAGGAGCGCAAGGAGCAGGTGCTTGGCGTAGTCCGTCAGCAATTCCGTCCGGAGTTCTTGAACCGCCTCGACGCGATGGTTATGTTCAACCCGCTCGACCGCGAAGAACTCATGCGGATCGCCGGTATTCAGATCGAGCAACTGCAGCACCGCCTAGAGGATCGCCGCATCGCCATCGAACTCACCGAGGAAGCCAAGCAGTGGCTGGTTAACACGGGATTCGACCCGATCTACGGTGCTCGTCCGCTGCGCCGCCTGGTGCAAACGGCGGTGGGCGACAAGCTCGCCGTTGCGATCTTGTCCGGAGAAGTGAAGGACGGAGACTCTGTTGTCATCGGCACGCAGCCCGATGGCGAGGATCTCGCCCTCA
>CBFIHB010000080.1:0-6113 GCA_965662415.1 Actinomycetes bacterium | reverse complement strand
CGGGTGCTCGACTTGCAGGCGGGTGTTGACCTCCAAGAAGGAGATAACGCCGTCTTCACCGACCAAGAATTCGCACGTGCCGGCGCCGTAGTAGCCGGCCTCCTTCACGATCGCCTTGCTTGCTGCGTAGAGCGAGTCGAGTTGCTCGGGTGTGAGGAACGGAGCGGGGGCTTCCTCGACGAGTTTTTGGTGGCGACGCTGCAGTGAGCAATCACGGGTGGACACCACGATCGCGTTGCCATGCTGATCAGCCAGCACCTGAGTCTCGACGTGACGTGGGCGGTCGAGATACCGCTCGACGAAGCACTCACCCCGACCGAAGGCAGCGACCGCTTCGCGAACCGCGGAGTCATAGAGCTCGGGGATCTCCTCCAGCGTGCGCGCGACCTTCAGGCCGCGGCCCCCACCACCGAAGGCGGCCTTGATAGCGACCGGCAGGCCGTTTTCCTTCGCGAAGGCGATCACCTCGTCGGCGCCCTGCACCGGATCGGGCGTGCCAGGAACCTGCGGCGCACCAGCACGCTGGGCGATATGCCGGGCAGAAACCTTGTCGCCTAGATCGCGGATGGCTTGCGGCGGCGGGCCGATCCAGATGAGCCCGGCATCGATCACCGCTTGGGCGAAGTCCGCGTTCTCGGACAAGAAGCCATAGCCCGGGTGCACCGAATCCGCTCCGGCTTGCTGGGCTGCAGCGATGATCTTGGCGATGTCGAGGTAGGTCTCGGCGGCGGTCTCGCCGCCGAGGGCGTAGGCCTCGTCGGCCATCTGCACGTGCAGGGCGTCACGATCGGGGTCGGCGTAGACGGCAACGGAGGTGAGGCCCTCGTCCCGGCAGGCCCGGATCACCCGGACAGCGATTTCCCCGCGGTTGGCGATCAGGACCTTGCGCATGGGGACGGACTCTAGCGATCCGCGGACCACAGTTGTGTCCAGATGGTCCCGATCTGGGACAGCAAGTGCCGCAGGGTAGGAAGCGAGATGCCGACAACGTTCGATGGATCGCCTTCGATGCGCTCGACGAAAGCACCGCCGAGGCCATCGAGGGTGAACCCACCGGCCACCTCGAGTGGCTCGCCACTTGCCAGGTAGTCCGCCATTTCCTGATCGCTCATCGTTCCCATGTGCACGACGGTGCTAGTGGTCGCCGCTGCTCTGCGCCCAGTAGAGGTGTCGATGACCTGGTGGCCGGTATGCAAGGTCCCCGCGCGACCGAACATGCGCTGCCACCGCTCCCTGGCGGTGGCCTCATTGCCGGGCTTGCCGTACGCGATGCCGTCGAGTTCGAAGACCGAATCACAGCCGACCACTAGTGCGTTTCCTTCGATCTTCGCCGCAACGTCCTCGGCCTTCGCGGTTGCCAGAACTTGAGCGAGTTGGGCTGGCGTGGCGGTGGGTAGCCCGGCTTCGATCGCTTCTTCGTCAACGTCGCTGATGATCACCTCGGGTTCGATGCCGGCGGCGCGCAGCGTTGCCAGTCGAGCAGGGGACCGTGACGCGAGAATAAACCGAACCGAGGCTGCTGAATCACTCATCGACCTGAGCCTAGGTGCGGTGGACAGTTACCGTTCGGCCATGGCACCGCGAGGCAGCACTTGATCCACCTGGAACGTTGCGCGGACGGTTACATCGGTTTTTGTGCTCATGGTGGCCAGCTATTACCGGGTCGTGGCATTCGACAACGTCACCAACCCGACGAACCCGAACGCCAGTAATTGGCCGTTCGTCCAAGGTGTGCTCATTGGTGATGGTGTTCCCGTAGACAGTGGTTTCGAGTGGCGTTTCATCGATGCCACATGGTTCCAGGCCGCGTCCTACATCGGCATCATCGCTATGGAATCGATCACTGGGATCCTGCTCTTGATCGCGGGCATCCTCGGTGTGCGAGGGGCGAGATCCTCGGTGCGTTGGGCTAGTGCTCAGCGGTGGACCTATGTCGGTGGACTCGCAGGTCTGGCGGTGTTCTTCTTCGGCTTCATGGTGGTCGGTGGCAATTGGTTCATCATGTATCTGAACTCGAACTGGAACGGCCTCGAGCCGGCCTTCCAGAACTCGGTCGTCACGTTGGCGATGTTGCTACTGGTCACCGGAGTCTTGATCGGGAGCCAGATGTCATCGTCGAGTGAGGACACGTCGAACTAGGCCAGGTTGCTGCGCTGTGTGCCCGATCGGCAGTGGTTATTGCTGGTACGGGAAGGCCGAGGCTCGCCAGGCCCCCGGCCCGGGGTTGATGCGCGGACGCATCATCGCCGCCTTGTTCGACCAGTGGCTCGGTGGATTGGGCTGCACCACCTCAGTGCGGGGGAGTCGTGACAGCAGCGAGACGACGATCGCGAGTTCCTCGTCGGTCGGGTTTCCGGCCGTGATGGTGATGGCGGGTCCGGCGCGGTTCGGCTCGGTACTCATAGCGGGATGTTCCCGTGCTTCTTGGGCGGGTTGCTGACGCGCTTGTTTCGAAGCGCGCGCAGGGCTCGCACGATCTGCAGCCGAGTCTCGTGGGGAAGGATCACGCGATCCATGTAGCCACGTTCGGCGGCGGTGTAGGGGTTGGCGAGGGTGTCGGTGTAGTCCTCGATGAGTTCGGCTCGCCGCTTCTCCGGTTCGGGGCTGTCGGCTAGGTCCTTGCGATACAAGATGTTGACCGCGCCTTGTGCCCCCATGACGGCAATCTCTGCGGTAGGCCAGGCGAGGTTGATATCCGCACCGAGATGCTTGGAGCCCATGACCACATACGCACCGCCGTAGGCCTTGCGAGTCACGACCGTCAGCAGTGGAACGGTGGCTTCGGCGTATGCATAGATCAACTTCGCGCCGCGTCTGATGATGCCGTCGTATTCCTGTTCGGTTCCAGGTAGGAAGCCGGGAACGTCCACGAAGGTGATGACCGGGATGTTGAAGGCATCGCACGTACGAACGAAGCGCGCCGCCTTCTCCGATGCATCGATGTCGAGAGTTCCGGCGAATTGCATCGGTTGATTCGCAACGATGCCCACGGAATGGCCTTCGATCCGGCCGAATCCAGTGATGATGTTAGGTGCGAACAGCGGCTGGGTCTCGAGGAATTCGTCATCATCCAAAATCGCCTCGATCACACGGTGCATGTCGTAAGGCTGGTTCGCTGAGTCCGGAATGATCGAATCGAGGGAGTAGCCCTCTTCGGTGAACTCCATTGGAACGTTGGTAGGGAGGGCAGGCGGGTCGGACAGATTGTTGCTCGGTAGATAGGAGAGCAAGGCACGAACGTAGTCGAGGCCGTCGGTCTCGTCGCTGGCCATGTAGTGGGCGACACCCGAGGTGCTGTTGTGCGTGTGGGCCCCGCCGAGATCCTCGAACGTGACGTCTTCACCAGTGACCGTCTTGATCACGTCAGGGCCGGTGATGAACATGTGCGATGTCTTGTCGATCATCACCGTGAAGTCGGTGATCGCCGGGGAGTAGACAGCTCCGCCTGCGCAGGGACCCATGATCACCGAGATCTGTGGGATCACACCGGATGCTTGTGTGTTGCGGCGGAAGATCTCTCCGTACAGCCCGAGGGACACCACGCCCTCCTGGATGCGCGCACCGCCGGAATCGTTGAGGCCGATGACCGGGCAGCCGGTCTTCATGGCCAGGTCCATGATCTTGACGATCTTCTCCCCGAACACCTCACCGAGGGAGCCACCGAACACCGTGAAGTCCTGCGCGAAAACACACACGGGCCGGCCGTCCACGGTTCCGTAACCGGTGATGACGCCGTCGCCGAACGGTCGGTTGTTTTGCAAGCCGAAGTTGTGAGAACGGTGGCGGACGAGCCCGTCGATCGGCTGGAACGAGCCTTCGTCCAGGAATGCCTCTATGCGCTCGAGTGCGGTCATCTTGCCTTTGGCGTGCTGCTTGTCGACCGCTTCCTGGCGACGATCCGCGGCATCGGCGCGGCGCGCCCTCAATACTCCCGCTTTGCCCGCCGTGGTGCGCCGCTCGGCACCGGTGGGCTCGGAGCTTTCGACTGTTTCGGCGCTCATCGGGTTTCCTCTCACGCGCTGACGGCGGTCCTGCGTACCTTAGCCGCGTGAGCGATGCGGTCCCGGTCCCCGATGTAGCACGCGTGGGTCGACTGATGGCTGCACGGGGCTGCGACTGGCCGGTGCCTTCCTATAAGGAATCGACCGGATCGACGAATGCCGATGCTGCACTGCTGGTCGCCTCCGGAGCGGTCGATGGAACGTGTCTCGTGGCCGGTCAGCAGACCGCCGGGCGTGGTCGGCACGGTCGTTCATGGGTGAGTGCCCCCGGCGCGGGGCTGTGGTCGAGCACGATCATCCGTGGGCGCGAGCGCCCTGGGCGGTTACCGTTGATCGCGGCACTGGCCGTGGTGGATCTCGCCCACGATCTGGCAGGGGCGTCCTGGGGAATCAAGTGGCCCAACGATGTTCTCGGTTCAGATGGGCGCAAGGTTGCCGGAATCCTGGTGCAAGCGATGACTGACGCGGCGGTGGTGGGCATCGGTATCAACGTGGAGCACCCACCGCAGGAGTACCCGCAGGCCGGTTCCTGGGTTGATGAGTGCTCCGTGAGCCCCGATCGCAGCGAGCTGCTGGCCGGCCTATTAATCGCTCTACACGCTCGGGTGCATCAGCCGTGGACCGATGCCTTGGCCGATTATCGAGGCTTGTGCCGCACCCTCGGGCAGCAAGTTCGAGTGTCGTTGCCCGGGGGTGAGGTGTTCGAAGGAGTGGGTCACGACATCGACGCCGAGGGGCATCTGCTCGTGCAGGCAGGGCAAACCATGCGAACGGTGGTTGCTGGGGACGTACTCCATGCAACCATTGCGCCGTGAGCTATCCCACAAAGTTGCTGGCCCCGGGCGAATTGATCGCCGTCGAATTCAAACCGCACTGGCGCGCCCTCATCTGGCCAGCAATCGTGTTGATCGTCGAAGTGTTCGTCGGCACCTGGCTTTACTTCTCGGTAGGTCAGTGGAGCATCGGGTCGTTCTCGCTGTCCTGGCTGCAGTTGCCGATCCTGCTTGTCTTGCTCGGCATCTTGATCTGGCGGGTGCTGTTGCCCCTTGCGCGATGGTTCACCACACAATACGTGTTCACCACGCGCCGGATCATCATCCGTCGCGGACTGCTCACCAAACAAGGTCGGGACATGCCGCTGGCCAAGGTCAACAACGTGTCCTTCGAGGTGGGCATCTTCGGGCGAGTGCTCAACTACGGAACGCTCGAGATCGAATCGGCGAGTGACGACGGCGATATGTATATCCAGGACGTCCCGAACGTCGAGCAGATCCAACGCCTGGTCTACGAATTGCACGAACTCGACGATTCGCGCCGGCGCGCCGGTGATGGTGCTCCGGATCAACTGCCTGCGATGGACTAGATCGGGGTGGAGGCGTCTCGCTCGAGGAGTTCGGCGTTGGCCGGATCATCGAGTTCATCTGCGGGGATCGCTGGGAAGACCCATTTGCGGTAGGACCAGAAGCGGAACATCGTGCCCAGGCCCAGGCCGATCACGTTGGCGCTGAGGTTGTCCGCGAGAGGTGAGGTGAAGCCGAGCACGTAGTGGCTGAACCACAGGCAGCCGACCGCGATGAGCATGGCCACGCCGTTCAGGGCGAAGAACAGCGGCAGTTCCTTGGCCACGTGCGAGCGGCCGCGATGGCGGAAAGTCCAGAAGCGATTTCCCGCGTAGGCCACGACGGTGGCGGCGGCCACGCTGATCACCTTGGCTGTCAGTGGCTTGTCGAACAGCGGACCTTCCCCGCCGGCGAAGCGCAGGATGTTGAACAAGCCGATGTCGACCACGAGCGCGGAGAGTCCGACGATGCCGAACTTGGCGATTTCACGATACAGATCACCGAGGGTTGATTGCAGGTAGCGGTAGCCGCGTACGAGCAGTTGCGGCCCAGGCATCGGTGAAGTCTAGCCAGCGCGAGTCCCTTCCGGGGTGACCTTGTCCGGCTAGGTTTGGTGGGTGACCGGTTCGGATCGTGCTGCTGATAGGTCAGTCGACCGCCCGCGAGTAGGCATGGTCGGCGGCGGACAACTTGCGCGGATGAGTGCTGCTCCGGCGGCTGCCCTGGGAATCGACTTCCGGCTTTTGGCCACGTCGGTTTCAGAGTCCGCGGC
>CBFIHB010000079.1:5659-6132 GCA_965662415.1 Actinomycetes bacterium | reverse complement strand
CTGAGCCGCCGATCCCATCACATTCGAACTCTTCGCCAACCGCCGAGCACGGAGATGGCCTGGGCGTCCATCCTGCGGTTTGGGGAACTTCGATCCTGGTCACCTGCTTCCGCAAGTGGAAGGTGGACGCCAAGGCTGAATCGGCTCGAGTTTCCGCAATGTGATCGTTTCGTACACGACCGCCCTGGAATCCCGTCCCTAGTCTCCAAGCGAGACGCAAGGACCAACCGAGTCAAATGCCCCCAACGTACCGATGGAGATGTGAATGTCTGAGCTCAAAGACCTAACGGCGACGGTGTACGGCGAAATGTCAACGACGCATGACGTCGATGCGATGGTGGACAAGTATTTCGCTGCCGATTTCGTTGAACACGACCAGATTCCGGGCATCGAGGCAGAAGGCCGAGAGTTGGCTCGAGTGATGTTCGGCATGATGAAAAGTGGCATGCCGGATATCCGCGTCGAGGTCGACA
>CBFIHB010000079.1:0-5649 GCA_965662415.1 Actinomycetes bacterium | reverse complement strand
GTTCGCCGACCTTCTCGAATGGCGTGACGGGCAATTGGTCGCCCATTGGGGCGTCTCGGATATGTCCGCGTTGTTCGCCCCGATTTCCTAGGCCCATCATCTGTCTCCTTGAAAGGAATTAGGACATGTTCACTCTGCTGGCCAGGCACAAGGTTGAAGATTTCGACAAGTGGATGGCTCTCTACGAGGCCCAGCGCGGAGAACTCGCGGCGCTCGGCGTCACCCGCGAAGCTGGCCTCAGAGCCGTTGCGGACGGCAACGACGTTGTCGTCTTGCATGAGTTCGAGACTCGGGAGGCCGCAGACGGCTTCCTGGCGATGGCGCAGCAGGCGGATATGCAAGAAATGTTGAAAGCTGCCGGCATTGTCGGTCCTGTCACGTTCGAGATCTTTGCCAACTGCTGACGAAGGTGCGAAACGGTGAAATTTCTTAATGTCCGTATCTGGTTGATTCTGTTCGGCATCTTCTTGCTCATCGGATCACTCAGTGGAATCGGTTCGGTTGAAAGCGAAGCATCCAAGCAATGGGATGGCGTTGACCTGACGGGACGAACCCTGGACATTGCTGCGTCGGTCGAGGTCGTGTGGGTGCTCAACGTTGCCTTGTGGGGCGCCGCCATCATCGTGATTTCCCTCTTGGTGAGTGGTCACAGTCTTGCGCGGGTCGGAGTCGTTGCCATCGTCACAGTGATACTCAGCCAAATATTGGTGGCTACCTACCTTGGCGTCACCTACGACTACGGGCAGAGCGCCGGCGGACCGCCATGGCAATTCTTCATCATCCTGGCTTTGGCGATCGTCACGCTCGTAGCCTGCATTGTGAACTGGAAGCAAAAGCCCATCAGGGTCGATGCATCGGCACATGCCTAAGCACTTTCGTCCACATCCGCCGAACAACAGTGAGGAAATAGGAAATGCCTGATCACAACACTTTTTGGGGTTCGGTACGGCAACGTGATGTCCTAGTTGGGTTCGGGTTCTTCATCTTTGCCAATGTTCTGCTCTTGGGCATCGTTGCTCTTGCGAACGATGTTGTCGCGAGCGGTGGGTCAAGCGGGGTTCAGGTTGCCTTCGCGATCATCGTGGTGGGACTCAACTTCATGCTGTGGCTGTGGAACGATTCCAGCATCAAGGATGTCCAGGCCAGCACGAAGGACATCCTGGCCGAAGATCGTGACCTAGCCATCAGCCAGAACTTCATCAAGGCGCCCTGGGCGATGTACCGAGCCCTCGTAGCCGTCATCACCGTTGCGGTGGCCGGGGGTTTGTTGTTCGCCGTCTTCTCCTAGCGCCTTCGACTGACCTCCGAGTCGTGCCCACGAGGCGCACCCCGTACAGTCAGGTGAGATGTCGTCCCCTGAAATCAAGCGCGTAGTCGTCGTGGGCGCCGGATTTGCAGGCCTGACCTGCGCGCGGTCGCTCAAGGATTCCGGGAACAGCCATGTGATCCTCGTTGATCGGCATCCCTACCAGTGCTTCTCACCGTTGCTGTACCAGGTGGCAACTGGCGGACTGCCTGAAGATGACATCGCGTATCCGGTACGGGCTGCAATTCCGGGGGTCGATTTCGTTCGCGGTGATGTCGTCAAAGTGGACCGAGAAAGGCAGCTGATAAGACTCGCTTCCGGTGTGGAATTGAAGTGGGATCAACTGGTTCTCGCGACGGGCAGCATCGGTAATTCCTTCAACATTCCCGGCGTCGATGAGCATGCCCTGCAAATGAAGGATGTGCAGCAGGCTCGCGCCATCAAGCATCGTCTGCTGGGAACGTACGAGCGTGTCCAGGAGGGGGAGCAGCCCAAAGAGGATCTGCAGGTTGCCGTTGTCGGTGGAGGCCCTACAGGCGTGGAGGTTGCCGGCGCCATTGCGGAACTGCAAAAGCAGATGGCAGGTGAGTTTCCGGAAATCGCTGCATACTCCGAGGTGACGTTGATCGAGGCTGGCCCACGGCTTCTACCGTCCTTCTCGCCCAAATCCAGCGAACGAGCGTTGCAGGCCCTCTCAAAGTTGGGTGTCAAAGTCATCCTTGACGCTGCGGTGGATCGTATGTACGCGACGGGGATACACCTGAAGAACGGGCAGGTGGTCCAAGCGGGCACCACCATTTGGGCCGCGGGAGTGGCAGCGGAAGAGCGGTGGACCAAGCTCGGCGATGCGGACCGGTTGAATCGATTGGTCGTCGACGAATACCTGCGCCTAGACGACAATGTCTGGGTAATCGGGGACATGGCACACGTGGGAACAGAGTCCGGCCAGCCGCTCCCGATGGTTGCGTCGGTCGCGATGCAGCAAGGGCGGTATGTCGCCAAGATGATTGAAGACCCCGAGGCTGTTGAACCCTTCCGCTATAAGGACAAGGGTCAAATGGCCACCGTTGGTCGTCGCCTTGCCGTAGTCGAGATGCCAGGTGGTTTCCGGCTCCATGGGACATTGGCATGGCTGTCCTGGCTAGGCCTACATGTCTTCTACCTTGCGGGGGGCCGCAACCGTGTTTCGGTGATTGCCGACTGGTTCTGGAACTACCTTGCATGGGGATCGGGACCTCGGCGCACGGTCATCGACTAGCCGTAACTGATCGAGCCGCCACCTTCCAGGGCTGCTAGCGTCATGAAGTGGTCGGTGTTCTCGCAGTCTCCCCAGTGCTCCCGGCGTTTCGGTATGACCAGGGTGAAATAACCGGACCGCTCGTGGAGAGCCTCAGCACCGACGAGAAGACCGCAGCGGTAATTCGGCGTATCCATGGCGCAACAGGAGTTGAACACCGGTCGCTGGTTATGCCGTTGGACGCATATCGGGAAATCGAAGACTTCACCCATGCGAATCGCTTGTTTCGGGAACACGGACTCCCTCTGGCGGTCACGGCTACCCAGCGAGCACTCGAAGATGCGGGTGTGCGGGCGGCTGATGTGGACTATCTGTTCTTCACGACCGTGACCGGGGTGGGTGCGCCATCGCTTGATGTGGAACTCGCCCAGGCGATGGGGTTTCGGCCGGACGTCAAGCGAATCCCGAGTTTCGGTCTGGGATGCGTTGCAGGTGCGGCGGGGATCGCGCGGGTCAATGATCTCCTTCGCGGTGATCCTGGGGCGTTGGCCGTGCTGGTCTCGTTGGAGTTGTGTTCCCTGACGATCCAGTGGGACGACGCTTCGATGGCGAACATCGTGGGCACGGGGCTGTTCGGCGATGGCGCAGCTGCGCTAGTGCTCGCTGGCAGGGACCGCCCGGAGGAGCCGATCGCGTGGATCCGCGGAACGCGCAGCGCGCTTTACCCTGATTCGACGGAGACCATCGGGTGGAACATCGGCTCATACGGGTTTCGATTGATGCTGACGCCGGCCGTGCCGGAACTCATCGATCGCCATCTCGCAGAGGATGTGGATGCACTCCTTGCCGCGCATGGTCTTGGGCGAGCTGATGTGGACGAATGGCTTGCCCACCCGGGAGGACCCCGGGTCCTGGAGGCATTCTCCGAAGCCTTGGATCTAGCCCCCGGTGACCTCGCCACGAGTTGGGATGTCCTGGCCGACAGCGGCAACCTGTCCTCCAGTGCGGTGTTGCATGTTCTGGCACGGCATCTGAAGAACCCGCCCGGGCACCGTGGTGTGCTCTTCGCTCTCGGCCCTGGCGTGAGCGTCGAAATGATCCTGCTGGAGTGGCGGTGATCGCCTACACCTTGTTCGTGCTGGCAACCGGACTCGAGCGGCTGTACGAAGTCCGGATCTCTAAGAGGAACGCTGCCATCGCGCTGGCCAATGGCGGTAAGGAATACGGGCGCGGTGAGTACCCCTGGATGGTCGCACTGCACACGGGACTGCTCGTGGGTGCCGTGGCCGAAGTGTGGATCTTCGATCGGCCCTTCATCATCTGGCTGGGCATCCCGATGCTGATCATCGCGGTTGCCTGCCAAGTGGGCCGTTACTGGGTGATCTCATCCCTGGGCTGGCAGTGGAACACCCGGGTGATAGTCGTGCCCGGAGCCCCGCGAGTTCGACGCGGTCCCTATCGGTTCCCCTGGCTGCGCCATCCGAACTACTGGATCGTGGTGATCGAAGGCATTGCGCTGCCGATGATCCACACCGCGTGGATCACCGCGATCGTGTTCACGGTTCTCAACGCCATCTTCCTGCTCGGTTTCCGAATCCCCGTCGAGAACAAGGCCCTTGCGAGCCTGACATGAACGACACCCGGATAGCGATCGTGGGTGGCGGACCGGTCGGTCTGGCGGCGGCACTATTCGCCGCGCGAGCGGGGATGACCCCGATCGTCATCGAAGCGCGCGACACCGATGGAGACAAGGCCTGTGGAGAAGGCTTGATGCCGGGGGTGATGCCGCTACTCGAGGAGCTGGGTATCGATCCCCCTGGACATGATCTGCTCGGAGTCTCCTACCGGCAAGGAGCACGGCAGGTTGACCATTTCTTTCCAGTGGTCCCCGGGCGGGGAGTCCGGCGAACGGTCCTGGTGGATGCGATGCGCAATGAAGCGGATCGACACGGAATCGAGCGAGTGCATGCCCGAGTAACCGGTCTGACGCAGAATCCATCGCAGGTTCGGTTGCACTGTGCAGCTCACGATGACATCGAAGCCGATTATGTGCTCGCCTGCGACGGATTGCATTCGACGATTGCTCGACAGTTAGGCCTCGTTGCCCGGCCGAGGAGGCGTGCGCGTCGTTACGGACTGCGCCAGCACTTTCATCGCAGACCTTGGAGTTCGATGATCGAGGTCTACTACGCCGGAGACACCGAGCTTTATATAACTCCGGTCGATGACGAAACAGTTGGAGTTGCGGTACTCGGTCCTAAGGGGGTCAATCTGGCGCAGACGATCGCCCAAGTGCCGGAGGTGAGCACCCACCTCGAGGGGGTTTCCGTTGCTTCAGGTCTCCGTGGCGCCGGTCCTTTTCCCTACCGCGCCCACCGAGCGCAGGTGGGTCGCGTGCTGCTGGTCGGCGATGCCGCCGGTTATGTGGATGCGATTACCGGTGAAGGACTTCGCGTGGGCTTCGCGCAAGCGCGCGAGGCCGTCTCGGCCGTGGGCAGCGGACAACCCGCGTCCTATCCCCGGCGATGGCGGTCCGTGACCCGTGAATTCCGACTTCTCACCAAAGGGCTTGTAGTTCTGGCGTCATCTCCGTTGCGCAGCTCGATCGGTCCCCTCGCCAGCACGGCACCCCGCGTGTTCGGAGTCGTCGTCGACCGACTCGCCCGCTAGTCATGCCCCTCACCATCCTGCGTGCGAGTCACCTGGTGCCCACGATCGCTGTCACCCTCCTTTCGTTCTTCCTGGCTCTCGCCTTCGGCGTCTCGATGGGTAGTACGACCATGATCGTCATCGCCGTCTTTTTCAATCAGATTGCCATCGGTCTGAGTAACGACATCATCGATGTGGAACGTGATCGACGGGCGGGACGGACCGATAAGCCACTTGTGAATGGCGCGCTCTCCCTGCGAACCGCCTGGATGATCGTTGTCGCGAGCTCGGTGGTTTCACTGCTGCTATCGGTCCTGGTCAATCCCTGGGTAGGACTGGGGCAGGCAGTTTTTCTGTTCTCCGGATTCGCTTACAACGCCGGACTCAAAGCGACCCTGTGGTCGGCAGTGCCGTACGCCACCGGATTCGCTGCGCTTCCGGCGCTGGTCAGTGCCGG
>CBFIHB010000078.1:0-6259 GCA_965662415.1 Actinomycetes bacterium | reverse complement strand
GAGCCTGAGCCCACGAGTGAGTCGTCGTGGACCGTGCCCCCTTCCAGGTGGGCGTTATGGCCGACCACGCACCGATCTCCCACCACGGTGTCCAGATCCTTCGTGCAATGGATCACCGTGCCGTCTTGGATGGATGTCTGCCGGCCAATCCGTACCACCCCATGGTCGCCACGCAGGACCGCCGTGGGCCAGATCGAGGATTCGGCTCCGACCTGTACATTCCCGATGATTACTGCCTCCGGGTGCACGAAAGCGGACGGGTCGATAACGGGGATGAGTTCGCCGAGGGCGTAGATGGCCATGCCCTAGTTTCCCGCCGCGGCACGCCGCACGCGACCCCGAAGCGCACATACCGGGAACATGGGGCACAATCTGCGCGCAAGATGACCCGATGAGGGAGGGCAGTGGGCCATGGCCACCGATTACGACGCGCCTCGCAAGACCGACGAGGAACTCGCCGAGGACAGCCTCGAGGAGTTGAAAGCGCGTCGCGCCGAAAAGACCGCGTCAGCGGTCGACGTCGATGAGGCCGAACTGGCCGAGAACCTTGAGTTGCCCGGGGCGGATTTGTCCGACGAGAACCTCACGGTGCGCGTGGTTCCCAAGAAGTCCGACGAGTTCACCTGCATGTCCTGCTTCCTCGTTCACCACCGCAGTCAACTCGACCACGAGGGCAAGAACGGGCCGATCTGCAAGGACTGCGCCTAGTCCTCCAACACGCGCGCGGTGGCCCGGAAGATGGCCACCTCGATCACCGCTGAGGTAGCCGCAGTCAACGCCGCCCAGGCGAGAACGGATCCCAGGCCTGCAGTCCTGTCCCGTCCGGACGGGGCCTCCTTGCCGGTCATCGACCGGTAGCCCGACGTCAACGCCTTCTTGGCGAGGATCGTGGCGCCGAAAGCGAGCGCGGGGGCGATGATGGACGCGAGATGCACACCGGTGTTGTCCGTAGAGTTCGAATCGCTCATAGGGACACTCTGTCGCATCGTGTCTGCGCTGTCAGCCCGGTGTTCAGGAATCCGGGGCACGGGAGTCAGGGGAGCCCGGGAACTCGGGAGGCTCGCGCGAGCCGTCTGGCCGGTTGGTTGCCTCGTGCGCGATTCGCTCTGCAAGGTCTTCAGCGCGTCTCGACGCAATTACCCAGGTGCGATGCGGATCCGTGTCGTCGTTGTTCGAGATCACCACGGCGGCCCGCGGCGACCACGGGGCGGTCACCACGAAGCTGTTGATCGGAACCCGCGGGTCGAAGCCTCGACGGGCAGCCGACAGTTCCTGCCCACGCAGCACCAGCACGGAACCGACTGCGTCGAGAGGCAGTACCGCCAAGCCTGCGGTGATGCCTTCAGGCCTGACCTCGATTACCGGAGATGTTCGCCACAGGGCAAGTGCGGCCACCGGTGCTGCGACGATTACCACCCACAAGCCCGCCGTAGACCCCAGCGCCGCTCCGTAAGCGATGGCCAGCATCGCGATCAGTGCCCCCACGGTGATCCACCACAGCGGTCCGGGCAGCACCCGCTCTCGGTATTGGGGAGGTACCGACGCCGCGGAGGAATGCACGGCGACATTGTGCTGCTTGGTCAACTGTGAGGATGTGGGGGTCGATGACCCGTGGGTATCGTCGCTCCAATGGACGAACCGTTACCTGAACGCGCAGCCAATGCCCCGGCCGAGGGTGAACCGATACCCAGCCACTACCGCTGGTGCTTCGGTTGCGGTGGTGACCACCCCACGGGTCTACACATGCGGTTGTACGCCGGAGTCGGGTTGCAGACCTACGGAACGTTCAACGTCACTGACAACCACCAAGGGGCCCCCGGTCTGGCACACGGCGGGCTCCTTACGACCGCTATGGACGAAGTGCTTGGTTCACTGAACTGGCTTTTGGCCACGCCCGCCGTTACGGCACATCTGGAATGCGATTTTCGTCGGCCGGTCCCTGTTGGTTCGGTCTTGGAGATGAGGGCGCAGGTGGACGGCGTTCGAGGCCGCCGCGTACTGATGTCGGCAACCGCGCTGCTCAACGGCCGCCCGGCCGTCACGGCCAGTGCGGTCTTCGTCCAAGTTCCGCTGGAGCACTTCTTGGACCACGGCAACGCCGAGCAGGTCCAACAGGCGATCCGGGAGAGAGGGCAGCGCAATCAAGTGACCGGCCCAGGTGTTCCCCCCGTTGACGTGCAGGTCAACCCATGAATCACGTGGAAGTGCTGCTCACGCGCCTCGATCCGAGCATGCCCGTACCCGTGCGTGAACACCCCGGAGATGCGGGCTGGGACCTTCGGACACGGGTGGATCTGGAACTCGCACCCGGTGAAAGGGCGCTGATTCCGACCGGGATCGCCATCGCGTTGCCGGAGGGCTTCGTGGCCCTGGTGCACCCGCGCAGCGGGCTGGCGCTGCGCACGGGATTCACCTTGGTCAATTCCCCCGGGACGATCGACGCGGGGTACCGCGGCGAGATCGGCGTGATCGGGTTGAATGCGGATCCCACAGAGCCCATTCACTTGTCGCGCGGGGATCGGATCGCCCAACTTCTCGTGCAGCGGGTGTGCGAGATTCAATTTACCGAAGTCGAGCGGCTTCCCGAATCGGTGCGCTCGACTGGCGGCTTCGGATCAAGCGGTACGCGCTAGCCAGACGGATACCTGGGGGCGCATGACGCACCGGGAGTGCGGGTACCGTAGAGCCCCGCCCAGTGGAGGAGACGTACGTGGGACTGTTCGGCCGATCACGCGGCAGCAATGCCGATAGCGATACCGGTGCCGAAGACACCCGTGAAGAAGGCCGCACCGATCAGTCGGACGACACGTCGCAGTCAGCGCCAGATGCGCCCCTGGAGGCCGTACCGCCTCGAACACAGGGTCCGTGGGATGAGTCCGATGACTATCCCGAGGCGATGCGAGCGGATCTGGGTGGGTTGCTCGTACCCCAAGATGAGCGGGTCAAGATCCAGGTGCAGGCTGACCCATCCTCGGGTGCGGTCAGCCAACTGAGTTTGATCACCGACGGATCCGCTGTGCAGATACAGCCATATGCAGCGCCACGCACGGGCGGGATGTGGAACGACATCAGGGCACAGATCACGTCCTCCATCAACTCCGCGGGTGGCTTGGTCGAGGAGAAGTCCGGGCCCTATGGCACCGAAGTGCGCGCCCAGGTTGCCACCGCTGACGGCAAGGCGCAGCCAGCGCGGTTCTGCGGGATCGATGGGCCACGGTGGTTCGTGCGCCTGGTCTTCCTCGGACGTGCGGCGCGGGATCTGGCAGCGGCAGAGGCGTTGGATTCGGTGGTGCGCGGCATGGTGGTCGTTCGCGGAGGGGATGCCATGCCTATGGGCAACGCAATCGCATTGCGGGTGCCCACCAACGAGTCCATCGTGGCGGAAGACGATGAATCAGCAGTGGCGCCCGCGCCCGAACGCCCCACGATCACGCTGCCGGCTCGTGGCCCGGAAATCACCGAGACCAGGTAACGAGCACCGCATGGGAGGTTCGGGTGGCGTGCTGGGTCGGACTCTGCGACGTTTGACCGAGTCGAGCCAGGAGCGTGTACGACGCGAGGCCGGCGAAGAGCACGAACGATTGCACCCCGGCGAGGCGGTTGTCGCCATCGATGCGTGCCAGCCCGGCGAGCAGGTCACGGTCGCCGGCAAAGTGCAGGCCCTTGAGATTCGCCCCGAAGGCTCAGCGCCGGCTTTGGAAGTGAGCCTGGAGGATGGATCGGGCATCGTCTATGTCGTGTGGCTGGGTCGCCGCAGGATCCCGGGCATCTACGAGGGGCGGTCGGTTGTCGTGCATGGCCGTTTGAATTGCGTGACGGACCATCCCACCATCTACAACCCGCGCTACGAGCTACTACCCGAGTGATCTGGCGTAACTACGTGACTAATCCACCTGAGGCCTTCGATCACGATGATCGATCCGATGAAGCCTCATCGAGTGAGGAGTCACGCCCCGACGAAGGCGCGCGCGAAGAAGTTCGTGCCGAGGGGCTGATCCTCGAAAAGGCCATCGGTGGCTGGCGGGGAATGGTCGATACCGGCCTGCCAACCGTCGTATTCATTTCCGTGTTCGCACTCAACGGTCGCGTGCTAACCCCCGCGCTCATTGCCGCGGTGATCACCGGGGTGTTGCTCATTGGATGGCGTTTGGTCCAGCGCCAATCGCTGCAACAGATATTCACAGGCTTCATCGGTCTGGCAATAGCCGCAGGTTTCTCGGCGTGGACTGGGAATGCCGAGGACTTCTTCCTCCCGGGTCTGCTGACCAACATCGGATACGGCACGGTGTTCTTGGTGTCGATTCTGGTCGGCTGGCCCGCGCTGGGAGTGGTCATGGGCTACCTCACCGGTGATGGGACCGCGTGGCGATCCGATCGTGGTTTACGACGCACCTACACAGCGGCAACCTGGGTGTGGGTGGGGGTCTTCTTCGCCCGCTTGAGCGTGCAAGGACCCCTGTACCTTGCGGGGGCCATTGAGCCCCTTGGGTTGGCGCGGGTGATCATGGGCTGGCCGCTGTTCCTCGCGGGGGCCTACCTCACATACCGCGTCCTCGCGCCGGTGTATCGCGAGCGGCGTGCCGCCCATGAATCGGGCGGCTAGCGGATCTCAGTCCGCCGAATGCTCGCTGCTCATCAACGCCTGCAGAGCCGACTCCTGGCTCGGTGACACGACGAACAGGAGTTCATCACCAGGCTCGAGCGCCTCCGCGGTCTCGGGAACGCTTACTTGCATGCCGCGGACGATCGCCACCGGGGCGGTGTTCTCCGGCCAGGTGATGTCTCGAACGGAGCGCCCCACGACGGGGGAGTCCGCGGCCAGCGTCATCTCCACCAACTCGGCTGCCCCTTGACGGAATGTGAAGAGTCGAACGAGGTCGCCGACGGTCACCGCTTCCTCGACCAAGGCCGAAAGCATCCGGGGTGTGGAAACCGCAACGTCTACGCCCCAAGAATCATCGAACATCCATTCGTTCTTGGGATGATTCACGCGTGCTACCACTCGCGGAACCCCGAATTCCGTCTTCGCCAGTAGCGACACGACCAGATTGACTTTGTCGTCTCCTGTGGCGGCAACTACCACCTGACACTCAGCCAACCGTGCTTCTTCGAGGCTGCTCACCTCACAGGCATCGGCCGTGAGTGATTGGGCGCCTTGCACCACGCCGGTCCGTGCTAGCTCGGAATCCCGGTCTATGAGCAAGACTTCGTGACCATTCGCGACCAGTTCCCGAGCGATTGCGCGCCCCACTTTGCCGGCGCCGGCTATCGCGACGCGCATCAGCCTCTCACCGGACCCTTTTCGCAGATGAGCTCTACTTCGTCGCGGCGCTCGGGAGGGAAGAGAAGGTGAACGAGGTCACCTTCTTGGATCACGGTTCGATCGTCGGGCAGAAGGGTGTCGCCGTAGCGAGTGATGAAGCCAACACGAGCAGCAGTTGCCTCCGCCAATTCCCGGGTCCTCTTGCCCAACCAGTCGATTCCAATGTGCACCTCGGCGAGCGCCATGGTCCCGGTGGGATCTGTGTACTCCGTCTCGGCACCGAGGGGAAGCAATGTGCGCATAATCTGGGTGGTGGTCCAAGACACCGTGGCGACGGTCGGGATTCCCAACCGTTGGTACACCTCCGCGCGACGGGGGTCGTAGATGCGAGCGACCACGTTCTCGACGTCGTAAGTCTCCCGCGCCACGCGAGCCGCGAGGATGTTCGTGTTGTCGCCACTGCTCACCGCTGCGAATGCGTGGGCACGCTCGATGCCGGCGTTCTCCAGGGTCTGTCGATCGAAACCGACGCCCTTAACGGTTATGCCCTTGAAATCCGGACCGAGTTTGCGAAATGACTTCGCGTCCTGATCGACGACTGCCACCGAGTGCCCCAATTCGTCGAGCGCATCCGCGAGGAGGGAACCCACGCGCCCGCAACCAAGGATGACGACGTGCACGCCGCAACGCTACACGCGCCCCGCCCGTCGCTAGCGCCCTATCCTTCGGAGGTGCCACCAGGCCTGCAACGACCATCGGTTGGGGATCGAATCAGCGTCGACGTGGGCGATGCGGCTCACGGCGGGCACATGGTGGCGCGGCACGATGGCTTCGTTGTCTTCGTGCGCCATGCCCTTCCCGGTGAGCGGGTGGTTGCTCAGATCACGGACGTCCGGCGCGGATTCGCGCGGGCGGAGGCAGTAGAGATCTTGGTTTCGAATGCTCAACGTGTTGCTCCTCGATGTCCGTCGTTCCACCCCTTTGGCTGCGGTGGTT
>CBFIHB010000077.1:0-6367 GCA_965662415.1 Actinomycetes bacterium | reverse complement strand
TCGAGGAAGCGGTTGCCGCCGGACTCGACGACGTCCTGTTCATTACCAGCCGCGGGAAGAGAGCACTCGAAGACCACTTCGATCGCAATACCGAACTCGAAGTGGCGCTTGCTGAGAAGAACGATTCCGATCGCCTTGCCTTGACCCAAGAGTCCACCGACCTCGCACGCATTCATTACGTGCGTCAAGGTCAGGCGCTTGGACTCGGCCACGCGGTCCTGATGGCCGAGAACCATGTGGGGGATCAGCCGTTCGCGGTGCTTCTCGGCGATGACCTCATCGATGCCCGCGATCCCATCCTGCCCAAGATGATCGAGGTACGTGAGAAGCACGGAGGCTCGGTGATCTGTCTGATGCGGGTGCCGCGTCAGGACATATCGCTCTACGGATGCGTTGCGGTCGAGCCCACGGAAGACAACTCTGTCTTGCATGTGACGGACTTGGTCGAGAAGCCGCCGGTCGATCAAGCGCCGAGCGATTACGCGATCATCGGGCGCTACATCCTCGATCCGGCCGTCTTCGAGATCCTGCATCGCACCCAGCCGGGACGAGGTGGGGAAATTCAACTTACCGACGCCCTCGTTGAACTCGCCGGAATGCCGGCGCACGAAGGCGGGGGTGTGCACGGAGTGGTGTTCGAGGGCCGGCGCTACGACACTGGTGACAAGTTGAGCTACCTCAAGGCGGTAATCCGGTTGGCCGTGGAACGAGACGACATCGGACCTGACTTACGCGCCTGGATCGCCGAACAGGATTACGGCAGCTCACCGTGATTTGGCGCAGCGAGGCGATCCCCACGATCACCGAGGGTGATGTGCGGTTGCGACCGCTCCGGGTGTCGGATTCATCCACCTGGCACGAGATCCGCAAGCGCAATCAGGCGTGGCTTGGCCCCTGGGATGCCACCGTGCCCCGCGAGGGTGCCGGGGCCGGTGAGGTTCCACCCACCTTCTCGGCCATGGTCCGCCGCCTTCGACATGAAGCGCGCGAAGGTCGGGTCTTGCCGTGGGTGGTCGAGTTCCGAGCGGGCCAACGGCACCGAATGGTCGGCCAGGTGACGATGGGTGGAATCACGTACGGCTCGTTGCGGAGCGCCTACCTCGGATATTGGATCGACCAGCAGTTCGCGGGTCGAGGAATTACGTCGCTGGCGGTGGCGATGGCATCGGACTACGGCTTCGAGGCGCTGCGCTTACATCGCCTTGAACTGAATATCCGCCCGGAGAACGGGGCATCGCGCGCGGTAGCCGAAAAGCTCGGATACCGGATGGAGGGCTTCCGGGAGCGATACCTGCACATCGACGGAGATTGGCGTGACCACGTCACCTACGTCCTGTTCGACGGCGACATCGCAGATGGCGTAGTCGCACGGCTGCGCTCACAGGTCAACAGCCGCGGCCAGTAAACGGCCAGTAATCGCCCCGCGACACGCGGAAACCCCAGCACGCACACATGCCACACCTATGCGCACTTTGCGAATAGCGTGTGCGCTTGTGACGGGCTTGATCTATGTGGTGATCATCGCCCTCTGGGCTGCCGTCCTTATCCCGATCTGGCTACGCCGCCACGACCAGATCAGCGAGGTTCGATCTACCGCCCGTTTCTCCTCCGCGATGAAGTCCCTGGGCAAGAGCGGCAAGAACAATGCTGCCGATAAGCGCGGGGCGGTGAGCGACGATCCACGCGAGATGGCACGCCAAAGTGCCGCCAAGCGACGCGCGATCATCATGGGCGTGCTCAGTGGTGCGCTGGCGCTGATGCTGGTGCTCGCCATGCTCGGCCTGGTGCCGCGAACGGCTCCCATCGTCATGGCGGTCGTTGTCTTGTCCTATGTTCTCGCGGCTGCGTTCACTTCGTCCCAGCGCAGTAAGGGTGCGGGCGCTCGACGCTTGGAGAGCGAGCACGAGTACGAGTACGACGATGTCTACGAGGACGAACTCGACTACGACGACTACCGCGAGATCGCGTACCACGACGAAGTTGCCGACGTCGCCTACCCGAGATCGCGAGGAGTGCGACCGCAGACTCGCCGCACCCGCGACGCGCAGGTTGCGGCTGCCATGGACGATTTCTTGTCCTGGGATCCGTGGGAAGGCGAAGCCGAGACCGCCCGAGACGACTGGTCCGCAGTTCCCACCACTTTGCCCACCTACGTCAACGCACCGCGTGCCACGCGGGTTCGCCGTCCGATCGAGCGGGATCGCGACTGGTCCGGAGAAGCGATGGTCGAGGCAGCCCGAACCATGCGTCGTCCTCGGGTCACGGTCGATGATCTCGACGACGACAAATACGCGCTCGAATCGCGCTCTGTTGAACATGACCTTGATGCCACCTCCGAACTACCAGCTCTGCGTCCTGAACAGACACGGCGGGCGGCGGGCGAGTAACTCTCCTGCTGCTACCCTTTCCCCTCGCTTGGGGGTGTGGCGCAGTTGGTAGCGCGTCTCGTGCGCAATGAGAAGGTCAGGGGTTCGAATCCCCTCAGCTCCACCCTTGTGATGCAGTGCCGCTAGATCCAGGTGGGTAGCCACATGCGTGCGCGCCACGAGTCGTATGGGATCAGCTCGGCTGTCCAGATGGGATAGAACCACCAGGCGGCGATGACTACGGCGAACAGGTATCCGCCGATGATCGCTGCGGGTACCCAACGGGGCCGATTGCGAAGCCCCTTCGCGATGGCACCGAGCGTGAGGGTCACCGCCATGACGAGGAAGGGCACGTAGACAACGGTGTAGAAGGTGAAGATCGCGCGATCGGAGTACAGCAGCCAGGGCAACCAACCGGCGGCGACACCGACCACAACAGCACCGGAGCGCCAATCGCGCGCAGCGATCCAACGCCACAGTTGGTAGGGAACGGCGAGGAGAGCGGCCCACCAGATGATCGGGTTCGCGACCGCCAGCACGGTGCTCGAGCAACTGTCCGCGCCGCAGCCTTCGGGGGATTCGTAGTAGAAGGACGTGGGCCGGGTCATGAACGGCCAGGACAGCGCGTTGCTCTGGTAGCTGTGTTCGGCATCGAGGTTGGTGTGGAAGTTCCACATCTCCGAGTGGTAGTGCCACAGCGATCTGATCGGATCGGGAACGACCGAGGGGCCCTGTTCCGCGGCCCAGTTGCGGCTCCATCCGGTGGATGTGGCGAACCAGCCGGTCCAGGTGAGTAGGTAGACGCCGATGCCGACCACGAGCGTCGAGCCCGCTGCCAGCGGTAGGTCACGAGCGAACGCAGCCGACCACGGATGGTCGACACCGATCACCTTGCGCAGCGAGACATCCCAGAACAGTGAGAGCACCATGAACGCTGCGAGGAAGTAGGCACCGGACCACTTGGTGCCGATCGCGAGTGCGAATGCGGCGATGGCGGCGATGCGCCAGGGTCGCCAGCCGAGGTGCGGCCCGAGTCCGGCGGCTATGCGATCGACGCTGTTACGTTTGACGAGGTTGGCGACCTTGCCGCGTGTTCGATCACGGTCGAGTAGTAGGCAGCCGAAGCCGACGAGCACCCAGAACCCGAGGACCAAGTCCAGTAATGCGGTGCGAGCTAGGACGATGTGGATTCCTTCTAGGGCAAGTAGGCCGCCGGCGATGGTGCCCAGGACATCGGATCGGGTGAGTCGGCGCACGATGCGGGCGGTGATGACCACCGCGATGATCGCCAGGATGGCGATGGCGATGCGCCACCCGAAGGGAGTGACGCCGAAAAAGTACTCGCCGATTGCGATCGTCCACTTGCCCACTGGTGGGTGGACGATGAAGGCGGGTTCGCCACTGAACGCCTCGACGGTGCGCCAGTTGTCCCCGGCCTGCATCATCAGTTCCTTGTGGTTCTCGACTTCGTCGATCTCCACACCGAAGCGCAACAGGGACCAGGCGTCCTTGGCGTAGTAGGTCTCGTCGAAGACCACGGCATCCGGACGTCCAAGATTCGGCAGCCGCATGATGGCCGCGAGGGCACCCGCGCCGAGCGGCCCGAGCCAGCCGCGCCACCCGTGGGACGGCATAGCGGGTGCGAGCCGATCGGGGAGGGAGGCCAGGGTGCGGTCCGGCGCGGACATCACGGCTGACACCCGAGCATCGTAGGTGCGACAAGATGGGCTGGTGGGCGAGCCGGACGACACTGCGCGTGATGACGCTGGCGGAAGCGGGCGCATCCTGTTGGCCGCTACTCCCCTCGGAAACGCCGGGGATGCCTCGATGCGGTTGGTTCAAGCACTCCAGGAGTGCGACGTGGTGGCAGCGGAGGACACCCGCAAGTTGCGCGCCCTCGTCTCCCGTCTGGGTATCGAAGTGGGCGGTCAGGTTCTCTCCTTCTACGAGGGCAACGAGTCCGCACGGGTGCCCGAGCTCATCGAGCGAGCTCGCGCCGGTGCCCAGGTGCTGGTGGTGACCGACGCCGGGATGCCCTCGGTCAGTGATCCGGGGTTCCGGTTGGTGCGCGAAGCCCACGAAGCGAGGGTGGCGGTGACGACCCTTCCCGGGCCGTCGGCTGCGCTGGCTGCTCTTGTGTTGTCGGGTCTGCCGGTGGCGAGGTTTGCGTTCGAAGGATTCCTGCCGCGCAAGGCGGGGGAGCGTCGTCGTCGTTTGGATTCCCTGGCAACGGAAGAGCGCACGATGGTGTTCTTCGAAGCACCGCATCGACTCGAGGCCAGCCTGGCCGACATGGCAGCGGCGCTTGGCTCCGAACGGCAGGCGGCGGTGTGCCGGGAGTTGACCAAGACCTACGAGGAAGTGAAGCGCGGCGAACTCGGTGCCTTGGCGAAGTGGGCGGAAGGCGAGGTGCGCGGTGAGATCACCGTCGTGGTCGATGGTGCGTCTTCGCAAGAAGTTCGGGAAGCCGCCGGCTTGGCGAGCGAGGAAGACGTGATCCGCGCGGTCGATGAAGCAATGGCCGGCGGTCTATCGCGCAAGGATGCCGCGGCGCAGGTGGCACAGGCTGCCGGACTGTCCAAGCGACAGGTGTACGAGGCATCCATAGCCGCGCAACGTGAGACCTAGGATCGGAGTATGTCCACGCCCGCCAGCGAGAAGGCGTACTACGTCACTACGCCCATTTACTACGTCAACGATGCACCGCACATCGGGCACGCGTACACCACCACTGCGGGCGATGTCCTTACCCGCTGGCATCGGCAGCGCGGGGAGAAGGTCTGGTATCTGACCGGGGTCGACGAGCACGGCACGAAGGTGCAGCGGGCGGCCGACGCCGGTGGAGTCACCCCGCAGGAGTGGGTCGATCGGCTGGTCACCGAATCCTGGCTCCCAGTGCTCGAGACGGTCGACGCCGCGAACGACGATTTCATCCGCACCACCCAGGACCGGCATGTGCAGCGGGTGCAGAAGTTCTGGGAGCAGGTCCGCGAGAACGGGTACGTCTATTCCGCGCCCTACGAGGGGCCCTATTGCGTGGGCTGCGAAGAGTTCAAGTTCCCCGGCGATCTCGTGGAAGGCACGGGTGAGTACGAAGGGCAGATGGTGTGTCCGGTGCACGGCAAGCCGGCGGAGGAATTGCGCGAGGACAACTGGTTCTTCCGACTCTCGGCATTCACCGATGCGCTGATCGAGCACTACGAGGCGCATCCGGAGGGCGTGCGCCCGCAAAGCGCGTACAACGAGGTGATGGCGTTCCTGCGCGGCGGATTGGTTGATATCTCGATGTCCCGCTCAAGTGTGGACTGGGGTATCCCCTTGAGTTGGGATCCGAACCAGGTTGTCTATGTGTGGTTCGACGCGCTGCTCAACTATGCGACCGCCACCGGCTACGGATCCAAGCCCGGTTCGGCCGATGCCGCGCAGTACGCGACCACCTGGCCGGCCGACGTTCACTTAGTGGGCAAGGACATCCTGCGCTTCCACGCGGTCTACTGGCCGGCGATGCTGCTCGCTGCTGGTGAGCCGCTACCCAAGCAGGTCTTCGCGCACGGCTGGTTGCTGGTGGGTGGCGAGAAGATGAGCAAGTCAAAGCTCACCGGCATCGCGCCCGAGCAGATCATCGACCACTTCGGCTCGGACGCATTCCGCTACTACTTCATGCGCGCGATCTCCTTCGGCCAGGACGGTTCCTTCTCTTGGGAGGACATGTCGGCCCGCTACACGTCGGAATTGGCGAACGGCCTTGGCAATCTGGCCTCGCGTGCCACGGCGATGGTCGGCAAGTACCGCGAAGGTGTGCTGCCCGAGGCGGGTCCGCTGACCGACCAGGAAATGGCTGTGGTCGAGCGGATCGCCGCTGCGATTCCCGCGGCCGATGCCGCGATCGAGGAACTCGACTTCGCTACGGCGATCGGGGAGATCCGATCGGTGGTCGAACTGGTCAACCAGTACGTGACCGAGGTCGAGCCGTGGGTGCTGGCCAAGGACGATGCGCTGGC
>CBFIHB010000076.1:0-6968 GCA_965662415.1 Actinomycetes bacterium | reverse complement strand
CGTAGTGTGAGGCTATGAGCGAGGGAAATGAGCCGGTCACCGTTGTCGGTTACCCCGAGCAGGCTCCGGTGTCGACTGCACAGTCGGTGCCCGGTCTTGCCGCCGTACGCATAGGTGTTTCCACCGCTCGGGCGATAGCTATTGCGGCGCTAGTGCTGGTGATCGTGGTCATCGCTGCCGCCGTTTTGGGGTTCGCAGTACTGAGGGGACAGATCTCGACCTTGTCGGCGCAGGTGACAGCCCTGCAGAACGAGCAGTCGCAGATCCTGGATCGTTTGGATGAAGCCCCCGCGGCCGTGCAAGACGAACCGACTGTCGGCCAAGAACCTGCGCAGTCGAGCGTGGCCCAACTTCCGGCAGCACCGGAGATTCCCAGTGGGATTCCGATACCTGAAGGTTTGGATTCGACCGGCGCAGTTCTCGTCGGTGATGTGAATGCGAGCAACGTGGTCGAGGTGTACCTCGATTACCAGTGCCCGTTCTGCCAGCGCTGGGAATCGGAGATCGGGTCGGTACTCACGGAGCGGGCACTCGAGCCGGGCTCCGATCTGCTCGTGAAGCACTACGTGCTGGCATTCCTCGGCGAGACGAGCCCCACACTCGATCCTCCGGGGCCGTCAGCACGCGCTGCCAGCGCAGCGCTGTGCGTGATGGAGGGGGAGGGGCCGGAGGCTTTCACCGCCTTCAGCGAGGCGGTGTACGCCTCGGCCGATCCCAACGAACCATCCACACAATTCGCCACCGAAGTCATGTCTGGTTTAGCGCAGAGCATTGGCGTGTCGGACGCAACCATTGAGTGCATTGAACAGGAACGTCATGTCACGTTCGTGGCTCTTGGCACGCAGAGCGGTTTCGGGCGCGGGGTCCAAGGGACGCCCACGGTCGTGCTGAACGGACGAACCTTAGAGAACTCTTTCGCGGACGCCGAGCTCCTCGCCTTGGCGCGTGGGTGAAATCCGACTGGTCACCAATATTTGCGAAAGTACGCCGCGTAGGACTTGAATCTACAACCCGGTCTATCGGGTCAAGCCAGGAAAGTAGTTGGCGATAGAAACAAGTATCGACCCGATAGCGATTGCAAGTAGCAGCAAGCCGAATACGCGCGTGATGACATCAATGCCCTCCTCACGTAGAACCCTCCCGATCGGATTCGCGAACAGCAAGATGATCGTCGAAAGGAGGGTGAGGATGACGATGATGGCGATGTCTTCAAGAATGAATTCGGCGGGATCAGATTCGCCCAAGGCGATGACGACAGCCATCGCGCCCGGACCTGCCAGCCACGGAATCGACAGGGGAATTAAGGCAGGGTTGCGATTCTCACTGCCCGCAGCCGTCGAGGCGCTCCCGAAGACCATTTTCCATCCGATTGACGCAATTATGAGTCCACCAGCTAGTCGGAAGGCGTCCATTTCGATTTCGAAGGCCTTCAGAATCAAGTCGCCGACGAAGAACGCCGTTAGCAGGATGATGAGAGTATTGAGTCCCGCCTTGAGGGCAGTCTTCCGCCGCACCGCAGGGTCCGAGGGTGTGAGTGCGAGAAAGAGCGGAATCGCTCCTAACGGCGCCATAACGGCGAAGAGGGCGAGGAAGACTTGAATATCGTGTTCCCAGTGCATCCGCCGTCCCTTCGATGTCTCCAGCCCGCGTGGATGCGCGGACAGGGGGAGGCTTATTCCCCCTTAGGGCGTGACTCTGCTCGATTTCGAATGTCGCCACGCTAGACATGACCCTACTTTTACGCTGATGCCCGCGCAGGTGAATGGGGGCAGGGGCACCGCGTCGCGCCCGGCGAACGCGCAACTGCCGGTGAAGTCAACTGTCAACGGTGCGCATCACGAGGACCAGCCGAAATCGCACAAAGCCGTTGGTACGCCGCGTAGGACTTGAACCTACAACCCGCTGATTAAGAGTCAGCTGCTCTGCCAATTGAGCTAGCGGCGCGCGAGGAAAAAGGTTATCACCGGAGGGAGTCGACGAGGGCGGCCACCCGAATGGAGTTGCTGGGTGGCAGCACCCATGTATCTCGCCCGAGGATCCGGGCGCTGAAGGCCTCGAACATTTCACGGTAGGCGTCGGTTGCCGGGAAATCCTCAACCAGGTTTCCCACCATGAGGTTGGACGGTTCACGCCAACTGGTGAAGGCCTGATCGTCTGTGATGCGCAGTTCTTGGGTATCACCACGAATCATCAACCGCTGCGATTCGGGCATGGCGAAGGATGCGACGATCGAAGCGTGGCTTTGAGGGCCTATCTCCAAGCGTGCCTTCGTGGTCAGGTCCACGCCGAGCCCTCCGGTGATCTGTTCGAACTCCGGGCGCACGCTGTCTAGGTGCGGCAGGCAAGCGACGAGGGCATGCAGCGGATAGACACCGATGTCCAAAAGTGCACCGCCGCCGAGTTTGGGATCAAGGCGGTAGTTGCCCTCAGGTACGCCGTCGAAAGTGAAGGTGCCGAGGAACTCGCGGACTTCGCCGATCTCTCCAGTCGAGACGAGTTGGGTTACTCGTTGCATGCGTGGATGCCACATGGACCACGCTGCTTCGACAAGCAGCAGTCCGGCGGCGTCAGCCGCTTCGAATGCCGCCTGGGTTTCGCGGGACGAAAGGGTGAGGGGTTTCTCGCACAACACGTGCTTGCCGGCGGCGAGGGCGTTGTGGATCCACGGGGCATGCTGATCATTGGCGAGAGCGATGTAGACGGCATCCACCGAATCGTCGGCGATCAGATCGGCATAGCCGTTATAGGCGCGCTCGGGCTCCAGGTCACGAGCCCGGTCGATATCGCGCGAAGCTACGGCCGCGAGAGTGGCGCTCGGCGCGTCCCTCAATGCCCTCGCCGTTGCAGTCTGGACGATCCAGCCGGCGCCGAGGATGCCCCAGCGGACGGTGCTCGGACCGGTTACCGAATTGGCCATCAAATGAGAGTGGGAGTGACCGTCCGACCGAGATTACGTGCAGATTCCTCGGCGGCCTCCATCACCGCAACCACGTTCCTCGACTGTTGTGGGTCGACCTGCATTGCGGTGCCGTTGGACAAGAAAGCGGCGAGTTCGCCATGGAATGTGAAGGGGGGGACATCGTCTAGTGGGATCTCCTGGCTGGCGCCGGTGTTGTCGTACAAGAAAATGCGCGCCGGTAGATCGGCAACGGCCGGCTCGGCGGCTGGATCCCACTCGCCTACGATCGCGCCTTCGGTGCCGAGGACGTAGTACTTCGGCTTGCGAGCGGCCGCCAGGTCCGAGTGCACGAACGTAGCTTGGCGACCATCCTCGAATGTCACGATCACCTCGGCGTGGTCTGCGTTTGTGGCATGCAGCCACTTACGCTTGTGATTCATGCCGGAGACATGCGCGACAGGAGCATCGAAGAGGTTAAGCACCTGATCGAGATAGTGCGAGCCCCAGTCGAATATCGCGCCGCCAGAGACTTCGGCATCGGAGTGCCAATAGTCGCAAGGGCGTGAATAGCCACCCACGAAGCTGTCGTATTGGAAGACCTCGCCGATGGCGCCCTCGCTAATGAGCCGGCGCATCGTCACGAAGTCCGGATCGAAGCGCCTGTTTTGGTAAACCACCAAAGTCCTGTCTCGTTCTTCTGCATAAGACAGTGCCGCGTCACACTCCTGCGCGGTCAGCGCCATCGGCTTCTCCAGGACCACGTGCAGGTCCCTCTCCAGCGCCCGCATCGCCCAATCGTGATGGCTGTTCGGCGGTGTGGAGACGACCACCAAGTCGACCAGACCGGATTCGAGCATGTCCTGCGCGTCGGTGAATGCCTCGAAGTCGGACGTGATCTCGCGGGCAACTTCGATGCGCTCGGCATTGGTGTCGCATACCGCGGTCAGGGTGAGGCCAGGGGTTGCCTGCACCGCTTGGTTGTGCTCATGACCGA
Organism: Actinomycetes bacterium; assembly: GCA_965662415.1. GTDB lineage: Bacteria > Actinomycetota > Actinomycetes > S36-B12 > S36-B12 > S36-B12. Next base: position 3,075 of record CBFIHB010000076.1, on the reverse strand, counting down.
TGGCTCCGTAGGCGAGCAAACCAACCCTGATATCAGACACGCGTCATCTCCTGTGAAGTTGCGGGGGTGACGTAACGCTAACGGAGACCAAGTGCTCGCGCGATTTGGTTTGCCATGGCTGCTTGACCTGCAGGGTTCGGGTGGAAGGATCCCGATGAAAACGGCCCGGTGATCTCGGTGAGCCCGAATACCCAGGCGTCGTTGCCTGCGCACACTCCATGCCCTCGCTTCGATTCCCCGGAGCTGCCCCAGATGCCCACCACGGGCGACCAGCCCAAGCTCGATGTCGCAAGGATCTGCCCGTTCAACGTTCCACGGGAGGTCGACAGATCGCGGGTGGAGCCGGTGAACGTGGTGAATCGGTACGGGTTAGGGGCCTGCGGCACGAGGATGGTGTCTCGGGCCCAGGAGAAGTCGGACCGACTCAAGGTTAGGTAACTGCACGAAGCACCGTCCGCAGCTCTCGTGATATCCGGGTAGGTCATCGGGAGGATCTGTGCGTCACGACTCAACTGCAGCGCTCCAGTCTGTGAGCCGTCGGCGAGTGTGCACGTCCCGCCATCGAGGCAATCGGCGATGCGCTGATAGCCCTTGGCCAGTCGTCCGGTGAGCGTCTGCACTCCTTGTTGGACGTTGTCAAAGCGCGACAGTGGTGGTGATGTGGCCGGGACCAACGGGCAATTGACGCTCAGAGCGCAGGTGCTCAAGATCGACGTGAAGCCGACATCGTTACCGCCGATAGAGAACGTGAGGATGTCGATCGAGCGATTGCCGATCAGCTGCTGCGCCTGCTGCACCTGCGAGGAGCCTTGCCCGGCCCAGCGTTGTGGGCCGAGAATCCCCGAATCGATAGTGGCACCCGAGCACGAGACATCGATCAGTGTCACCGACGTCTTGTCCGAGGACTTCTCGAGGGCGAGGGCGGCTTGCGCAGGAGCCGCCCGGGTGCTGCGGTTGCAGTTGTCGTCGTCGTAGTAGGGATCGAAAGGTTGATCGGGGTCGGTAATCCAGGCTTCGACGTTGCGCGGGTTGCCTTCACCTGATGAATAGGAGTCGCCCATCACCACGAACAGGTAGTCCTTGACTGTTGCATCGAGCCACTGGAAATCGACGTCGGTACCGCCGAAGCGGACTTCCAGCTTGAATCGATACTCGCCCTCAGGTAGACGGACGCCGTGCTTGCAGTCCCTGGAGTTGAGTCCACGCCACTTGGACCGTTGCACCTGACGGTCATCTCGGTAGATCCGCCACCGGTACTCGCGTCCGCTCGAACGGCAGGCGTCCAAGGTGACCTGGAAGCCTCGGGGGTTGAGGTACCAAGACTGCGAACCGCCGATGAGGCGTTCGGAAGGTTGCGCAACTCGATTGCCGGCTCCGACGAATTTCTTGGCTGGCTGCGCACCCAGTGGTCGTTTCCTGGGCACCCCACCATCTCCGTCGATGAAGCCATCGCCGTTCGCATCCTTGGACTGCGGCGCCATCGACCAGTCGGCGACCGCCTGGGCCCGATCACTCGCTGGCGCGACGGAGGGGACGGCGAAGAATGAGGCCACGGCCAGTGCAACTGCGAGGATCACGGGCCGCTGCATGGGCTAACGGTAAGTCGGTCCCTAACGGATCAGGTAACCACCATGGGAACCGGCCCGCGTGCGCGATAGGTGGCCCGCGGTTCGGCCTTGGGGATTGGCCAGTTCGGATCCGCGGCCACGAGTTGGGTTCGAGCCGCAGCGTGCAACAAGATGATGCGAGACTCGAGCAAGGCGAATTGATCGCCGAGGCACTTGCGGGTGCCGGCACCGAACGGAAAGTAGGCACCGCGCGGCAACGAAGCGTGAAGTTGCTCTGTCCACCGGCTCGGTTGCCAGGTGTGCGGTTTCGGGAAGAAGTGTGGATCGCGCTGGGTCACGTACTGGCTTATCAGCACGTGTGCCCCCTGAGGAACCTTGACTCCTTCGATGTCCACATCGGCGAGCGCTCGGCGCGGAGCCACCCACACCGGAGGTGCCATCCGCAGTGTCTCGGAGATGACCTGTCCAGCGACTTCGCACGACATCACGTCGGCCACGGTGGCAGGCGCGGAACCGGTCACCCAATCCTGCTGCAGGGCTTCGCGACGCAGGGCTGCATGAACGTCGGGTCGGGTGCCGAGCCAACTGAAGGCCCAGGTCAGGGCGTTGGCCGTGGTCTCATGGCCGCTGAGAATGAGAGTGAGTGCTTCATCGCGGACTTCGGCATCGGTGAAGGCCGATCCGTCTTCGTCGCGCAGCGCCAGCAGCAGCCCGAGGAGGTCATCGCCATCGACACCGCGGGCGCGCCTCTCGCGGATCAGATCCTCGGCGATCTCCGCGAGATCGTCGGCAGCGCGGTGGAACGCCTGCCAGTACGGCAAGGGAAGCGAATCGAATCGGTCCAATCCCGGCAGCATGGTTCGCTCGATGCGATCGATGGCGATATCCATGGATTCGGCGATTCGATCGGTGTAGCGATCGGCATCGGTACCGAACAGCGTTCGCGCCACGATCAACAGGGTTAGACGCATCATTTGGGGGCCGACGTAGATCGTGCTGCCGGGCAGCCAGGCATCGATCGTTCCTCGTGTCAGATCTGACATTTGCTGGGCGTAGCCATCCAACCGGGACTTGTGGAACGGCGGCTGCATCATCCGGCGGTGGCGCAAGTGGATGGGCTCCTCGTTGGTGAGTAGGCCTTCGCCGAGCACCTTGCGCATGCGCTCGAAACCAACTCCCTTGATGAACGAACTCTGCTGGGCCACCGTCACCTGGTGCACCATGGCTGGGGCGAACAGGGCGATGAACAGTTGGCGATTCAAGTAGAAGGACGCAGCATCGCCGTAGCGGTCACGCAGATCGAGCAGGAATCTCGGCGTATCTCGCTGGAAGCTCCAGAGCAACTGACCGGGCACGCGGGGCCGCGGTCCCGAAGGAAGCTCCGGGGGCGCTGAATCGAGGCCAACCGCCTTGGGTATTGCCGCGTACTCCGTGGGTCTGGGCGCGGTGAAGGGTCGAGTTTCCATCGTTAGCCAGCCACCTCGTCTACGTCGACTCGTATTCCGAC
>CBFIHB010000075.1:0-7086 GCA_965662415.1 Actinomycetes bacterium | reverse complement strand
ACGGCCTGCCGGTAACGATCCGGTTGATCGATCCGCCGCTGCACGAATTCCTGCCCGACCGCACCGAACTAGCGGTCGAGGTGGCCTTGGACAAGGAACGCGGTCAGGTCGACCAGGCGAAGGTGGACGTGTTGCGCGAAGTCAATCGCCTCGCCGAACAAAACCCGATGCTCGGGTTGCGCGGCGTTCGGCTAGGCCTTGTGCTTCCGGGGCTCTTCGCGTTGCAGGTCCGCGCGATCGCAGAGGCCGCGTGTGCTCTGCGCGCGCAAGGCAAGGACCCGCAGGCGGAGATCATGATCCCGCTGGTGGCTACGTCGGCGGAGTTCGAATTCACCAGGGCAGAAGCCGAGCAAGTGATCGCCGAGGTAGAAGCCAAGAACGGCTGCCCGCTCGGATTCCCGATCGGCACGATGATCGAGCTCCCACGGGCTGCGCTGACTGCGGATCGAATCGCCGAATCCGCACAGTTCTTCTCCTTTGGCACCAACGATCTCACCCAGACCACCTGGGGCTTCAGCCGCGACGATGTCGAGGCCGCTTTCTTCAGTCCCTACCTGGAGATGGGCGTTTTCTCCGTGTCGCCGTTCGAGTCGATCGACCGTGAGGGCGTGGGCGCGCTCGTGCGCATGGCCGTAGACAAAGGTCGAGGTACCCGCCCGGGTCTGCATTGTGGAGTGTGTGGTGAGCACGGTGGCGATCCTGACTCGGTGCACTTCTTCGATGAGGTGGGCCTGGACTACGTCTCGTGCTCGCCGTTCCGGGTGCCGGTCGCGCGACTCGAGGCCGGACGCTCGGCTATCGAGAAGGCCGGGGGTACGGGCAGCGATACTCGTTAATCAACCCGCTTCGGATCGGCCGGCACCGACCGGGCCTCAGCGGCCTGTGTCGGAACCGTGAAACGAGTGTGGCGCGTGTGACGATTGGGGCGTGGCTTCCCCGGTGCTGACGCGCGCCCAATCGGCGGAGATCGATAGCCCTCGGTATTCGCGGTCGACAAGCACCCCGGCTTCACCTCGATGGTTTCCCGGCTCAGCACGTGCGGCCAGCACCGTTACCTTGACATTGGTGATGGCGGTGGCGCTGCTCATCCCGGTCGGCGCGACCGTGCAGGTGGTGATTGCCTCGCAGCTCGACGATCGCTCGACCAGCCAGGCGATCGTGATGCTCGATCCCGGACGGGTGTGGGGAGACCCGGAGGCAACCCGTGCGGCGAGGATCGAACACGCTGCTGAGTTGTATCGCGAAGGAGTCGCGCCGGTAGTGATCGTCACCGGACCGCCGCGAGCCCACGCAATGACCCGGGCGGCGTTGTGGGTCGAGGGTGTGCCACCGGCCGATGTCATCACCTTCGATACCGGTGCCGACACCGTCGGCCCGCTCAGTGTGGTCGCATCAGTGATGAAGGACTTGAACTGGTCGTCGGCCACTATCGTCACGGATCCCGCACATGTCGCCCGGGTGCAAGCAACCGCGGGCGAACTCGGTATCGACGCACATGTATCCCCAACCGAGCACGGCTCGAACGTGTCGCTGACATCGGACTACGTGGGCCGTGAGGTGGCCGCGTTGCTTCGCCACCATGCCTTCACCCGCTGGACGCTGCCGACCATCGTGGGCTCGTAGAACGATCGCTAGTGTCGCGCTCGTGAACGTGCGCGAAGTCCCCGGCTATACCGCTGTCGATACCGCACGTCTTGTCACCGAGCCGATCAAGGAAGGTGTTCGCAGTCCGTTCGCCCGTGATCGTGCCCGGGTGCTGCACTCATCGGCCCTGCGTCGCCTTGCGGCCAAGACCCAGGTGATGGTGGCCGGACAGGACGATTTTCCGCGCACGCGCCTGACCCACACCCTCGAGGTGGCCCAAATCGCACGCGAACTCGGGGAAGCGCTGGGGTGCGATGCGGATGTAGTCGAGGTCGCCGGACTCGCACACGATCTCGGCCACCCGCCGTTCGGACACAACGGGGAAGACGAACTCGACCGATTGACCGAATCGATCGGTGGCTTCGAGGGCAACGCGCAGACGCTTCGCGTACTGACCCGGTTGGAGGCGAAGGTCTTCGATACCGATCTCGACCGCAGCGCCGGACTGAATCTGACCCGCGCCTGTCTGGATGCGTCGTGCAAGTACCCGTGGGCTCGAAAGCCCGGCGAGCGCAAGTTCGGCTACTACGCCGACGACACCGACGTGTTCACCTGGGTTCGTGAAGGATCCCCGGGCGAACGCACTTGTTTGGAAGAGCAGGTCATGGACTGGAGCGACGACGTCGCCTACTCAGTGCACGATGTCGAAGATGCGGTACACGTGGGACTGGTCGATGTGGACTGGCTAGGGGATCAGGCCGTGCGGCGGGAGGTAGTGGCCATCGCCCACGAGCGCTACTTGCCGAATGCCTCACCCGAAGAACTCGACGCGGCAATCGACCGGCTGCGCAGCCTGGACTACTGGCCCGCACACTTCGAAGGATCGCACCGGGACATGGTGGCCTTGAAACACTTCACCAGCTACCTAATCGGCCGGTTCTGTGTGAGCGCCCAGATCGCCACCCAGATGGCCTACGGAGATGGGCCGTTGACCCGCTATTCGGCGGAATTGATCGTCCCTGACGAAGTCCGTCAAGAAGTCGCGGTGATGAAGGCGATCACCGCGCGGTACGTCATGGAACGCGCGGGCGCTGAGGTCGAATACGAGCGCCAGCGGGAGATCATCGCCGAAGTGGTGCACGCACTTACCTTGGAAGAAGGGCGCTCCCTCGAACCCTGGCTGCGGCCTACCTACGAGCAAGCGGCCACCGACGCCGAGCGATTCCGGGTGATCATCGACCAGGTAGCCAGCCTTACGGACGTCAGCATCGTGCACTGGCATAAGCGCCTAGCGCGCTGATCGTCACATGCTGGATCGAACCTAGGATCAGACCATGGCCGGGCGGATCAGAGACGAGGACGTAGCTCTCGTTCGTGAGCAGGCCCGTATTGATGATGTTGTCCGCGAATACGTCACCTTGAAGTCCGCTGGTGGCGGCCGTTTGAAGGGCTTGTGTCCGTTCCATGATGAGCGCAGCCCGAGTTTCCATGTCACTCCGAGCCGCGGGATGTGGTACTGCTTCGGCTGCGGTGAAGGTGGCGATGTCATCAACTTCGTCCAACGCGTCGATCATTTGACCTTCGCCGAGACGATCGAAAAACTCGCAGAGAAGGCCGGCGTGCAGTTGCGCTACGTAGAAGGTGGCGCGGCGATCAATCGGCAGCAGGGAGTGCGCACTCGATTGGTCGAAGCTCACAAGGCGGCGGCGGCTTTCTACCGGGAGCAATTGGCCTCACCCGCCGCACAGGTGGGTCGGGAGTTTCTCACCTCGCGTGGGTTCGATGCCGCCGCGGCGGAGCGCTTCGGGGTCGGGTTCGCACCCAAGTCCTGGGATGCGCTCACCTCGCACTTGCGCGGAAAGGGATTCAACGACGAAGAACTCTTGGCTGGGGGACTGGTCAGCCAAGGCAATCGCGGTGTCTATGACCGATTCCGTGGACGCTTGGTGTGGCCCATCCGGGATCTCGGGGGAGACGTGGTGGGTTTCGGTGCTCGCAAGTTGCTCGATGACGACGATGGCCCCAAGTACCTGAACACCCCGGAGACTCCCATCTACAAGAAGAGCCAAGTCCTCTACGGCATCGATCTGGCTCGCAAGGACATCTCCAAGGGGCAGCAGGCGGTGATCGTCGAGGGATACACCGATGTCATGGCCTGCCATCTCGCGGGAGTGCCTACAGCCGTCGCAACCTGCGGCACCAGTTTCGGTTCCGATCACATCAAGGTCTTACGGCGTTTGCTGATGGATGACGATCAGATGAAGGGCAGCGTGGTCTTCACCTTCGATGGTGATGCCGCCGGACAGAAGGCCGCGATGCGGGCGTTCGGAGAGGATCAAAAGTTCGTAAGTCAGACGTTCGTTGCGGTTGAGTCCTCAGGGTTAGATCCGTGCGACCTGCGGTTGCAGCATGGGGATACGGCGGTGCGCGAATTGGTGGACAACCGGGTGCCGTTGTTCGAGTTCGCTATCAAATCCACCATCGCAAATTACGATCTCGACTCCGCCGAAGGGCGGATCGCAGCGCTGCGTGATGCGGCGCCGATAGTGGGAAAGATTCGTGATGGTGCGCTGCGCCCGGAATACACCCGACGTCTGGCCGGGTGGCTGGGAATGGACGTGAGTGATGTCGCCAAAGCGGTCGGTGGGGCTTCCCCTGCTCCCGCGCACAACGTCCGGGCTCCGCGGCCCGGTGATCCTGCGCTAGTGGTCGAGCGTGAGGCATTGAAGTGCGCCCTGCAGCACCCGAATGCCGTTGCCGACTGGTACGCGAGCGTGGAAACCCCTGCGTTCACCCATCCGCGAGCGATCTCGGTGCACGAAGCGATCGTCGCGGCCGGCGGTCCGCAGGCGGATGTCGAGGGATTGGCCTGGATCGATGCGGTGCTCGCGGCTTGCCCCGATGACGAAGTACGAACTCTCGTGCGCGAACTCGCCGTCGAACCACTGCCGGCGATGGATGGGCAGGACTCCCGCTATGCGACCGGAGTGATCGCGAGGTTGCTCGAGGTCGATGCCGGTCGACGAATCGAGGACTTGATGGGTCGGCTGCAGCGAACCGAAGACACCGATGAGCAGTTACGACTCGGCCAGGACCTTCAGGCCCTCCAGCAGTATCGCCGCAGTCTGCTCAAGCAGGCCGTGGGGGAGGCATGAGATTCAGGCGCGGCCGAATCGACTCAGCGCTTCGAGAGTCCATGGGAATCAGCGACAACGAACGGATCATCGCCTGGGGCATCGGCACGTCCTCGCCCGAGGAGCCCACCTATGTTGTTGCTACCGATGAGGCGCTCTACGACCAGCGCGGCTCAGCCCGTTATCCATGGGCAGATGTCATCAAGGGAAAGTGGCAAGAGCCGCAGTTCGTGCTCACCTTGGACTCCGGACCGGGTATTGGGCCCGCTCAGGTGGCCATCCGGGTCGACGATCCAAGAGACCTGCCGGCCGCTGTCCGCGATCGGGTGACCGACACCGTGGTGGTCTCTGAATATGTCGACCTCGGTGAGGAGGCGGGCGCGCAATTGGTGGCCAGGCGCGACCCGGGCGCCGGGCTCGAGGGGATCCGCTGGTCGATCGTCTTCGATTCGGGATTGGATCCCGGTGACCCGGACCTGCGCGCACGAGCTGATCGAGCATTGGCGGATCTGCGCGCCTCGCTAGGCATCTAGTCGGAGCCGCACCCGAAGTTCGCCTCCTCGTTGGTTGGAGTTCGCCCTGGGGGATGCGCGCCTTCAGAAGTACCTGATACGGTGAACGATGTTCAACCAAACAATGTTCACATGACTGGCAGTGCCGGCCATGAACCCCCATGAGGAGAGAAATGAGTGATAAGACGTACGTGATGTACGCGGCCACCTACGAGTCGATCGACGTGGCCAAGGCTGACCTGGAAGCCCTGCGTGAGATCCAGGATGCCGGTGAGATCCGCCACCTGACCGCAGCCCTGGTGGAGCGCAATGACAAGGGGCGTCTGCACGTCCATGAGACCACCCATGCAGGCAAGGTTGCCGCGGGAGTGGGCATCGTGGGCGGAGCGATCCTCGGCGCGATCTTCCCGCCCGCGGGCCTGGCGGTCGTCGCCTCGGCAGTTGGCGGAGCGGCTGGACTCGGTGTTGTGGCCGGCTCTATCGGACACTTCGCAGGTGGCATGTCCCGCAAGGATCTGAAGGAACTCGGCGCCTACCTCGATGATGGAGAGGCCGCCATCGTGGCCGTTGCCGTGGACGCTGTCGACACGGACATTGACAAGGCACTCTCCCGGGCTTCCAAGAAGGCGAGCAAGGCGATGGACAAGGGCGATGTCAATGCCGCCATCGAGGATCTCGAGAAGGGTCTGGACAAGGCCGCGAATATCGCCGGCGAGTAGTCCAGCTGCTAATTCGTGGGCGCATCATGGGCGCTCGCGCGGGGGGAAACCGCCCGGCGTTCCGTGGGAGCGTCGGGCGGTACCTATCCGGGTATGCCAGTGCGGGTTGAGTTGCCGTCGGTTCACTAGCATGAGGCGCTGCCGCTCAAGGTGGAGGTCTCATGGTCCAAGAACGTCGTTCGCGGGCACAGCGCAAGGCCGAAATCGAGGACTCGCTCATCCTCGCAGCCCGACAGTCCGTCTATAACGAGGGACCGGACGTGAGTGTCCATGACATCGCTCGCGAAGCGGGTGTTGCCGTCGGCACCATCTACAACCATTACGAATCAAAGGCCGATCTCTTCGCCGCCGCCGGCGTTCGCTCCTTCGCCGAGTTCAGCACCTGGATCGAACCTGTCGTGTCCAAGATCGATGATCCAGCCCTGCGCTTGGCAACCTTCGGGCGGTTCATGATCCGGATGCCCGATAGCCACATCGAGCACTCACATGTCCTGTGGCATACCCAACGATTCGTCTGGGGGCCGAAGTACCGCCCGAATGAGGAGGGCGAACTCGAGCGGGACATCCGGGCTGGAATAGCCGCGGGTCGCTTCGACGCGACATTGATCGAGGCCAAGTCGATCACAATCCTGGGGGCTATCTTGCACTTCATCGGGTTGCGCATCCTGGACCCGAAACTGCCCATCACCAGAGGTGACGACGTAGTCGAGATCGCGATGACCATCTTGGGAGTCCCGAGCAAGGAAGCCCACACGTTGTGCCATGGCCGGCTGCCTCGACGCCCGAAGGTGGCCACCGACTAGCGAGCGAGGTTGGCGATCGCGGGTGCGTGGAGCGGCTTGATAGTCTCCTCCTCGCAGTTCAATCCCCCATAGCTCAATTGGCAGAGCATTCGACTGTTAATCGAAGGGTTATTGGTTCGAGTCCAATTGGGGGAGCTAGTACCCCATTTTGACCTTTCGCTTGCGGAGGCGCTTGCGCACTGATCTCGGGCTTGCTTGGGTCAGGCCTATGACGCCGTTACTTCGTGCCGCAAAGACCAAGATGACCGCCGTCGCTGCCAGCGTTGCCCTCGGGATCGGATGCATGGTGACCGGCGCGCTGCCTGCCACGGCGGCGCCAGGCGATGTGACGCCT
>CBFIHB010000074.1:0-7439 GCA_965662415.1 Actinomycetes bacterium | reverse complement strand
CTCGCCGGAATCCTCATCGGCCTCGACTTTCGCGTGCTGCGGACACGGGCAGGCAAGCACGTCCCACAAGTGCGGGGACAGCCCGAGTGGGGAGCCCGGGTACTGGTTGCGGCCCTGGTCTTCGCTCACGAGTTGCCCCCTCGCATCATGGCGAGGACATCGTCTCGCAACTGCTGCATCGTCGCATCGTCCTTGGCTTCGACGTTGAGGCGAAGGAGTGGTTCGGTATTGCTCGGCCGGACGTTGAACCACCAGTCGCCGCCATCGACGGTCAGGCCGTCCATATGGTCGGTAGTGACACCACCTTGTGCAGTGAAGTTCTTCTCGATGGACGCGGTGACGGCTGCTTGGTCCTCGACTTCGGTGTTGATCTCCCCTGATGCGGCGTAGCGGTCGTAGGCGGTGAGCATCGAGGAAAGCGTGGTGCCGTCGGGTGTGCTCCCTAGCGCAGCGAGCGCGTGCATCGCAGCGAGTAAGCCGGAATCGGCACGCCAAAAGTCGCGGAAGTAGAAGTGACCGGAGTGCTCGCCGCCGAATACGGCATCCTTCTCGGCCATCGTGGCCTTGATGAACGAGTGCCCCACCCGGGTCTTCACCGGTGTGCCGCCGCCTTCGATCACCACTTCGGGAACCGACTTCGAGGTGATCAGGTTATGGATGATGATCGAGCCCGGGTGCTTGGCGAGCTCACGATCGGCGATCAAGGCCGTAAGCGTGGATGGGCTGACGACATCGCCCTTCTCGTCGACCAGGAAGCAACGGTCGGCATCCCCGTCGAAAGCCAGTCCGATATCGGCCCCCACCTCGCGAACCCGCGCCTGGATATCGACCAGATTCGCCGGCTCGATGGGGTTGGCCTCGTGGTTGGGAAACGAGCCGTCGAGTTCGAAGTACATGGCATCGATGGTTAGCGGCAAGCTCGGCAGGCCTGCCGCGTCGGACAACACAGCCGGGACCGTGTACCCGGCCATGCCGTTACCGGCATCGACCACGATCTTCAGCGGGCGGATGGTCGACAGATCGACCAGTTCGCGCAGGTACTTCGCGTACGCGACCCGGGTGTCTTGCTCGCTCACGGCACCGAGCGGGCCGTCGAATGTCGGGATGCCGTCCACGATCAGTTGGGTGATCTCGCGCAGACCTGATTCCTGTCCGACCGGGGCGGCGCCAGCCCTGCAGAGCTTGATGCCGTTGTACTGGGCCGGATTATGACTCGCGGTGAACATCGCCCCGGGCACGTTCAATGAGCCGGCGGCGAAGTACAGCCCGTCGGTGCTGCACAGTCCGATGAGCACCACATCGCAGCCCTGCTCGCGGACCCCGTCGGCGAAGCTGGCCACCAAATCCGGACCAGAGGGGCGCATGTCGTGACCGATGACCACCGAGCCCGGCCCGCCGTCGCTGACTCGGATACCGAGGACATTGACGAAAGCAGCGCCTATGTCGTGCGCAAGGTCCTCATCGAGCTGATCGGGGTAGATCCCACGGACGTCATAGGCCTTGATGATCGAGTCGAGGGCGCGCACCCGGTAAGGCTATCGGCGCTAGACGTTCAGTGGCTCACCACAACCGGTCATTATCGATCGTCTCGTCAGTCGCACTTCGAGATCCCGCTGGGTGCTGCGAGGAGTGCGGTCGGCGATCCTCGACCGTGTCGGCCTGCAACTTCGCGATTTCGGGCACTACCCGCAAGTGACCACGGCGGGCCGCAGCTGGAGCCGGCGCATCATCTGCCTCGGGCGCTTCGCTTGGCTCGAAGCGCGGCCGAGCGGCTTCTCGGACGGCATTGGCGAGCGCTTCGAGGTCATCGCTGCTGGGCTTGAGTGCCTCCGGATCGGGAGTGATGCGCACCACCTCCCAGCCGCGTGGAGCGGTAAGCCGGTCGGTGTGCATCTGGCACAGGTCGTAACAGTGCGGTTCGGCGTAGGTCGCGAGTGGGCCGACCACAGCGGTGGAATCGGCATAGACATATGTGAGCGTAGAAACCGCCGGTTGGGTGCACGACGGCTTGGAACAACGACGACGACTCACGCCCGGCACGCTAGTGCGGTCATCCCACGATGAACAGCAGCCGCGCCGATAGCACTACCGGGTGGCGACCGCTTCGCTGGGAACAGCCTTCGGAACGATCACCCGATTGCGCAGCGGCTTCCACGGATAGCCGGTGATGAGATCGCCGAAATCCGAACGTTCCTTGATCCGGTGCGCGGCCAGTACCGGCCCGGAACCGGGTGCTGGAGTGATGACGCCGGTGAACCAATCGACATCCGTGGGCGGCTCGAAGGTGATCACCCGCACCTCACCTGCGGGAACCGAAACGCGAACCGGTTCGGTCGGCTCCGCCACCTGCGTGCCGCCACGGAAGGGCAACATGGTCACATCGACCTCGACCCCCGTGGACGGCGCGGAGATCTGCAACTTCACATCCGTTGCACCGCGCACTGGAAGCCCGCTCACCGCAGCCGGCCCGGTGAACGGTTGCGTGCCCGCGGTGAAGGATGCCTCGTCTTGCACATTGCGGCCGCCGAAGAACTGTCGCATACCAGCGACGATCGGGTGGTCCGCAGTGAGTTCCAAAGTAGCCGGGGCAACGCCGTCCGGCGTCGGTGGGAGCGCAGGGGTCATATCCAGTGTGGTGACGGCACCAGCGGGCACGACGATGCTGCTGCGCTCGAATGGGACGTAGCTGCCATCTTGCGCGAGGACGCGCACACTCACGATGGCGTCGTTGTCGCTTGTGGAAACGATGGACAGCACGCGCGCTCCATCACCAGCCAAGATACCCGGCACGTACACCGTCGTCGCCGGCTCAGCGGCCGCCGGGATCCAGTCCGTTCCGACGGCATCGAGTCCGCTGCGCTGTTCATCATCGACCGAGGCGCCCACCCGACCCGAGCGTGCGATCACGTGGAAGGCAGCGCCGTTGATTCCCGGTGCCACTTCGTCCAACCGAACTGTCACGCGGTCCTGCCCGGGCACCACGATGCCGCGGGTGGTGGGCGTATCGATCTCGCCCTCCGGCCCGTGGATGATCACGTCCACGATCGCCGACGTGACATCCGGATTAACCAGGACCACCCGGGTGACACGACCGGCCACGGCGCCGCCCCCGACGAACCAGAAGTCCGAGGCGGCCGGCGCGCAGGCGGTACTGGCCATGCCACGCCCACGCCCGCTGGGATCCCGGCCCCACTGATCGGCGACGAGTCCGGGCGCCAGCGAGCCTTCACCGAACGCCTCGACTGGCGGCAGTTCGGTGCCGAACGCCTCGATCTGACCCTGCTCACCGGGCACCTTCAGATTCGAGCTCGCCGATTCGGCTCCCGGCAGGGTGCGAAGCCCGGCTTCCCCCGGTGAGGAGTCCTGACCCGGTTGGCCGGGAACGATTGCCGCGGTCACGCGCACGCCGAGATTTCCACCGGTCCCCGGCTCGGGACACAGCAGAACACTCGAGCGGATCGGCTCAGCAACTACCGCCGGTGGGGGCTGCGCAGCGGGTTGGGCCCAGATGACCTGCCCGACCCCGACCACCACCGCGATGATGACCACGACGATCAACGGAGCCCACCACCGCGAAAGCCCGCTACCGGGGCGCGCGCTTGTGGGCCCAGCCTTCGGATCGAGGCCAGCAGTGTGCGTATCGGAGGTCATGCCGTCACCTGCTCGTGGCCGGTGGGCGAATCGGCACCGGGTGCATCCGGGGCATCCGGATCATCGGGATCTGGGTCGACCACCCGGCGCTCGGGTAGCGCCAGGATCACCAGGGCCGCGATCACGATCACTTGGAAGATGAGCCAACGTTGGCGCGGGGAATCATCGAAGGACGCGCGGACTTCGGATGTCGCGTCTTGCACTGGAACGACGAAGGCCGCCGACCAATCCAACGGCTCGGGGAGTTCGGCCGGGGCGAGTTGCCGCCCGTCTATCTGCGCTGACCAACCTGCGTTCGCATCTGCACCAAGCCACAGCACGCGCGGGCCAGGATCGATATCCAGCGCCTCGGGCAACGGCTGATCGACGTACGGATCGGTACCGATCACTTCAGGCTGAGCCAAGTCCAGTGCGGTGGGGACGAACTCCGCCGTGGCCGTATCGACGTCGAGTACTTGAGCGCGCGAGGTTACGCCGCTAATACGCCACAACACCTCGCCTTCGGCGCTTGCCAAACGCCGCAACCCGGGTTCGGAGTCGAGCGCGGGGACGATCGAACGCGAGGATTCCGGCGCGAGTTTCACGTATCGGACGCCGTAGGAGCGAAGGGCGTCGACCTCACCTCCGCCGCGACCGGAGGCCAGATCCGCGACGTACCCGTCGATCGCGGGCCACACACTCGCGGGAGGTGGAGTGTCGGCCGCGCCGAGCATCAACGCCGAACCTCCCAGGAGGGTGTAGGCGACTTCGCCTTGGCCGTCGTCGGAGAGCACGAGTGTCCTTGGTGCCTGGGGTCCTACTGCTTCGGCGGCCACGAATGCGGGAACGTCCACCGCTGGTGCGCGAACCACCACGTTGTCGTTGCCGGGGATCCACCAGGCCGCAGCCAGGACGGGTGCTGCGAGAGCCGAGAGCGTTGCGATCACGGCGAGAGGCTGACCGAGCGTGAAGCTTTGCCCGGCGAAGCGCTCGCGCAGACCCTCGACGGCAACTCCGGCGGCAGCGATCATGGCCAGACCCAACAGGAGTGTCATGGGGCCGGGCCACGCGCGGATCTCGGTGATCGAGCCAGGCGCGATCACGAAGACCAATGACTGCGCTACCCCGAGGGTCAGCGCGACCAAACCGAGCACCCACCACGCCCCGACGATCGGCGCAGTGTCCCTGCGGAATAGCGCGAGCAGTGCGGCGAAAACGATACCTGCGGTAATCCACAGGGGGTTCATTCCCGGACCGCCGGGGTGCAACAACAAGACGTCTATCGGTCGCAGATTCGGATCGATGATCCCCGGCACATTCAAGCCTGGCTCGAGCAAGAACAGCGACGGGTTTGCGAGCAGGTGAATGGTCCACGGCATCAAGGCGAGCAACGGAACCATGACGGCGACGGCGAAGCGGATCGTTATGGCCAAGGCGGCATGCGCATCGAGCGCCGAGGTAGTTACACGTCGCCACGTGAAGGCAATCGCGATGACGACAACCACGAATCCCGCCAGCCACACCGTGGGAGTGGCCGCGAGAATGACCGCCATCAGTAGGGCGGTTCCGGCCGCCCTGCGCACGGTTCCCCTTCGGCGCGATAGGCGAATGAACGAGCGGATGGCAAACGGCAGCGCAATCGCGGTGATGGTGGTGCCGATGCGCCCTTGTTCGACAGCCCCGGTCATCACCGGGAGCAGTGCGTAGGCCGCACCCATCCACGCGCGGATCACCTTGCTGACGACCATGCCCCGGGCGGCGAAGTACGCGCTCCAGCCAGCGATGGGTACCGCAAGCAGCAAGAGCAGATTGATGGCCCAGTCGGCATTGCCGAACAGCGCGGTGGCGACCGTGGCCACGACAATCAGATACGGCGGTGAGGGCGCGGTGGAACCAGGCCCAACATCGTGCCAGGCCCGGATATACGTGGCCCATACATCGCTCGCACCAGGCGGCACCGGTAGGAGCGCACCACCTTGTAGGACACCCTCACCCCACCACAGCGCCCGGGTGGAGATCACCGCGATCACCAACAGCACCAAGGTGACCAGGACGCTCGGCTTGACCAGGAGACGCCGGAGGAAACCGGCAGATTCATCCGGCAGATAGGCCGCTTCGTCGTCGATCGGACCGGATTCCAGCGCGCTGATGGACGATGGTGCGGATGCCGAACTGGTGGTGAGAAGCCCACCGGCAGCCTCGGCGGCTTCGCGCACCTGATCGAAGGTGCTCGGCCGTAGTGTCCGGGTGACCGATGCCGGCTCGGTGCTGGTTCGCGCGATCGATCGCCGCGAGGCAGTAAGTCGGCGAGGGTGGACCCCTACCGCGAGCACCGCCCCCACCTCCTCGCGAGCAGCCCGCAGGTCCTTGCCGATCACGTAGACCACAGCCCTGATCGCACTCCCGATGAACAGGCGGAGGGCCACGAAGGGCGCGGCGACTGCCGGCGCGTGGGCCAGCAGCACCCGAACGGCGGCTTCCCGGTCGGCGCGGTGGGGGCGCACGCCGGTCTGACGCCGCCCGTGTGCGGATGCTTCCCGGTGATGGATTACCGCATCGGTGGCCACCAGCACCCGACCGCCGGCTCGATGCACGCGCCAACAAAAATCGAGGTCGTCTCGAAACAGCGGCAACGTCGGATCGAAACCGACGAGTTCGTCCCACACATCTCGGCGCACCAGCATCCCGGCGGTGCTCACCGCCAGAACATCGCGATCACCGTCATGCTGACCTTGATCGTGTTCGCGTCGTTCTAGGCCGGTCACGCGCCGGCCGTCGGCATTGACCGACACACCGATCTCCAGCAGGAGTCGTCGGTCATGCCAGCCGAGGATCTTGGGCCCGAGTACCTCCGCCGACGGATTGTTGTCGGCAGCATCTAGGAGGCGCTCCAGACACGTGGGATCCGGCGCGCTGTCGTCGTGCAATAGCCAAACCCACGACACGACATCGTCGGGCAGGGGCGGATCAACCGGGGGCACACTCGCCAGCCCATCGCTCACGGCGGCGCCGAAGCCATCGTTGCTGTCACGGCGCACCACACGTTCGGCGCCCAGGGACTGCGTCAACACCTCTGCGCTGGCATCGATCGACGCGTTATCGACACCCACGACGGCATTGGAGTGCCGGGTCTGTTGGGCCAGCGTGGTCAAGACCGCAGGCAGCCAAACAGCCCCGTCGTGCGAGACGACAACGGTCGTGACGTAGTGCCGCCGTCGAGGCAGGAGCGGACCGCGGTCCTCGGCAAGGAAGACATCGCCCTCGAACGGATCCTCGAGGGAGTCAATGCCGGAATCCAGCACGTTGACCTGCCCGGATCCGGGCCGATCAACCGGGCCGGGGGAAGTGGACTCGGTCACCGCCTCAGGGTACGACCCCCACGCAGGGGACGCCGGTACCCGGCGAAGGTAGCGAGCCTGGAGCGCTAGACAGCCCGCTTCTTGAGACGACGCCGCTCCCGCTCGGACAAGCCTCCCCAGATACCGAAACGCTCGTCATTGGCGAGGGCGTACTCCAGGCACTCATCTCGCACATCGCAGGACAAGCACACACGCTTGGCTTCTCGAGTGCTGCCGCCCTTCTCGGGGAAGAAGGCCTCGGGGTCGGTTTGTGCGCATAGCGCCTTCTCCTGCCACGCGAGTTCCTCGACATCAGACATCGGCAGTAGCGCGAGCTCTGCGATCGTTCCTCGGTCGGACACGCCAGACTCCTCCTCGACCCGAGTACGCACCCACGCGCGGTTCGCGAATGCTCTACCGGGTGTATTACAGGGGTGTGATTCACTTTCGTCAAGCCGGAGAGCCGAATTC
>CBFIHB010000073.1:0-7460 GCA_965662415.1 Actinomycetes bacterium | reverse complement strand
CACCTCGACTGACGTTCCCGCTGCTGCCATCGGGTGCAGAACGCATATCCCCAGGCGGTTGCGCAGGAAGTCACCGTGCGAGGTCCCGTGGAAGCGGTAGTCGATGCCGCGATCGCTGATCGAGGCGGAAACCTCCCAGTGCAAGGGAGCGGCATCGAACGAGCCGGTGCCACGGACCGTCAGGATGACGCTTCCGTCGACTTCCTCGACGGACTCCCCGGTGATGACGAAGAGCCGATTAGTCCAATTCCTATCCTGGAACACCGGGTAGATCCGGCGCACTGCCTCCTGACCACGCCAGCGGATATCGCGAAGATCCGCACCATCGATGGTGACACTGATGTCGCCTACGACGATGGTGTGTGGTTGCGTCACAGCATGCTTCCGGCCTGGTACGGCTCACCGGTATCCAGGGATTGGTAGGCACCGAGGGTGAGGTCCAAGACGCGCAGAGTGTCGGCACCACTTGTTTCGGGCGTCTCTCCGGTTTGCAGACAGTGGATCCAGTGCCGCTGCACATTCACCACGCTGTCTTGAATGCAGTTCCAGGGAACCGACGCCCATGGATGCTCAGGGATCTGCAGGGTTTCCTCGCGAACACCCTCCGGTGAGACCACCTGTAGGTGGTAGTCCGGCCCAAGGGTGACGGTGCCCTCGGTGCCTTCGATCGTGACGAAGGTCTGGGGATAGGTGCTGTGGTCGGACTTCGATTCGTAGCTGGTGTCGACAACGCAGGTGGCCCCCGGAAGCCCGAGCACGATCGTCGCGACATCCTCGCCCTTGATCTTGGGATTCACCCGAATCGCCTCGGTGAACAGCCGTTCGGGTTCACCGAGGAAGAAGCGCGTCAAATCGAATTGGTGGACGGAGACGTCGGCGATGATCATTCGCTCTGCGTCCATGCACCATGGTTGCGCAGAGTAGACGTCGTGCGCTGTCCGGAAGCTAATGCGACCGAAGAACGGTCGCCCGATAGCTCCGCTGTCGAGCACCTCCTTCACTTTGCGCATCGGGTATTGGAATCGAAAGTTCTCGTGGACCATAAACGGCAGGTCCGCATCCGCCATTGCCTTCACCATCGCCTTGGCATCGTCCATATCCCACGCGAGCGGCTTCTGGCAGATCGCTGCAACGCGGTGCTGAGCTGCTAGCTCCACCATCATCCGATGCGTGGGGGGAGTGGTGGCGATGTCGACGAAGTCGAGGTCCTCGCGTTCGAAGAGCTCGGCGGCGTCGGTATAGGGAGTCCCACCGAACTGCGTGGCTGCAGCAACCGCGTTCTCGTAGTTGATGTCGCAGGTGGCGACCAGTTCGACCTCGGACATCTCAGACCATGCCTGCAGATGGTTCTGGGCGAAGAATCCGCAACCGATGAGAGCGAAACGCAAAGGCTGCGTCACAGTTCCACCTCTCGTTCAGGATCAAGGATCCATTCACTCCACGATCCGACGTACATGCGGGCACCTGGTAGCCCGGCGTGCTCCATGGCCAGGACGTTCTGTGCTGCCGTCACGCCCGATCCGCAGTAGAAGATGATTTCGTCTGGATTGCGTCCCGCGCGCAAGATGTCGTAATGCTCGCGGAGTTGCACCGGGCTTCGAAATGTCCCGCTCTCGGTGAGGGTCTCGGCACGATCGGCCAATCCCGCACCCTTGATATGCCCCCGCACAGGGTCGTAGTACTTGCCCTGGCCGTGATAGCCCTCCGGTCCGCGGGAATCGAAGACAGGAGTGGGTTGGGATTCGCGCACGGCATCGACGTCATCGATATCGGCGAGCATCCCAGGCCGTTCAGCTAGTTCGAACGACGACGACGGCAGCGGTGGATCGGTGACCTCGCTGGTGAGTGGGAAACCCTCTGCCTCCCAGGCTGGAAGGCCTCCGTCCAACACGGCAACCGCATCGTGGCCCACCCACCGAAGCATGAACCACACGCGGGCCGCGGCCATCAGTCCGCGATCAGCGTCGTAGACGACAACTTGCGTCGACGGTCCGATGCCCCAACTGCGCACGGTCTCGGCGAACTCCTGCGCGGTGGGGAAGGGGCGTCGTCCGGTCTTTCCTTCAATGATGGGTCCAGCCAGGTGTCGCGCAAGATCAGCACGCTGGGCGCCCGGGATATGGCCGTCGACATAAGCCCGATCACCCCACGCTTCGTCATCCAGGGAAAAACGTGCATCGAGGATCACAAGTTCGGTTTTCGATTCCTGCAGATTGCGCAGCTGTGCGGCATCAATGATGGTCCGGTACGTCACGTCGTCGCCTTTCGATGGTCTGCGGCGTTGCGCCAGTCGTACCCCCGCTCAGTGTTGGTTCCTAGACTACGAGGATGGTCAATCCCTCGCAGATGAAGCCCAGGAGTTTTCTCGTTACCGATGGACCAGACCGCGCACCGAACCGGGGGATGTTGCGCGCGCTGGGCATGGACGATTCGGATTTCGAGAAACCGCAAATCGGAATCGCTAACAGCTACAACAGGATCACTCCGTGCAACATGTCCTTGCGCGATGTCGCAATCGGCGTCGCGCAGGGCATCGAAGCCGGCGGCGGATTTCCGATGGAATTCGGGACCATAACCGTCTCGGACGTCATCTCCATGGGGCATGAAGGAATGCACTTCTCGCTTGTCAGTCGGGAGGTGATCGCCGATTCCGTCGAAACCGTCGTCGAAGCCGAGCGCCTCGACGGCATGGTGACCTTGGTGGGCTGCGATAAGTCCATTCCGGCGATGATGATGGCCGCTGGTCGACTCGACATCGCCTCGGTTCTGCTCTACGCCGGATCGTTGCTGCCCGGCCACGTGAAGTTGACGGATGGAACAGAGGAAACCGTCAATATCGTCACGGCCTTCGAGGCGGTCGGCGCTCGTGCCCGCGGATTGATGAGCGATGAAGATGTCGATCGGATCGAGCGTGCAGTCTGCCCGAGCGCCGGCACCTGTGGGGGTATGTACACGGCGAACACGATGGCTAGCGCAGCGGAGGCGATGGGTTTATCGCTGCTGGGTTCATCGTCGCCGCCGGCGGTGGATGCCCGGCGTGACAACTTGGCACGACGAAGCGGTGAGGCCGCCGTAGGGATGATTCGCCAGGGAATCACCGCGCGGGACATCATCACCAAGCAATCGCTGGAGAACGCGATCGCCATCATCATGGCGATGGGCGGTTCGACCAACGCGGTGCTTCACCTCCCGGCCATCGCGCACGAGGTTGGCATCGACCTTGGCTTGGAGGACTTCCATCGGATCGGATCCAAGGTCCCGCACATAGCGGACTTGAAGCCTTTCGGGGCCCATCTGATGTTCGACCTCGACCAAGTGGGCGGGGTGCCGGTGGTGTTGCAAGCGCTCCTCGATGAAGGACTCCTCCACGGGGATTGTCTCACCGTCACGGGCAAGACCATGGCCGAGAACCTTGCCGAATGGGCACCGCCGGCTCCAGACGGGGATGTGGTGCGGTCCTTTGCAGATCCGTTGGGTGCAACCGGAGGGATCACGATCCTGTCTGGTTCCCTAGCCCCGGAAGGTGCCGTCGTGAAGAACGCAGGTGTCCCAGTCGACGTATTCGAGGGCACGGCGCGAGTGTTCGAGCGCGAGCAGGCCGCGATGGCTGCGTTGGAGAACGGCACTATCCAAGCCGGGGACGTCGTGGTGGTCCGCTACGAGGGGCCGAAGGGCGGTCCGGGGATGCGCGAAATGTTGATGATCACCGGTGCAATCAAGGGTGCGGGGCTGGGAAAGGACGTGTTGCTGATAACCGATGGGCGCTTCTCGGGCGGTACGACGGGCCTATGTGTCGGGCACGTCTCTCCCGAAGCGGTGGATGGCGGTCCGATCGGGTTGGTGCGCGACGGTGATCGTATTCGGATCGATATTCCCAATCGGACCCTGGATGTGCTGGTGGATGAGGCCGAGCTCGACGTGCGGAAGGCGTCGTTCGAACCGCTGCCTCCTCGCTATTCGCGCGGAGTGCTGGCGAAGTACGCCAAGTTGGTGGGCAGCGCGTCGAAGGGGGCGGTCACCGGCTGACCACGGTCCGTCCTAGGTGCCGGGGGATTCCCTGTGATCCCCCCAAACCGAGGAAAGCAGCGGTGAATTCCTCAGCGTGTGGGAAATGGCCTGCCGGAGAGAGTTCGTGCGGCCCAGTGGTGACAGATGGGACACGGGGGGCTACAGTTCTCTCGTGACCAACGGCACAGTACGAATTCTCGTAGTACCCAGGCGCGCCAGCTGACGCACACGTCATCGGCGCGCTCCCTCCTACCCACCCGGGTGTGGAGGGTTTTTCATTGAGAAGCGCATGAGCGAGAAGAAGGCAGGGAAGCAAGCGATGGGCGAGCAGATCACCGGAGCCGAGAGCCTGGTTCGATCCCTCGAGGCGGCCGAGGCCGATGTCGTATTCGGTATCCCCGGTGGGGCGATCCTCCCGGCGTACGACCCCTTGATGGACTCCACCAAGGTCAGGCACATCCTCGTGCGCCACGAACAGGCAGCTGGGCACGCCGCCGAGGGCTATGCGGCCGCCACTGGACGGGTTGGCGTGTGCATGGCCACCAGTGGCCCGGGGGCGACCAACCTCGTCACGCCGATCGCGGACGCGCACATGGACTCAGTTCCTATGGTCGCCATCACCGGCCAGGTCCCCAGCGCGGCCATCGGCACCGACGCATTCCAGGAAGCCGACATCCGCGGCATCACGATGCCCATCACCAAGCACAACTATCTGGTGACCAACCCCGACGACATCCCGCAGGCGGTAGCCGAGGCATTCCACCTCGCCGCTACCGGACGCCCGGGTCCGGTCCTGGTGGACATCTCCAAGGACGCGCTGCAGGCGCAAACCGAGTTCTCGTGGCCGACCGAACTCGACTTGCCCGGCTATCACCCGACCACTCGGCCGCACTCCAAGCAGATTCGCGAGGCCGCGCGGGCGATCTTGGCGTCGCGCCAGCCGGTACTCTACGTGGGCGGGGGAGTCATCCGCGCCGGAGCTAGCCCGGCGCTCAAGCGCCTGGCCGAACTCACCGGTATTCCGGTGGTAACTACCTTGATGGCCCGCGGCGCCTTCCCCGATTCCCATCCCCAGAACCTCGGCATGCCTGGCATGCACGGCACTGTGGCGGCGGTGGGTGCGCTGCAAAAGTCGGACCTGTTGATCACCCTCGGCGCCCGGTTCGATGATCGCGTCACCGGGAAGTTGTCGAGCTTCGCCCCGAAGGCATCGGTGATCCACGCCGACATCGACCCGGCTGAGATCGGCAAGAACCGCCATGCCGACATCCCGATCGTCGGCGATGTCGCCGAGGTGATCCCCGAACTGATCACGGCAATCGAAGCCGAGATCGGGGAAGGTGCCACACCGGAATACAGCGACTGGTGGGTGCAACTGAACCGCCTCCGTGACACCTACCCGCTTGGCTACGACCTCCCCGACGACGGCACCTTGTCGCCGCAGTACGTGATCGAGCGACTCGGGGCGATATCCGGCCCCGACTCCATCTACACGGCAGGTGTCGGCCAGCATCAAATGTGGGCCGCGCAGTTCATCGGCTACGAACACCCAGGCACGTGGCTGAATTCCGGGGGGTTGGGCACGATGGGCTACGCCGTTCCCGCGGCCATGGGCGCGAAGGTCGGTCGGCCCGACACCACCGTGTGGGCGGTCGATGGCGATGGCTGCTTCCAGATGACGAATCAGGAGTTGGCTACCTGCTCCATCAACAACATTCCGATCAAGGTGGCGCTCATCAACAACGCCAGCTTGGGCATGGTCCGTCAGTGGCAGACGTTGTTCTACAACGAGCGCTATTCGAACACCGATCTGCACTCGCACTCGTTCCCTGACTTCGTGAAGCTTGCGGAGGCCTACGGGTGTTACGGGCTGCAGGCGACGTCCGCTGAGGAAGTCGACGGCATCATCGAAAAGGCAATGGGCATGAACGACGCCCCCGTGGTGATCGATTTCCGCGTGCACAAGGACGCCATGGTCTGGCCGATGGTCGCTGCTGGAACCAGCAACGACGACATCATGGTTGCTCGTGCCATGGCTCCCGAGTGGGGGAGTGACGACTGATGTCTCGACACACATTGTCAGTACTCGTGGAGGACAAGCCTGGTGTGCTCGCACGGGTCGCGAGTTTGTTCTCCCGACGCGGGTTCAACATCGAATCTCTCGCAGTGGGGCCCACGGAACTGCCCGAGGTCTCGCGGATGACCATCGTGGTCAACGTTGATCGCTTGCCACTTGAGCAGGTAACGAAGCAGTTGAACAAGTTGATCAACGTACTCAAGATCGTCGAGCTCGAAGAAGAGTCTTCCGTTCAGCGGGAAATCATGCTGGTCAAGGTGAAGGCGAATCTCGACACCCGCTCGCACATCCTCGAAACCGTGCAGCTGTTCCGGGCCAAGGTGGTTGACGTCAGCAACGATGCAGTGACCATCGAAGCAACCGGCGCACACGACAAGCTCGAAGCGCTGCTGCGCGTACTCGAACCCTTCGGTGTGACCGAGCTCGTCAAATCCGGTCTCGTTGCGGTTGGGCGTGGCTCGCGTTCCATCAGCGAGCGCACCCTGCGACCTGTCGACCGGACCGCGTAGCGCTGCGTGCGCCCGCTAACCTTCCACCACCCACGAATCAAGGAGTGAGCCACTGTGGCTGAGATGTTCTACGACGACGACGCCGACCTCTCGATCATCCAGAACCGGGTGGTAGCCGTGATGGGCTTCGGCAGCCAGGGCCACGCGCATGCGCTGTCGCTGCGCGATTCGGGGGTGGACGTGCGCGTCGGGCTTCCCGAGGGTTCCAAGTCTCGAGCCAAGGCGGAGGAAGAGGGCTTGCGCGTCGTGGATCCCGCCACCGCGGCGGCTGAGGCTGACGTCATCATGGTCCTGGTTCCGGACCCCGCGCAAAAGAAGCTCTACAAGGACGCCATCGAGCCGAACCTCCAAGACGGCGATGCGCTGTTTTTCGCCCACGGTTTCAATATCCGTTTCGGTTTCGTCAAGCCGCCGGCCAACGTCGATGTCTGCATGGTCGCACCGAAGGGCCCCGGTCACCTGGTGCGGCGTGAGTACGTCGCTGGTCGCGGTGTTCCGGTGCTTGTCGCTGTCGAGCAGGATGCGACCGGCAACGCCTGGCCACTCGCCCTGTCCTACGCGCGCGCCATCGGTGGTTTGCGTGCTGGTGGCATCAAGACCACCTTCACCGAAGAAACCGAGACTGATCTCTTCGGTGAGCAGGCTGTCCTGTGCGGTGGTGCTAGCCAGCTGGTCATGTACGGCTTCGAGACTTTGGTCGAGGCCGGTTACCAGCCAGAGGTTGCCTATTTCGAGTGCTTGCACGAGCTGAAGCTGATCGTCGACCTCATGTACGAGGGCGGAATCGCCAAGCAACGCTGGAGCGTCTCGGATACCGCTGAATACGGCGACTACGTCTCCGGCCCCCGCGTGATCGATCCGCGGGT
>CBFIHB010000072.1:0-7835 GCA_965662415.1 Actinomycetes bacterium | reverse complement strand
TTGCACGATTCCTTGGCGTACTTGGTGCGCAGCCCCCGGAACGGCCAGAAGCCCTTGGTGGGCTCGTTGCCGAGGTAGAAGTTGC
Source organism: Actinomycetes bacterium (assembly GCA_965662415.1). Taxonomy (GTDB): domain Bacteria; phylum Actinomycetota; class Actinomycetes; order S36-B12; family S36-B12; genus S36-B12. The sequence continues at coordinate 7,750 of CBFIHB010000072.1, read as the reverse complement.
GCCACACGGCCATGAGGGGGACGGTCGCGAGGTCCTGATACACGGTGGCGATGCCGTTATCGAGAGCCTCGCGAGGTGAGTTGAAGGTGGTTTGTTCACCGTTCACGTACATCTGCCCCTCGGTGGGCGTGTAAACGCCACTGAGGATCTTGATGAGCGTGGACTTGCCCGCGCCGTTGTCACCCAGAACGCAGGTCACCTGATTCTTGGGCACGCTCATCGACACGTCCTGCAGGGCGATGACACTGCCGAATCGCTTGCCCACGTTCTCCAGGGCGAGTGCGGCTGGTTCGTTCGTGGATACCTCGGTCATCTTCGAGCTCCCTGGAAGCGACGGCGGATGAGTGAGTTGGTGAACACTGCTGCGAAGAGGATCAAGCCAAGGAAGAGCCAGGTCCAGTCAGTGTTCCACTGGGCGTAGGCGATACCGATGAACGCCATGCCGATGATCGCCGCACCGATGGTGCCACCGATCGCCGATCCATAGCCACCGGTAAGCAGACATCCACCCACCACCGCGGCGATGATGAAGATGAACTCTTGGGTCACACCCTGACCAGCCTGCATGGATTTCAATCGCGTGAGGCTGATGATGCCCACCAGGCAGGAAGACATCGACACATACATGAACAAGACGATCTTGGTGCGGCGAACCGGCACACCAACGTTGCGCGCAGCATTCGCATCACCTCCGACGGCGTAGATCCAGTTACCGAACTTGGTACGGGTGAGCACCAAGGTGGCGATGATCGTCAGGGCGATCCACCACACCACCGCGATGCGGAAGTTGTATTGGGTCAACGTGGAGGCGAAGACCGCTTCGGCACTTTCGAACCCAGGTCGCATTCCGCCATCTGGACCCTCGTCGACCCCGGCGACGCGGACCGTGTCAGTGAGCACCTTGGTGACACCGAGGTTGATGCCGCGAAGCGAGAAGAACATCGCGAGGGTGACGATGAAGGACGGCAGGCCGGTAGTGACAACGAGCCAGCCGTTCGTGAAGCCGATTCCGGCTGCGAACACGAAGGTCATCAAGATCGCCGGCCACACGGCGATGTTGTATTCGGTGATGAGCAAGCCGGCGAATAGGCCGGAGGATCCGATCATCACTCCGCTGGACAGGTCGAATTCGCCGCCGATCATCAGCATCGCGACAGCAACGGCGATGATGCCGTAGGTGGAGGCGACGTCCGTCCAGCGCGCCGTTCCGTCGAGTGAGAAGAAGGTGCCGGTCTGATCGACCAGGGCGAAGAAGATGTAGACGACGAGGGCGCCCATGAAAGCGCCGATCTCCGGGCGCCGCATCAGTCGGGTGAACGAGCTCGTCGTTGCTACGCGGTCATCAACCGCGGTGGTAGTCGACATGGTCTCCCTCGATCGAGTCAGATGGGCCGGCTATGACGCTAGCGGCGCTCGAGCCGGCTGGAGATGGATTCTGCGAAGTCCGATGGTTACCACTGGAAGTGTTGGTGGGTGGGGCCGAAGCCCCACCCACCAACTCAGGTACTACCGCGTGCCGTTGGCCGCGAGTTCCTGGACCAGCTCTGCGTTGTCCTGAACAACGAAGCCCGGGCCGGTGTACATCGGCTGTCCACCACCGAGCTCGTGTCCGTTGAGCAGGTTCAGGTACAGCAGCACGACGGACATGTAGCCCTGGGCGTACTGCTGCTGGTCGATGGCGAACGCGAGCTCGCCATCGGCGATGGCCTGAACGGCGTCACCGGACAGGTCGACGGTGCCGATCACCATGTCGCGACCGACAGCTTCCGCCGCAGGCTGTGCAGCCGCGGTGGCGATGTCAGCGTTCAGGGCGAAGATGCCGTCGATCTCCGGGTCGGCTTCGAGGGCCGCCTGAATCTCAGCCTGGCTCTGGGCGAGGTCGGCAAGACCAGCCGAGAGCTGCAGGTTCTCTACGTTGCCGAAGGTGTCAGCGGCACCGTCGCAACGCTCCTGCAGGCCGATGTTGTTCTGCTCCTGGATCGGGCACAGCACCTTGGTGACGCCCGCTTCCTGGAACTTGATGCCGGCCTCTTGGCCTGCGATGAACTCATCCTGGCCCACGTGGGTGAACGCGCCGAGATCCTTGAAGACCGCAGATCCGGAGTTCATGGTCACGATGGCAACGCCTGCATCCTCAGCGGTCTGCAGAGCGCCCTCGATGGCGTCCGGGTTCGGAGCCGAGACCGCAATGCCCTGGCAGCCAGCGGAGACGTCGCCCTCGATCAACTGCGCCTGCAGTTGGGCGTCGTTGGTGGTCTCCTGGTAGGAGAAGTCCACGCCGAGATCCTCAGCAGCCTTGTCCGCGCCAGCCTTGGCAACCGACCAGAAGCCGCCACCGTCACCGTGGGTGACCATGCAGATCTTGTACTGCGAGTTGTCCCCACCGCCGGAATCGCCGGAACCGGAGTCCTCGCTCGTTGCGGCGTCATCCGTGGATTCCGCCGCGCTGTCGTCGCTGTCGGAGCTCGAGCACCCCGCCAGCACAAGTGCCGACGCCGCGACCGCGGCAATGGCAAACTTGCCAACCTTCATGTAGACCTCCTAGGCGCCTCGAGGACGCGTCGTCGAATCACAACGTCCAACTGCCCCCTGCAGCGCCCCCGAAGGTCGGTGGCCCCGCTCGACCGAGAGCGAATTGGAACGCTCCAATGATCCCGTAGTGTCCTGGTTCACACCGAGGATGGGAAGGCTCTGAGCCGATGCGTTACCAACTCGTTACGGCCAGTTACATGGAGCCTTCGCGCTCACCTTGTAGATGCTGTGACTAGTTCACGGAGCGAGGTCGACCACGGGCTCCCAGCGGCGGGAGGTCCACGAGTCGATCAGCGCCTGCTGCACGCTGACCACATCGACCGCCTCGCGGAAGCCCGGGCTGAAGCGCTCTCCCCCGGCCAGCGATTCCAAGAACACGTGGTCCTCGATGGCCACCAGGTCCTCGAAGCCGATCGAGTTGGCCTGACCCGGGACGAACGCACCGTGGAACGGGAAGCGATCGCCGCCGTAAATCGTGGTGAAGCCCGAACTCGGATCATCGGTAAGCCGGTAATAGCGCAACTCGTTCATCGTCTCGAAGTTCCAGGCCATCGCGCCCTTGGTGCCGTACACCTCGAAGGCGTTTTGGCTCTCCGGGCCGACCATGGTGCGTGAGGACTCGAAGGTTCCCGTGGCTCCGTTCGCGAAGGTGCATAGCATCGAGGCGAAGTCCTCGTTTTCCACCTCGCCCTTGGGATCCTCAGGCTTTCCGCGTCCGTAGTGCCCAGCGCCGGGTTGGGCGATCGGGCGGTGGGTGATTGTGGTGTTGCGCATGCCGATCACTTCGGTGATCGGACCGACGAGGTACTGCGCCAGGGACACCGAGTGGCTCAAGATGTCACTGGTCACGCCATAGCCGGCCTGCTCGAGGAAGAAGCGCCAGGTGAGCAAACCGAGTTCATCGCTTCCGTACATGGACAGGAACCGGCCGCGGTAGTGCGTGACCTCGCCGAGTTCACCGGAATCGATGACCGACTTCACGTGCATAACGAGGGGCGCCCACAGGTAGTTGTAACCCACGCCCGTGGCTACGTTCGCCCCCTGCGCGAGTTGGTAGGCCTGCACGGCATGTTCGGGCTTGCCACCGATCGGCTTCTCGCTGAAGACAGCCTTGCCAGCCGCAGTTGCGGCTTCGATCATCGGCAGGTGCAGCATGTTGGGGGCGGTCACCCAAACAGCGTCGACGTCGTCGGAGTCGATCGCCTGGCGCCAATCATCGGTCGAGCGCTCGAAGCCGAAGTCATCGACCGCGCGGGTACGCCGGCTTTCCTCAGTATCGGCGCAAACGACAAGTCGCGGAGTCACCGCCCGCTCGGGAAATAGAGAAGGAATTCGTAGCATGGAGCGGCTGTGGGCTTGACCCATCCAGCCCAGGCCGAGGACTGCTACACCGATGTTCTTCTTCATGGGTTCCCCTCGCTACTTCACTCGTCCGGCGGCCGATGTCATCGGTAACCGCGGGTCTTGTTCCTGGTTGTCCCAGGTGGCTCGGATCCAGTGCTGCTCAGGGTCATCACAGAAGGCCATCGTGCGGTCTTCTCCCGGACCGGCCAGCACATTCAGGAAGTACATCGGGTACTCAGGATTGGCCACGGTGGGGCCGTGGTAGCCCTCGGGCACGAGGTAGGTGTCCATATCCGTGATGGTCAATGTCTCGTCGATACGGCCATCGACCGTGTACAGGCGAAACAGCCCGCTGCCGCTGGAATCGCCGTGCGGCTCATCGAGTTTGCCGATGCGGAAGTAGTAGATCTCCTCGTTGTTGGCAACGCAGTCACCGATGCCATCGTGACGATGGGGTGGCCACGAGGACCAGTTCCCACCGGGCGTGAGCACCTCACACACGTTGATCTTGTCGGCTTCGGTGAAGGAATCGGGGGTGGCGTAGTTGTTCACCTGACGGGTGGACCGCCCGGCTCCGCGTACCTCGACCGGAACCGACTCCGCACTGCCGTAATGCACCGGGAAAGCGCGGGTTGCTCGAGCGGTGACGATCGCTACCTCACCTGCAGATCCTTCGATCGTCACCTCAGCACCTACGGGCAGGTACAGCCAGTCGGAAACCCCCGCGAACACTCCGTCGCGGCCGACCATCTCGAAGCGTTCGCCATCGACGGTCACCACGAAATCGCGAGCAGACAGGCTGAGCAGCACGCCTTCCTCGCCGAGCAATGAAAAGGACGCCGGGTCACCATCGCGGAGTGTGTAGACATGCTGGCCGCAGTAGGTCCAACCCGCCGATTCCGGCGTGATCAACAAGTCCGCACGGCCTTGTGCAGCGCTGCCGGCCGGTATGAACCATGACGATGTGTCGCCCATGTTGGTACTCCCTACTTCCCGTTCCCCGTGGATTGGCCGTCTTGCGGATGCACGATGGCGGCGGCAGCACTTACTGCCCCTTCGACGTCGCCGTCCTCGGGGTAGACCAGGGCCCGGCCGGCCACCAGCCCGCGCACATTGGGTTCGGCCATTGCAGCCTGCCATCCCGCGAAGGTCTTCGGGGCATCAGCCCCAGGGTCCCCGCCGAGCATCACGATCGGCATCGTGGTCGCACCAGCCACCTCAGCCATACGCGGAGAGGACGGCAGTTTCAGCCAGGTGTAGGCCGAAGTCGACCCCAGTCCGGACGCGATCGCGACGACTTTGATCAAGCGCTCCACCGAGTCATCGAGTCGGGCTCGGCCGGATTCATCGATCAAGTACGGCAGCGGTTCGATCATGTTCATCAGCTTGCGGTCCGCGAGTTCGGTCGACAGCGCTGCCACCATCTCCAACGTGCGGGCTACGCCACCATCGGTGTCTTCGATGCGCAGCAGGGTCTTGCCGCCATCGAGGCCGTATTCGGCGATGTGGTCGGCGTCGTAAGCCGTGAGTCGATCATCGAGTTCCCATCGGGCGCCGATGATCCCGCCACGGTTCATGGTGCCGATGGCCACTACACCGTCGAGCTTGCCCAGGAATGCGAGTTCTTCGAGGATGTCGGCGCTCGCCATGACGCCGTCGACCCCGGGCACCGCAAGTGCGCGCGAGACTCGATCGAGCAGCGTGTAGCGGTCAGCAACGGCAAGAGGATCCGAGCCGGCGAAGAGCATTCCACGCGCGGTGTGGTCGACTGCAACGATCAGGAGATTGCCGTCCGGGCCCACCAGTTCCCTGCGCTTTCGTGCCTGCAGAGCCGTCAGGAGGGACCCGGGGGCACGAACCCGCGCTTCGATCAATCCGCGGTACTGGGCGCGATCGATGCCACTCATTTGGAGCCTCCTCGAGCGATGATTTCCTCGACGATTTCGGTTGTTGGCATCGCATCAGCGCACGTCAACTGGGTTGCGACGTAAGCGCCTGCCCCGTTGGCGAACTGCCCGATCAGTTCCAGATCCCAGCCGCTGAGCAAACCGTGCACCAAGGCACCGCCGAAGGCATCGCCGGCGCCAAGGCCGCACAGGACATCGATATCGAGAGGATCGACACGGAATCGTCCCGTCGCATCAGCCAAGAGAACTCCCCCGCCCCCGAGTTTGACGATCGCAATGCGCACGCCCTCAGACAGCAGTCGGTCGGCGATCGCATCAGGATCATCGATTCCCAGCGCCATCTCGCATTCGGTGCGATTGCCGACCACGACGGAACTGTTCGCGATGGCCCGCTGCGCGGCAGCACGAGCTGTCGCCACATCAGCCCACATAGATGGGCGGTAGTCCAGGTCCAGCACGGTGTCGCGTCCTTCGCTTCGCCCGCGCGCCTCGAGCCACGTAAACGACGATTCAGCCGTGGCCCCCTGCGCGAGCGCCCCTTGACTCATCCAGAAGACCCGACAATCGGCGATGTCCGAATGGGGTACCTCTGAGATGGTGATGGTGGTGTCGGGAGCCGCTTCGCCCCGATAGAAGATGATCTGCGGCTCCTCCGGCGGCGCCAGGGCCGCAAGGACAACCGGAGTGAGGGCGCCGGCATCGCGGCCGATGTAGCGGGTATCGACACCCCATTCGGCCAGTCGAGCGATCACATAGTCACCCAGAGCATCGGCGCCGACCTTGGTTACCACGGCTGTGCGATGGCCGTAGCGGGCAGCCGCGACCGCCACATTGGTCGGGCTGCCGCCTACTGACTTGCGGAAGGTCTGCGGATCGGTGAACGCGGCATCGACCTCTTGGGCGTACAGGTCCACGCTCACTCGCCCGACGGTGATCACCTCGGGGACGTCGAGCGAATGCGGGCCTGTCATGCCCTCTCCTTGGAACGGTCCAATTAGCCGGAAGATCGTGTCACACTAGGCCACCACTGGCAAGCAGTAGTGAGCACGAACAAACCCGTGGCTGACTATCGGAGTGACAGAGAGGTCATTGGTATGCGAGTAGTGGTTATCGGGGCTGGTCGCATGGGTGGCATCCGTGCACAAGACCTCGCCACCGATCCGCGCGTAGCCGATGTCTTGATCGCCAACCGGACTCCCGAACGAGCGAAGGACCTCGCTGCGCGCATCGATGCAACGCCCATCGACTGGTCGGCGATAGCGGAAGTGGAGGCCGACGCTTACGTCATGGCGCTGGCTACGGATGCTCATTCGGATCTGCTCGGCGAGCTACTGGTTCGCGGAGTGCCGGTGCTGTGCGAGAAGCCCATCGCACTGACCATCGCCGACACAAGTCGCATCTGCGAGCTAGCGCGAGCCTCGGGTGCCCAACTGCAGATCGGCTTCCAACGACGCTTCGATGCGGGAATCGCTCAAGCTCAACAGGCGGTGGCGAGCGGCCAACTCGGAACGTTGTACGACATAGTGCTCGCGTCTCGGGACCACACTCCCCCCGATCGCATTTTCCTCCCCGGTAGCGGAGGTATTTTCCGCGATCTGCATGTGCACGATCTCGATCTCGTGGCTTGGGTCAGCGGGTCACGCATTGCCACAGTCCAGGCTGCCTCGGCTATCCGCGGTGAGGGTGACTACGCGGACTTCGACGATGCTGACATCACCCGCATCATCGCCCGTACCGAATCCGGGGTCTTGGCATCGATCTCCGGTGCCCGGCACGACGCACGGGGCCATGACGTCCGCATGGAGGTCTTCGGCAGTTCCGATTCACTCAGCGCCGGCATCACCTCGCGCACTCCGATCACGACCCTGGACGATCCGGACCTCGGTATCGATACCGATCCGTACGCCGGCTTCATCGATCGATTCCGCGAGGCGTTTCGCGCCGAGACAACATCCTTCATCGATGTC
>CBFIHB010000071.1:0-8117 GCA_965662415.1 Actinomycetes bacterium | reverse complement strand
TGGCAAGAGCCTCCGTGACGACACCGAATACGGTGGTCGGCAGATCCGAGCGCTGGAGATCCTTGGCAACCGCGGGGGTATCGAGCATGAATTCCCCGGTGAGGCGATCGAAGTTGTAGCCACCCTCGGTAATCGTCAGCGAGACGATACGAATGCGTGGGTCAGCGAGCGCCTCAATTGCAGCATCGACGTCATCTAGCGCGAACAGGACATCCAGGATGCTGCCGATCACTCGATAGTCCCAGGTTCCATCGGCATGCTTCTCAATGAGTGTGTAGAGGCCACCTTGATCCTGCATGCTTCGTGCGAGTGCTTCGTCGGAGGACAGCAGGGCGATGCCCCGAATCCCCCACGCCTCACCTCGACCCGCCCTCAGGAGTCGATCGATTACTAGCGCTTCGTGCGCGCGATGGAAGTTTCCCACTCCGATGTGGGCGATACCCGGCGAGATGGCAGCGCGGTCGTAATCGGGCACGGCAATGTCACCAGCCAGCGACGCGAGCGACTGAGTCGACAACTGCACAACCTGCTCCTTGGTTACTGGGTCGGATGGGCGAGGGCAAGCCTCGCATGACTGTCCTAGGCTGGAGGTGATGTTGCGCCAGTTCTTCCAGCCACGAGTGCTGTGGGCGCCGCGGGACTCCGGCTGGTGGATCGCCAGCACCTTCATCGTGGGGTCGGTGCTGTTCGGACTCGGCGCCACCTTCCCGCTCATTTCCGGCTTTCCAGTCGAGGTCATCAACCTGGTCTACCTGGCTGGATCGAGCCTGTACCTAATCGGTGCCTCGGTCCAATTCGTGCAAGGCCGTCGGATGAAGATCAACGATCGAGGGGACGCAGCCGCTGTTCGCAGGTTCGCAAACCGCAATTCACGAGCTGCAGCGATCCAGGCGTTCGGCGCCATCTTGTTCCAGACATCGATGACCGGCGCCCTAATCAACTCATTGAACGTGGCTCAGCAGGAGCGCGTGATCTGGGCACCTGACCTTGTTGGGGCTATTTGCTTCGTAACCGCGAGCACGATTTTCTTCACGCTGCGATACCCGATCCAGCAACGTCGAGATAACCGACAGAGCGCGAGATTCCTGGCACTGCTCAACATCATCGGCTCGGCGTTCTTCGTGCTCTCCGCGATCGGCGCCTACATCGTCCCGTTGACCGATCAGTCCCTCTATCCTCAGATTGCGAACATCGGAACGTTCGTGGGCGCGATTTTCTTCTTCGTCTCGTCCATACCGGGGCTACCTCCCCGAGAAAAGGTCACGACAGCCGGCTGACCCCGACGAGGGCGGCCCCGGCCAAGAACAGCACGCTGCCCACCACGATCGCGGGAAACGTAAACGAGATTCCTGCCGGGTCATGGCGCAGGGGTCGAGAACGCAGCAGTGTGAGGACTCCCACGGTGGCCACCGGAATGACGAGGACCGCAACACTCCAGGGTGATCCGGCGAAGAAGAGTCTTTCGATCAGGAGGGATGCAACGAAGGTGACCAACAGCGTTCGGGCCCAAGCGAAGCGGGTTCTTCCAGCTGGATCATCGAAGGGAATCGGGGCTGCGGTCTCGTTCATCGGCGGTCGCTATCCCAGCCCGAACAGCAGTGCGATGGCGAGGGCGAAGATCGCAAGGATGGATCCGATGACCATCACTGTCGCGGAGGAATCCATCCTTGATCCGCTTCGCATCGCTCGGTCGGCTCGACGCCATTGGATGGTGCCGAGGATCGCCACGATCGCCCCGAGCACGATCGCGAAGATGCCCAAGACAGTTACTAGGTTGCGAGCGCCCGCAACAACGACGAACTGATCTAGCGCAACCCCACCGGCTATGAGTGCGAGGGCAGTTCGCATCCAGGCGAGGAACGTGCGCTCATTGGCAAGCAGGAAGCGATAATCGACGTCAGCGCCTCCACGCTCATTCACCACGCCGCGAATCTACTCGCGAAGGTCGCCTAGATTCCCTTCGGCCGCAGGTAGCGCTGCGCTAGACCGCCGATGAAATCGAATGCCAGGGCCACGAGGGCAACCAAGACCGCGCCGACGAAGATCGCGGTGGGGCGATTGAGTTTCAGGCCGGCGTTGATCGTCTCGCCAAGACCCCCACCGCCGATGAGGAACGCCAGGGCCGCCATGCCGACGTTGATGACGGTGGCGGTGCGGATGCCAGCCATGATGACCGGGACAGACAACGGCATTTCGATCTTGAGTAGACGTTGCATGCCCGTCATACCCATGCCCTTGCCGGCTTCGATAACCGCCTTGTCCACTTGTTCGAGACCCACGATCGTGTTGCGGAGCACGGGCAACAGCGCGAAGGTCGCAAGGGCGATGATCACTGTGGTGGCGCCCTGTCCGAGCCACACGAAGAAGAGGACGATGAGGCCGTAGGCGGGCAGCGCCTGGCCGAGGCCCAAGATGCTGACCAGAGTGTCCTTGATCTTCGGGACGTTCTCCCGAGTCACGATGATGCCGATGGGCACCGCGATCACAACAACCAGCACAGTCGACCAGAACGCCACATACAACTGCTGCTGGAACTGCCGGAACAACTTGGAAGGCTCCAGGATCCGCTCGGTAGTCGGATCGAACGTGGAGTAATTCCACACCACGATCAGCAGTGTCGCCAGCATTAGGAAGAGAACCGGCGTGACGATCAGGTCGAGAGAATCCGCACGCCATCTACGGGACGGCTTCTTCTCTGCGTCCTCCGCGGTGATCGCTACAGCGGTACTCACGAGTTCGCACTCTCCTGGCCGGTTTGGATCAGGAGCCCCGCGAGACTCTCCACAGTGCAGCCACCGAGGTAATGACCGCGCGCATCGACCACGACGGCCATACCCGCAGCGGATGTGAGCATGGCCGAGAGCGCATCTTGCAAAGTGTCTTCCGGCTGCAACTGAACAGTGATCGGTCGACCTGATTGCGTCAACGACGACGAACGATTCAAGGCCTTCTCGTCGATCCATCTCGTCGGATGATCGTTTTGGTCGAGTAGGACCGCGACATTGGTATTGGCGTCATTCATCTCGCGGAGTGCCTGATCACGCTGGAAGGGTTCCTTCAAGGTGACGAGCGGCGAAAGCTCGATGTCCTTGACGCGGCGCAAAGTCAGGGTCTTGAGAATCGCACCTGAACCCAGGAAGTTCTCGACGAACTCATCGGCCGGGTCCGTGAGGATGTGCTCCGGGGTGTCGAGCTGGGCGATCTCGCTTTGATCGCGCAATATCGCGATCCGATCCCCCATTTTGACTGCTTCGTCGATGTCGTGGGTGACGAAGACGATGGTTTTCTTCAACTCGCCCTGCAATCGAAGGAATTCGTTTTGCAGACGATCGCGGGTGATCGGGTCGATGGCGCCGAAAGGCTCGTCCATCAACAGCACGTCCGGGTCGGCTCCGAGGGCACGTGCCACACCGACACGCTGAGCCTGACCACCGGACAGCTCCGATGGGTAGCGATTGCGGTAGATCTTCGGATCCATCGAGACGACTTCGAGGAGTTCATCCACACGAGCGTTGATCTTGTCCTTCGGCCACTTCAGTAGCTTGGGAACCGTAGCGATGTTCTCGGCGATTGTGCGGTGCGGGAAGAGGCCAATCTGCTGAATCACATAGCCGATCCGACGTCGAAGCTCGTTGGGATCACCCTTGGTGACGTCTTCACCTTCGTAAATGATCCGGCCGGACGTCGGCTCGATCATGCGGTTGATCAGTCGCAAAGTCGTGGACTTGCCGCAGCCCGAGGGCCCGACCAGGACCAAGATCTCGCCAGGTCGCACCTCGAGGTTGAGCTCCTTGACGGCGGGCACCTCAACCCCCGGGTACGCCTTGGTGACGTCCTCGAGCTGAATAAGCGGTTCGACATTCACAGGCGAATCTCCCGTCAGGCTTTCTTGGTTCGTGGCGTGGTGAAGCGGCCGACCCCACGGAGCAAGGAGTCGATAGCAAAGGCCAAGGCCAGTGACAAGATGACACCGGTCCAGATCGCTTCAAGTGAGTTGGGTAGTGGAAGCCGAGCCAAGCCGCTCTTGATGAAGTCGCCCAGGCCTCCACCGGCGACGAGGGTCGCGATTGCCGAGATGCCAACGGTGAGCAGCGCGGAAACGCGGATACCTGCGAGCATGACAGGCCAGGCAAGTGGCAGCTGCACTTTCGTAAGCACCTGCCAGCGGGTCAAGCCCATGCCCTTCGCCGATTCCAGAACGCTCGGGTCGACCGAATCCAAACCAGTTGACGTGTTTCGAAGAATCGGCATGATCGCGTAGAGATACAGCGCGATGAAGGACGGCGTGAAGCCCAGGCCAACGATCGGGATGAAGATCGTGAAGAGTGCCAGGGACGGAATGGTCAAGAACACTGAGGAGATGGCAAGCGCAAGTTCTTTGGCGAAGGTGTGTCGCAAAGTGAGGACCGCGACAACAACCGCGGTGATACCCGCCGCAATGGTAACGACAACGACGTAAACAAGGGTTTGGGTCAAACCACTGACGATGAGGTCAGTGCGGCTCGACATGTAGTCGAACCAACTGGTGACACCTTCCACGCGGTCTCCCGTGTCGATGGAACGGAGCTGCTAGGCAAGAGGGCGGGGACCGAAGTCCCCGCCCTCTCCGTCGCTAGCCAGCGATGATGCCCTGCTCGACGAGGTAGTCGCGGGCAACTGCCGCGGGCTCCTCGCCCTCCGCCGACACGCGAGCGTTCAGCTCGGCCATCTTGATGTTGTCCAGCGGCGCGAGGATCGCATCAACGATGCCATCGAATGCCTCCGGAGCCTCCTGGTACGTCTCATCGCGAACGGTCGCGGAAACGTTGTACAGGATGTTGACGCCCGGGTCTTCAACCAAGCTCAAGCCCAGTGCCGGGATGCGGCCGTCAGTTGTGAAGACCTCACCGAAGGTGCAGTTATTCGCTGCAGTTTCGGTGTAGATCACACCGGTGTCCAGGATGTTCTGCTGCGCGTCTGGCAGCTCGATCCCAGTAGCGGTCTCGGTCAGGATCAGACCATCGGGACGGTCCGGGAACTCCGACTCCATGCAAACCACGGCATCGGGGTTGTCGCGGACGTACTCCATCATCGACTGGAGGTCGAAGGGACCACCGTTCGCCTCGGTTACCTCAGGGCTCGAGGCGAAACCGTAGGTGTTGTTGAACGGCGACTGTCCGACCCACACGATGTTGTTCTGTTCCAGGTCGAGGTCACGCACACCAGTGGTCAGTTCATCTGGATCGAAGCTCGGATCCTCTTGACCCAAGTGGACGGTCCAGCCGGTGCCGTTGTACTCCATGTAGACATCGATCTCGCCGGACAGCAACGCCTCACGGGCGACCGCCGTACCACCGAGGTTGACCTTGTCGTCGACGCTGGCGCCCGCGGCCTCAAGGGCCTGGACCATCATCTGACCGAGGATCAATTGCTCGTCGAAGTCCTTCGACCCGACTGCGACGTCAATGCCGCTCATGTCGTACTGCTCGGCGATGGCATCACTGCCAGCGTCGTCGGAACCACTATCGGCGGAATCGCCGGAGTCGCTCGAACACGCGGCCAGCGCGAGCGCCGAGGCGCCCAGGATGACCGCGAACTTCTTACTCATGGAACCCATGTATTCGCTCACTCCTTGAATTGCTCACGTGCAGGGCATCTGACTTGTTCGACAGTAGTCCGCTATTGGGTGGTGCCGCGGGGCGCTTGAGGCAAGGTCACGTCACTGACCGGTGTTGAGACCTTCATGAGACACACAGGACATGGCCGTTACCTTGGCGTGCACTTGTGAAGTCGGTCAATCACCGTTCAGGTTCGGTTAGCACTCCGAGGGGCTTGTGTGCCAGCCCGGATATGTCGCACATTTGCCGCACTCGAGAACCACACAACTGTAAGTTCGTGAGGGAAGAAGGGTGGTGGCGAGTGGCCCACATCGAGGTGTCTCCGTATCACCGCAAGGACAGGACATTGGCCGGTTTCGTGATGTCCGGTCGTTGGCCGGAAAGCACACGTGAATGGACGCAGTTGCTCGCGGTCGCGGTGAGGGTCGCCGCGCAACCGGGCTTCTTGCGCACCACCACGGTCTTCCGGGCAACCGACGATCTCCCGGAAGACCCGCATCCGGGGACGGTTGGACTCGTTGCGTGGGCCGGGCCGGTAATCGGTGACGACGCCCCCACCCCAGGATCGCTGGCGACTCCCCTGCCCCCGGCTGTTTTCGTCTTGCATCCACCTTCGGAGACGGTTCCCTCCACTCCCGAGAACGACGGCGTAGCCTCCGGCGCGATCCTGCTCCCCGGAGTCCCACACTTGGGTCTTTCTCATCGCGCCGGTTGGGTGGAAGCAGATATCGACGGCACCGTGACGAAACTGCTGAGTGGAGTGGACATCGATCCCGTTGATGATCCTGACCTCGCGGTCCTGGCTACCTTGTGCGCCGCTTAGTTGCCGACGGTTAGCGGACCGTTTCCTCAGCGACTACTTCGATGGTTCGCGCGGAAGGATCACTGCAGTAGGCCATTCGAGTGGAACGTCCAGCAACGTCGATCGCCTCGACCACCTCCTGCGTGACCAACTCTCCTGGAGCCAAGAGCGGCACCCCGGGCGGATACGGGCAAAACTGCTCGGCGCTTACCTCCCCGACCGCCTCCGCCAGGGGCATTCGCCTGCGATGGGCGAAGTACGCCTCGCGCGGAGTCATCACCACGTCCGGCTGCACGCGCCACGTGGCCGCCGGTGCTGCCGCGCGAGGTGTCGACCGATTGGCGTCGACAACAGCAGCTACGGCTGCGACGACCTCGCGAAGATCTTCCGGAGTATCGGCAACCGTGGCGGTCATCACGACCGTGTCCGCATCGGCCGCCTCCACACCGATCCCCTTGTCCCACAACTCCGCAGCGATGGCCGAACCGGTGGTTCCGGTTTCGGGGACGAAAATCGTCAACTTCAGCGGGTCGACTGCGCATCCGAGAAGCGCCTCGTTCAAGGCGACCACACCGGAGATACGTGAGAGAGCCTCGCGCGCATCGTTTACCGCCTCGGTCAGTAGTTCGAGTCGCCTGCCGCCATCCCGCATGAGAGCCACACGTGTCGCATCGATCGAAGCGAGGAGAGTCGCCGATGGCGATGTGGTTGCCGTGAGGTCCACTCCGTGCGAAAGCGTCGATGGCAGCACCCGCTTGCCCTTCAGGGATGTCACTGCAGTCTGGGAATACCCGGTCAGTGCTTTGTGCACACTCGTAGTCACCACATCGGCACCCTGGGAATGCGCTCCCCGGCCATCGAGGAAGTCAAGATGGGCGCCCCAGGCTTGATCCACTATCAGGACGGAATCTTGCTGATGGCACAAATGCGCTAAGGCAGCAATGTCCGTGATCGTTCCCACGTACGCAGGCGACGTGATGAACAGGGCGTAACTGCCTGCCAAGTTCACCGAATCCGCATGCACTCCTACCGGGATTCCGAAATCCGGGTGGATCGTCGGCAGGATCCACCGCGGTAAAGCTCCGGACACGACCAAGCCGGCATGCGCGCTGCGATGGGAAGTTCGATCGATACAGATCTCGACATCAGGGGCTGTGACCGATGCCAACGCGGCGATATTTCCCTGGGTGGAACCACCCACCAAGAAACGTGCGCTGTCCGCACCGATGGCCGCGGCCCAAAGTTCCTCGGCCTGTTCAAGGAAGCGGCCGCTAAAGACGTTGTCGTCGACACCACCTTGCAGGGGGATGTCATCCGCGATCAACTCGGCCAAGAGGTCGTGCGCGAAGGGACCCTCACCGCTGTTGGCCGTTGCCGATTGATGGCCGTAGCGCATCTTGTGGCCGGGAATCTGCATGGACTTGGTGTCGCGAGCCCGGGCCGCTCGCCATGCATCCACCAAGGGGCTATCACTCATCGCGCGACACTATTCACCCGTCCCAAGGGCTTGGGTGCGCATATCCAGATCCCGAAGCTTCAGGCGCACCAACGCATCTGGAAAGCCCTGTTCGTCCCGGAGGCGCAGAAGTTCCTCTTGTTCGGCCTGCACCATGGCGCGAGCGAGTTCGAACGTCCGACGGGTTGCCATCTCTCGAGTCACAGAGGAGTCTTCGGTAGATCGCGATCGGTCGAGGCGATTTTGCGCGTCGCGCTGAAGT
>CBFIHB010000070.1:0-8156 GCA_965662415.1 Actinomycetes bacterium | reverse complement strand
CCTTCGTGGCTTGGTGGAAGCTCACCTGGGTTGCCACCACCGCTGTGATCGCAGCAGGGACGGCGCTGGTGTAGGGGATGTACCTGGCAACCATGTAGGCCGCGAAGGCTGCGAGGGTGGTGGCGACCGCGATGCGGGTGTAGGAACGGTCGATCCGGGCTGCGCGCTTGCGCAGCGTCTCGCCTCTCACATCGAAAGTATGGACCCGCCGGCTCTTCCATGGGTCATGGTCCTGGCTTCGTTCGGGTCGTGTGTCACATGAATGGCCGGGATCTGTGCTCGGGCAATGATCGCTAGGACGTCTTCGGCCAGTCGAGCGCGTAGCGGCGCGTCCAGGGCGCTGAAGGGCTCATCCAGGCACAGCACATCCGGCTCGGCCGCCAATGCGCGAGCCAAGGAAACCCGCTGCGCCTGACCGCCGCTCAACTCCTCGATCGAACGGTCCCCCAAGCTGGCAAGGTCCACCCAGGTCAGCAAGCGGTCGGCCTCTTCACGCGCGTGGGATCGATCGACTCCGTGGCGGCGCGGCCCGTAGGCGACATTGTCGCGAACGTTCAGGTGTGGGAAGAGCAGCGCTTCTTGGAAGACCATGCCTATCTTGCGCTCGTTGACGGGTAACGAAGTGACGTTGCGGTCGCCGATGGTGACCGAACCGGACAACGCCGGAGTGATTCCGGCGATGGTGGCGAGCAGTGTGGACTTCCCGCAGCCGCTCGGACCGACTATCGCCAGCACGCTTCCTGGTTGCACGGAGAAAGACAAGGGTTCGCGCAGCGGCGAGCCGTAGCCGATCACCAGATCCGTGACCTGCAGCGGCGCTGCTTGGCTCATGCTCGCGCCTCTCCACGGTTTCCGCTGCGATCCCTTCCGCGATCCCTTCCGCGATCCCCTCCACGATCCACTGCCGCCACCAGCGTTGTGGTCATGATGACGAGCACGACCGCCATCGCCGCCGCCACACCAAAGGACGCCTCCCCGGGGCGGCCCAGCAATCGTGCGATCACCAACGGCACAGTAGGGCCGTCTGCACGTGCCAGGAACGACGCTGCACCGAACTCACCCAAGGAAACCGCGCACGCCAGTCCACCCGCGGCGACCATGACGGTACGCATCGCCGGTCCGTAGCCGGTCCACCACGCCCGGCTACGGCTAGCACCCAAACTCGCCGCGACGGTGACCAGTCGGGGATCCGCACTCCGCAGGGTTGGTGCCGCCACGGCCACCACGAGCGGCACTGCGATGAGTGCATGCGCGATGGGCACGAGTAGCCCGGTTGCCCGCAGGTCCAGGGGTGGACGTCCGTACGCGAGCAGGGTTCCTAGGCCCAACGTTGCCGCCGAGATGCCTAGCGGCAGCGCGGTGGCAAGTGCGAACGCCCTGCCGATGCGTCCGGTGAGAATCGACATCGCCGCGAGACCTCCCACGATCGCGGCGACCGCACCCGTGGCGAGCGCGAACGCGACCGAGCGCCCCATGGCTGCCAACGGCGAGCCGATGCGAGTGCTGCCGGCATCGATGGTGTTCGAGCTGAAAAGCCCCGACCACCAAGCGAGGGTGAAGCCACCACTCGATCGCACAGACCCCCACACCAGCGCGAGCACCGGTGCCAGCACGATCACGAGTGTCGCCGTCGCAACGAGCCCCACCGCCAGCCGGGAACCGCCACGCGCTCGGATCAGAAAGAAGTCACGAGCGGCCCCGCCCACGGTGCTGGCCCGTTGACGTGCGGCCCATAGCAACACCGAGCCCACCACGAGGGCCTGGATGGCGGCACTCACCGCCGCCGCCTGGAAATCGAGCAGCACCGAGGTCTGTCGAAGCACGAGGGCTTCGAGCGTGCGGGTCGAGGCATCGCCGATCAGCAGGACCACGCCCAGGGAGGTGAACGAGAATACGAAGACGATGGCCGCAGCCGATGCGATTGCCGGACGCAACGCTGGCCAGGTGACGGTGCGAAACGCGGTCCACGTGTCTGCACCTAGCGTTCGCGCGACCGTGACCGTGCGCGGATCGATCGTGACCCACCGGGCCCCAACGATGCGCACCACCACAGCGAGGTTCAAGTACGCGTGTGCAAGAACCACGATCATGAACCCAGAACCCAGCGTGCCTCCGAGCAGCGCGCGGAAGGCGAGCGCAACGACCACGGTCGGAAGCACGAACGGCACAGTGGCCAAGGCCAGTGCCCACCTGCGTCCAGGAAACCGATACCGGGTAAGCACGTTGGCCATCGGTAGGCCGAGGGTGAGGGCGAGCGCGGTGCTCACTGACGCCTGGACTGCTGCGAGCCCGGCAACCTGCCAGGGGAGCGCATCGAACAGATAGCCGGCGGTGCCGGGGCCGATGATCTGCGCAGCCAGGGAGGCCAGCGGAATCAGGAGGAAGGCGACCAGGAAGATCGCCGGCACCGTCCATGTCCAATGCAGCCACTGTGGTGAGTGCGATCCCGCGCCCGCTTGCGTGTTCGTGTGCGCCCCTACCGGCCCATGACCGAGCCCCACTCGGCCAATAGATCGCCGACGTTCTCGGCGACGAAGTCAGCAGGTAGTTGCTCGGCATCCTCCACCAGGCCGGCGAACTCGGTGAATACCTCCGGCAGTGGAGTGTCCGCGCGGGCGGGGAAGACGAACATGTTCAACGGAATGTCCGCTTGCACCTCAGGCGAGAGCAGCCAATCGATCACCTGTTGGGCTTCTGGCACATCATCCGATCCGGCCAGGATCCCGGCGTACTCGATCTGCCGGTAGCACCCATCGGTCATGGTGGAGGTAGACACCGTTTCCGGTGGCTCACCTTCGGCGTACACGATCTCCGCTGGAGGGCTGGTGGCGTAACTGACCACGATCGGACGGTCGCCGCCGCCACCGAAGGTGAAATCGCCGTAGTAGGCATCGCTCCACGACCCACTGATCGCGACGTCGTTATCGCGCAGGGCCTGCCAATAGGCGGGCCATTCATCGCCGTACCTAGCCACCGTGGACAGCAGGAAGGCCAGGCCGGGAGAGGAGGTCCCGGGATCCTGGACCACCAGCAGTCCGGAGTAGGCCGGTTCGATGAGATCGTCGAGCGTGGTGGGCGGTGCAATGCCCTCGGACGCGAACCAGGTGTCATCGAGGTTGATGCACACATCCCCGAAGTCGATCGGGGTCACGAGCCCGCCGAACGTCTGATCGGCCAGGTCCGGTCGCAGCGCCGATGCCTCGGGTGAGGTGTACGGCTCGAAGACTCCTTCGTCGAGTGCGCGCGTCACCAGCGTGTTGTCGACTCCGAAGAGCACATCGGCGGTGGGTGCGCCGGCGGCCAGGATCGCGCCGGCGACCATTGATCCGGCGTCGCCCCCGGAGACGAGTTCGATCTCGATCCCTGAGGATTCCTCGAACGCAGCGATCACGTCCTCGCTCAATGCGAAGGAATCGTGGGTGAGTAGTTGCACGGTGACCGGGTCCGTGGAAGTGGATTCCGGCTCGGGCTCGGAAGCCACTTCGGAACTGCACGCTGCGAGCAGAAGTGCGCTTGCAGAGAATGCGACGACGAAAGGTGCGGGATTGCGCTTCATTGAGTCCTCCCTAGCGCTGGCATTACCCAGATCAGGTTCGAATGGGTCGGCAGTCGCGACTGCCCTCTCAGCCCACCGTTACGCGTGAGCTCCCCAGTGATGAAGTTGTGGACGTCAGCATAGCCCCAGGATCGAGCGGGGGCACCTGCCTCCAGGTGCGAACTGCGTTAGGAAACGCGGGGAAGGCCAGGGAAGGCCTCGGCCACCCCGTGGTTGACGATCGATCCCGCGGCCACGTTCAAGCCCGCGGCGAACGCCGGATCTGCACCCAGCGCTTCTTGCCAACCAAGGTCGAGCAAGCGCACCGCGTAGGGAAGTGTCACGTTTGTCAGTGCGTAGGTGCTGGTGTGGGGAACAGCTCCGGGCATGTTCGCCACGCAGTAGAAGATCGTGTCCGCAACCGGGTATGTCGGATCTTGATGGGTTGTGGGGCGCGAGGATTCGAAGCATCCGCCTTGGTCGATGGCGATGTCCACGAGCACCGCACCTGGCTTCATGCGTCCCACGAGTTCGTCCGTGACAAGCCTTGGCGCCCGTGCTCCGGCCACCAGTACGGCGCCAATAACCAGATCGGCGTCCAGGCATGCGCGCTCGATCTCGAAAGTGTTGGAGGCGATGGTGTCGATGCGCCCTTGGAACGCGGTATCGATCTGGCGAAGCTTGGCGATGTTGGTGTCCAGGATCTTCACATTGCCCTGCATGCCGACGGCGATCGTCGCGGCGTTGACTCCGGCCACTCCGCCGCCGATCACCACCACATTCGCGCTTGGTACGCCGGAAGCCCCACCGAGCAGCACGCCGCGTCCTCCCGATGCGCGCAGCAGTGCCTCAGCGCCAACTTGTGGCGCTAGGCGTCCGGCGATCTCGGACATCGGCGCCAGCAGGGGGAGCGAACCGTCGGGTAGTTCGACGGTCTCGTAGGCGATGGCGGTGATGCCGCTGTCGATTAGGGCCGTCGTCAGCGGCTCGTCGGCCGCGAGGTGCAGGTAGGTGAACAGCACCAGATCCGGCCGGAAGTACTGGTACTCCGATTCGATCGGCTCCTTGACCTTCAGCAGCACATCGGCGCTGGCCCAGACCTCCGCCGCGCTTGGCACCATGGTCGCCCCAGCCGCGGCGTATTCCGCATCGCTGATGCGCGAGCCGTCCCCGGCACCGGACTCGATCAAGACTTCGTGACCGTGGGCGGTTGCTTCCACTACGCCAGCGGGCGTGATCGCAACACGAAACTCGTTGTTCTTGATCTCCCGGGGGACTCCCAGCCGCATGTCTGCCTCCCAAGCGCGATGCTTGGCAGAATTATCGGACAATGCGACAGTTCAGGCCACAATCAGTGAACAAATGACAGTACTTTGTCTCTATGGCCGCAGAAAATACGAAAACGACGACGCCACGGGCCGTTCCCTCGAAGAATCTTCTGGGCTCCCTCGATGATGTCGATCGACGTATCGTCGATGCCCTTGTCCGCGATGGCCGCATGGCCAACAACGCCCTGGCCGAGCGTGTGGGCATTGCCCCCTCCACCTGCCTGTCCCGCACTCGTGCATTGATCGAGCGCGGCATCATTCGAGGCTTTCGGGCCGACATCGATTACTCGAAAGCAGGCGCCGATCTGCAGGCGGTGATCTTCGTGCGCGTGCGGCCGGCGGCACGGCCGGGGCTGATGGCGATGACCGAGCGGCTAGCCAAGGAGCCGGGCGTCTTGAACGTGTTCTTCGTTGCCGGCGCCTTCGACTTCATCGTGCACATCGTTGCTTCGAACACCGAAGGCCTACGTACGTTCGTCGCAGGGAACTTGTCGACCAATACCGATATCGAAACGACGCAAACCAGCGTGGTGTTCGAGCACTTAGCCGGACAGGCGCCGCTTGGATGATGCGACGAACCCGCGCTACAGCGCGGGTTTCGGATCGACCACGTTCGCCTTGGGTCCTAGCCCGCGCTCCATCATCACGTTGCGGCTCGAACCGTCTGCTCGCTCGAGCACGAGTTCGGGAACGCCACCGTCTCCGGTCCATTCGGTGATGTCCACGCGGAGTTTGTCTCCAGGCCGCAGCAGCACTGAGGAATCGGTATGTGCGGCGGGCACGGTGCCTTTGGAGCGAATGCGCTGCGTAATGACGTTAACTCGCACGTTGTCGGTGCCCCCGACGCTGTACTCGGCCACGCCATTTCGCTCGGTGAGCGTGAACGGGGCTGATGCGGAACCCGTGTCCTTCCAATCGGCAACGAACCAGGCGTTGTAGTCATCGCCCTGGCGCTCGACCGCAGCCTGAAGGTAGCGAGCCACAGTCGGCTTATCCGAGGAAACCGAAACCGAACGCTGTCCGGCCCGGACCTCAAGGATCATCGTGGCCCCCGCAGGAACCAGCGGCGCCGAATCCAACACCGTGCCGTCGCCCAGGAAGGTGTTCGAGAAGAGATTGAGGGGTTGGTCGTTCGCGGAGTTGTCGACCGTGACCTTGAAGTCCGTTCCCGGCGGCATGCGGTATGCGGGAAGTGAGCCGGAGTATGGGTTCAGATTCGGGTGCTCCTTGAGGTCGGGGATTTCGGACCCGTCCAGCGCCCGGATCTTCGTCTTCACCGATGCCGGTATCGGTTGCCTGGACCCGAACGCCGCGATCTGCTCCTGCCCGGCGCAGAACTGGCAATCCAAAACGCCCTGGACGGTGGTCAGTGGGACGAGGCCGATTGTCAGGTTGTTCGCATCTCCGGTCGAGTACACCTCCGGGCCACCGGGGATAGTTCCGACCAGGTACTCGTAGGAGTTCTCCGAGGTATCGACATGGATGGCCCGGGTCCGCAGCGGGAAGTTGTTGTCGTAAACCGCGATATCGAAGTCCCCGTTTGCGCGCTCGTAAACGGCGTGCGGGGTGATCGCGTGCCCAGCCTGCTGACCTTCGACCTTGAAGAAGAGAACGAGAACGTACGGGATGTTGCCCGGCTGCAGGTTGTCGCGCAGAGTCTGGACGACACTCAATGGATCGGTGATTGTCCCGTCGGCCGCGTTGGAAGTCATCTGGGTGGTCCACCAATAGGCCAACTCGCCTTGCATCTTTGAATCGAGCTGAACCGCCGAGTTGATCTGTGAATCAGTAAGCCTTGAACGGACCAGATCCCCGTTGAACAGTTGAGCGTTAAGCGCTGCCACGCCGTAGCAGTGTCCACCCCACATGTAGTTGTTCGCCGCATCGATCCATTCGGCTACTGCCGGCTTGGGAATGCAGACCTCCTTGCCCGAGTCATCTTTCGAGTAGTGAGTGCAGGCGACTTCAGGACCGAACATCCGCAGCATGCTGTCGGGTGTCAGTTGGGCAGCGAACTCGTTCCCGTTGTAGCCAAGCAGCGCATTGCCGCTACCTAAGCGCTGGCCGTAGTTGAAGAACTGGAACGAATCCCGAATGGCTGCGAATCCGGAATCGGCTACTACCGTGCCCTGCGGAGCCCATTCGGGAGGCGTCGGGTCATAGTTCTGCGCCGGGCCGCCGTTCGACACATCGCACGAGGTGTCGCCTGGGGCGCATATCCGGTTTTCCAACGCGCCCACGTTCGAGACACCAACGACGACGGTCGAGATGACGAATAGCGTCGAGGCTGTGCCCGCACCAAGGAGTCGTAGACGCACGAGCGGAGAGTAACAAGCACGGAGCCGTGAGGTGGGCTCCTAGCCGAAGTAATCCACCGTCACGCCTACTCGCCGGTCGCCTTGGATCCTCGACGATTCTTGAGCAGATACTTGATGCTCTCGTAGATCACGGCCAGGGCACCGAAGTAGACGAAGTATCCCCAAAATCCTGGCTCTACGTCGAGCGAGGTCGTCACAACCCCGAACAGGGCGCCCATGATCACGAAGAAGGCGAGCTGGATTATCCAACTACGGGCGTTAGGGCTAAGACTCATTTCCTTTGGCCTCCTGGCCGTTCGCTAGTGAAACTTCATCCATGCCGTGGTTCCCAACACACGAATTCATATGTCCCCACGCTCGAGCCTCTTTAGGGCTGTCGCCGGCGAAACCGATGCAGCCGCGTGTGCGGGTCCACCTGCGACCAGCGTGAGCACCGGTCGGTGTCACGTCGGTCCGTACCGCACCGAAGCACACGCATGCGCTGTGGTCTTGTATCAAGTGATCATGAGTGGCCGAGTCAAGCAGTGATGCTCTGCGGAATTGAGACCTTTGCCAAAACAGGTGCGCCGTGGGCCCAACCGGACTCGAACCGATGACATCTTCCTTGTAAGGGAAGCGCTCTAGCCAACTGAGCTATGGGCCCGGAGGGAGGCTACCGATGGTCGTGCATCGCCACGGCGCTGGGTAGCCTGCCGACGTGACCTCCTCCGTCGGCGCAGTAGTCGCCGCACTCGAGCGCCGGTATCCGCCGGATTTGGCCTCCGAGTGGGACGCCATCGGCCTGGTTGTGGGGGATCCACAAGCAACGGTGACAGCTGTGCTGTTCGCGGTGGATCCGGTTATGGACGTGGTGAACGAGGCCATGGCTATCGGTGCCGACATGATCGTTGCCCACCACCCCCTCTTCTTACGGGGCGTGCATTCGGTCGCGCCCATCACGCCGAAGGGCCGAGTGGTTCACACCTTGATTGCGCA
>CBFIHB010000069.1:301-8173 GCA_965662415.1 Actinomycetes bacterium | reverse complement strand
GGAGCAAGCGACGCTATTGCGATCGCAATCTCGCTTGTAGTCGTGGTGAGTTTGCACATGGTGCTCGGTGAGATGGTGCCGAAAAACATCGCGATTGCGCGCCCGGAGGGTTCGGCGATGTTCCTCGGACCGTTGCTGTTCGCTGTGGTGACGATCCTGCGTCCGATCATCTGGACGTTGAACACGCTCGCGAACCTCGTGTTGCGATTGCTACGAGTCCAAGTGCGCGACGAAGTGGCGACGACCTTCACTCGCGATGAAGTTGCTGGCTTGATCGAGGAATCCGCGCGCCATGGATTCCTAGAGGCACGCGAGCGCGACCTACTGACCGGTGCACTCGATTTCGTCGAGGTACGCGTACGGGACATCACCGTGCCGTTAGCGGATGTCGTGACTGTCGCGCCCACTGTGACTCCGCGTGAATTGCAGGACCTGTGTGTAGAGACCGGTTATTCGCGCTTCCCCGTGGTGGACAATGGTTCCCTGCTCGGCTACGTCCATGTCAAGGACTTAGCTGCTCTCCCGGCACGCAAACTCGATGAGCCACTGCGACCTTCGTACATGCGCGACTTCCCGCAGGTACGAGACGTGGACACGCTCAGTGAAGTGCTCGCGACTATGCAGCGGCGCGGCGTCCACATGGTGCAGGTCAATGCCGATGGTCGTGAGCACGGCGTCGCGATGCTCGAGGACGTGCTGGAGCGGATCGTGGGAGACGTGGTTGCGTGATCGGTTGGCACGTACCCGAATACCAACCGGGCCTTTCCTGGTGGCCGTTGGTTCTGGTGCTCGTTGCTCTCGTCATCATCAACGTCATCAATAACCGGATTGCTCCGCAATCTCACTATCTGCTGTGGGCTTTCGCCGGGTCGGTCGTCCTGATCGCCATCGGATTGCTGGATGGCAACTCGTGGACCGATATGGGTCTGGGGTGGTCGTTCTATCTGTCGGGCTTCATCTGGGCTGGTGCATCGATCGGCCTGGTCACCGCGTTTTATGTGATCGGCAGTGCCTTCCGCAAGACGCGCCAGGCGTTCAAGGACGAGAGCATCGGGAAACTGTCCGGGGGTCGCCTGGCATTCCAGGCTCTGGTGGAGGTTCCGTTCGGCACCGTGATGCTCGAGGAGATTGCCTTCCGCGCGGTGCTGTTCTCGATGCTCGCCCGAAGGTTCGGAGTGGTGTGGGCGCTAGTGATCTCCGCGGTGCTGTTTGGCATCTGGCACGTGCTGCCGAGCATCGGCACCCACGAGCGCAACCCGGCTCTGGGATCAGTAGTGGGTGGCGGCATCCGCGGCAACGTCTTGGCTGTGGCCGGAAGTGTGCTGACCACCGCGGTGGCGGGCCTGATTTTCGCTCTCATGCGCATAGTCTCGGGGAGCGTAATCGCGCCTATGGGCTTCCACTGGGCCACCAACGGCCTGGGCTATGGCTTCAGTTGGGTGATCCTGCGCACTGGCAGGCGGTGGAGGTCGTCGTAGTCTGCTGAAAAAGAAATGTTCGGCCTCGTCCGTGGACCGGACGACGTGGGGAGGGGTGAATGACACCGATGGCATTTAGGCCATACGATGGCGGCTACCTTCCCCTGGGGCTCGACCAACTCGATCCCAACCTACGCAAGGAAATCGACGACCAGCACGGACCGATACACGGAAGACAGCCCCGTGAGGGGTTGACTGCGAAGGAGCACCAGATGGATGCTGCCCGCCTCGACCACGAAGCGGCAGGGGACGGTTTGAGCGTGCGTGATCGCCAGATCCTGGAGTTCGAACGGCAATGGTGGAAGTACGCCGGCGCCAAAGAACAAGCCATTCGCGATCTTTTCGACATGAGCTCCACCCGGTACTACCAGATCATCAACAACCTGATCGACGATCCCCAAGCACTGGCCTTCGATCCCATGCTGGTGAAGCGCCTGCGTCGCATGCGAGCGGCACGGCAGCGCGCGCGTTCTGCCCGCCGGCTGGGCATCGAGGTGACCGGGCGCTAGGCGCCGGTGCGCGGTTCCCGCTCTTCAGTCGCGGCCATCGTGGCCGCGCTATCGCTCGTCTTCACTGTTTTCAGTGCCCCGCCGGTAGTCGCAGCCGAACGCGATCTAGTGGTGTGGGTGCCGAAGGGCTTCAAATCTGCGGCTGTTTCTGCGCTGCCTGAATCGATCGACGGACACCGGATCCGGGTGCGGGTTCGTGACCTGTCGAACCTCTCTGAACGGTTGTTGTCTGGGAGCCCGCGCACTGCTCCGGATGTGGTGTTCATCGATGCCGCTTCGACTGGTCCGCTGGCTGCGGCCGCTCTGGTGGTGCCGATAGATGTGCCGCGGAGTACTCGTCGAACGTTGGGCCCAGCGGCTGTTGATGGCTTTCGCTACGGCTTCAACACCTACGGCGTGCCGATGCAGACACAGAACGTGGCACTGGTGACCAATGCGGATCTGGTGACCGAAGCGCCTCGGACTTTCGCCCAACTGCGGCGCGCGGCGTTGCGTCTGCAGCGAGCCGGCGATGTGACCATGCCACTTGCGCTGGGTCAGGAGCCCACTGCGGCCGCCGCAGAAGCCCTGTATCCGCTGTTCTCGGGACTAGGCGGATTCATTTTCGGCACCAACGCCGGTGGCAGCATCGATCCAACGAAGATCGGCATCGACAATGCGGCTTTCCAGAAGAACTCCGACCGCATCGACACCTGGAACTCACTTGGGCTGATCGACTCGGCCATTTCCCAGGATCAAGCGCGCGAGGCATTCGTGTCCGGGCAGGCGCCGTTTTGGATTGCCGAGCCGGGGGACATCGAAGCCTTGACCCAGGTGGGCTTTCGCTACCGCATCACCGAGGTGCCCCGCATCGTGAAGGGTCAGGCGACGGCGCCGCTGCTACGCACTCACGGTTTCGCGGTGACCACGTTCGCCCGTCAGCACGGGGTGCTTGAAGAGGCGACGACCCTGGTGGAAGACCTTCTACCGATGGCCCGAGCCCAACGCGCGTTCTACGACTCCTCCCCGCTGGTGGGATTGCCTGCAAACTCGAACGCCGCGGCGAATATCCCCAACCGGCAGTTGTTCGCATTCGGAGCCGCCGGGGCGAACTCGATCGCCTACCCGAACGTTGCGCAGTGGGGGACGGCATCGGTGGCCTTCGTGGGGGCCTGGCGGGCTAGCACCCGTGGCCCGAATGCCGATCCGCCCGCGGTACCGGCTGCGGACTCCTTTGCCGATGCCCGGTCGGCGGTGCGTCAGGGCGTGGCCCAGGGCCGCTGAGCCTTTCGTCGATGCACCGCACGGATTTGCACTCGCAGGGGTCGAGTGCTAACTTTTCCTTTAGCACTCTGCACCTGAGAGTGACAACTTTCACGCGGACGTTCCGGAGGAACAGACCCCTATGTCAAAGATCATTGCATTCGACGAGGAGGCCCGGCGGTCGCTCGAGCGCGGAATGAACGTGCTCGCCGACGCCGTGAAGGTCACCCTGGGCCCCAAAGGCCGCAACGTCGTTCTCGAGAAGAAGTGGGGCGCCCCCACGATCACCAACGATGGTGTGTCCATCGCCAAGGAGATCGAGCTCGAGGATCCCTACGAGAAGATCGGTGCCGAGCTAGTCAAGGAGGTCGCCAAGAAGACCGACGACGTCGCTGGCGACGGCACCACCACAGCCACCGTGCTGGCCCAGGCGCTGGTCCGCGAAGGTTTGCGTAACGTCGCAGCCGGCGCGAACCCGATGGGTCTTAAGCGCGGTATCGAGAAGGCGGTCGACGTCGTTGCCGAGGAGCTCCTCGCAATGGCCAAGGACGTCGAGACTAAAGAGCAGATCGCTTCGACGGCGGCCATCTCCGCCGGCGGCGACGCTGAGGTCGGCGAACTCATCGCTGAGGCGATGGACAAGGTCGGCAAGGAAGGCGTCATCACTGTCGAGGAGAGTCAGACCTTCGGCCTGGAACTCGAACTCACCGAGGGCATGCGCTTCGACAAGGGCTACATCTCGCCCTACTTCGTCACCGACGCCGAGCGCATGGAGACCGAGCTCGAGGACCCGTACGTCCTCATCGTCAACTCCAAGATCTCAGCGGTGAAGGACCTGGTTCCGATTCTGGAGAAGGTCATGCAGTCGGGTAAGCCCCTGGCGATCATCTCCGAGGACGTCGAGGGCGAAGCCCTGGCAACCCTCGTGGTGAACAAGATCCGCGGCACCTTCCGTTCCGTGGCCGTCAAGGCACCGGGCTTCGGCGATCGCCGCAAGGCCATGTTGCAGGACATCGCGATCCTCACCGGCGGACAGGTCATCTCCGAAGAGGTCGGCCTCAAGATCGAAAACGCCACGCTCGACCTGCTTGGTCGTGCGCGCAAGGTCGTCGTCACCAAGGACGAGACCACGATCGTCGAGGGTGCTGGCGACGCGGAGCAGATCCAAGGCCGCGTCAACCAGATCCGCACTGAGATCGACAACTCCGATAGCGACTACGACCGCGAGAAGTTGCAAGAGCGCTTGGCCAAGTTGGCCGGTGGCGTTGCAGTGATCAAGGTCGGTGCCGCGACAGAGGTCGAACTCAAGGAGCGCAAGCACCGCATCGAGGACGCTGTTCGCAACGCGAAGGCGGCTGTCGAGGAGGGCATCGTGCCCGGCGGTGGCGTGGCGCTGATCCAGGCGATGAAGGCCGCTGGTCCGAAGATCGACGCACTCGGTCTTACTGACGAGCAAGCTGTTGGCGCGAACATCGTTCGGGTGGCAGTCTCCGCTCCGCTCAAGCAGATCGCCGAGAACGCTGGCCTCGAGGGCGGCGTAGTGGTCGAGAAGGTGCGCGATCTTCCCGCTGGAGAGGGCCTCGACGCGGCCACGGGCGAGTACGTGGACATGGTCAAGGTCGGCATCATCGATCCGGCCAAGGTCACCCGCTCGGCACTTCAGAACGCAGCCTCGATCGCCGGATTGTTCCTGACGACCGAGGTAGTCGTGGCCGACAAGCCGGAGAAGGCCGCGGCCATGCCGGCAGGCGGCGGCGACATGGGCGGCATGGACTTCTAGGAGTCTGGCAACCCCAACCCTGCTTCACTCGAAGGGCGGCTTCCACGAGGAGCCGCCCTTCGTCATGTTCTGATGGAGGACGCCTAGGGCTGCTCGGTGACTGGCTCGTCTACGCGACCGGAAGTGAGCAGCACGATCACCACGATGACGCCGTCTGTGAGTGCACCGAGTCGCTCAGGGGCGTACGTGCGTGGGTTCTTCATCACGCGGGTGAGTGCGCCAGGGCGATGATGCGTCGCCGGGCTTTGGCAAGGTACTCACATGGAGCAAAAATGGGCGATCGGTCAGATGGACGGCGGCGATGTTCGGCTGCGCAATGCGCAAGGTTCCGGCGTGATGAAAATGGATGTCTCTGCGCCCGTGCGGTCCGGAAATCTGCGTGTGGTGTCTTCTCGCATACATCTAGATCTGACCATCGCCCTGGACCAGATAAAGACAGGCAACTTTCTAACCGAGCACGCTGCGCGCGCATTTATCTCCGGATATCGAGCACACGATCTGGTCTACGCAGGTAGCGGACACTGGCCGAGTGAGTCGGTGGCGTTGACAGGACCGGCGAAGGCAGGGTCTATCGATGTGGAAATCGAGTTGACCGTGAATCCAGTCGACGCTGACTGGAATTCGATGTCCGAGATCGAGATCGTCGGAACCGCCGGGTTCGGAACGGTGCATATTCCGATACCGGGTGTAGGGACGGTCGACGACCTGGTGGTCGACATCGATGCTCGGCTGCGAGTCCGGCCCGATTAAATCTGCCGCGGGGTGCGTCCCCCACCGACCTCAGCGAGGGACGCACCATCCTTGGGTGCGATCAGTCCTTGCGACTGATGGGGATGCTGTGTGCCTCCTCGCGCGGCCCACGCATGGGAATGGACACTTCCAATATGCCGTCGCAGTACTCGGCCTTGACCCTCTTCTGATCGGCGCCTGACGGCAATGTGAGAGTTCGCACGAAGCGTCCATAGAAGAATTCGGAGCGCTGCTCGGATTCGGTGTGCTCCTCACGTGTTCCTTCGATCGTCAACATGCCGTCTTGCATTTTGATCTGGACGTCCTTGTCCGGATCTATGCCCGGTAGTTCCGCACGAATCACGAAGTCCCCATTCCTCGAGAACTCCTCGATACGAATGCTGTGTGGAAAGCCGGTGCGCCAACTGATGTCGCTCGGTACGAGCGTGTCCAGCCAATCGGTGAAGCGGGGCCACACGTCTCGAGTTCGGGTGAGAGACGATTCCGTCGTTGCTGATGGGCTCATGGGTATTCCTCCCTGGTGGGTAGTGGGTGTACTCATCACCAGGGTGGTTCACGGGGAATTGCTGCGCCAGAGGAGTTGCAGACCTTGACCGGCCACAGCATGGACAGTCTTAGGGCGCGGTGACCAGCCGCTCGAGGTCGAGGATTCCCTGTCCACATGAGCCGACTCCTTGGTCACATTGCCCTGGAGCAAAGGGATCGAGGTTGCCCAAGAGCACGCGGATGAGTTCCTCGCGCGGGGCGTCGGGGTAACTCGACGACAGAAGGGCGAGTGCTCCAGTAACCCGAGCTGCCGCGGCACTTGAACTTTGGTAGAAGCCGTATCCCTGCTTGCGGGGACGGTACGAGCCTTTATTCGTGGTTGTGTAGACGCCGTTGCGCTCACCGGTCGACATGTCCCCTCCGAAAGCGGAAAGAGTGACCTCCTCACCGAAGCCCGAGGTTGGTGATCGTTTTCCGTACTTATCGGTTGCGGCCACCACGGTTACTCCGTCGCAGTTCGCTGGCGTGGAAACTTCCGTATCTCGTGCTGAACTGCCAGCAGCAACGACCACAGTGGCGCCACGCTCATTGGCAATATCGATGGCTGTCTGGAGTGGCCTGGGGCATCGTTCTGAGGCACCGCTCAGCGAAACGTTGACGATCTTCGCCGGGTGCGGGTTGTCCGGAACGCCCGGGACGGGCTCTCCCACTGCCCACAGCAATCCCGCCGTGACATCTGCTGTGTTTCCCCCGCACCGGCCCATGATTCGCACCGGCAACACTTTGGATTGGGGAGCGATACCGATAGTGCGGCTCTCGCTGGTCTGCTGCGCGGCGATCGTCCCCGCAACGTTCGTGCCATGCCAGGAACTGACGCGTGAGCGGCAATCGGGTCGCTCGGCGACTTCGCGAGGCTTCACGCCGTCGCCTCGATCTGTGGGGTCCGGATCCCAGCCGTCGCCGTCTGCCGCCATCCACGGGTCGGAGACGAAATCGTACCCGGGAAGGATCGCGCCGCCAGGGCGTCCGGCGCTATTCGGAGGGACTATCCAGCCAAGACCGGAATGCTCGGCAATACCGGTATCCAACACGGCAACGATTACCGGACCGGTATCGCCAGGTGGCGGAGCGTCCTGAGCCAACGCCGGCAACTCCGGCAGCCCAAAGAGCGCCAGGGCTACCGTGGTCATTGCTGCCAATGACTTCCGCATGCGACCAGATTACGTTTCCGTCGCTTGTGCTCCCGACGAATTTCGCTAGCCGCTGAGAAATTCCTCTCCTGGGATGGAGAAACTGATTTCGTCAGCTTCGGCCCATTCGATATACGGACACTGCGCCATCTGTCGGGCTATCACCCGGCCAACCGCGGGCGACACTGGGGGATCGAGCCGGATGACTCGCATGCCAGCTCCGATCTGTCGCCCACGCTCGAGACGCTCGGCGTAGGCACTTGTTACGCACTGACTACCCCACGGGGCACCGGTCTCCGTCGCAGGAGGCGCTCCACGTTCATAGCGAACAATCAGTTGCTCCACCTTGGTTTTGTCGGATGCAGAGACCGGCGTTGCTGTCGAAGTCTCCGGCGCACATGATGAAAGTAGAACCGCAACGAGTGCCATCGTGATCA
>CBFIHB010000069.1:0-291 GCA_965662415.1 Actinomycetes bacterium | reverse complement strand
CACCTGTCGATACGTTTTGTGGTTCATGCGACAAATGTCCTTCAGGTATGTGTGTTCCTGAACGACGTAGCTGCTATTGCTCGATTGTTGACGTGTGGGCAAAACAACGCCACGCACACGGGAAATGTTCTGTGCGGTCATTGTCAACTGGTCGTGAACATCCAGAAAGACTCCTGTGAGGTGTAGCACCTACGTTCCTGTAGTACCTACATGAATGGAGTTGACGTGTCACAACAAACAGACCGGATGATCGCATTGCTTTCCTACCTTGCCAGCAAGCCAACCATGGAT
>CBFIHB010000068.1:0-8499 GCA_965662415.1 Actinomycetes bacterium | reverse complement strand
CGACGAGGCCTACCGCAGACTCGGCCTAACCCGCTACCGACTCGACCTGACATCCCTCGGCTGTGCCCACTGCCGCCCCGCGTACCGAGAACGGCTCTCGCAGTTCCTCGCGGGATTGGACCTAGACGAGGCCACGCGCCAGCGCGCCACGGTGAACCCCCTGCGGGTACTCGACGACAAGCGGCCTGAGGTACGCGAGCAACTCGCCAGCGCGCCGGTGATGGTCGACCATCTGTGCGCTGAGTGCGCGCAGCACTATGAGTCCGTGCGCTCATTTCTCGACGATGCCGGTGTTTCCTGGTCCGAGGCTCCGCATCTGGTGCGGGGGCTGGACTACTACACCCGCACCACCTTCGAGTTCACGCACGAGTTACTCGGCGCGCAATCGGGCATCGGAGGCGGTGGCCGCTACGACGGACTGATGGAGTCCATCGGAGGAGCCGATCTGTCCGGTATCGGCTTCGGCCTGGGCACCGACCGAACCCTGCTTGCCTGCGAAGCCGAGGGACTTACTCCCGGTGCCGGACCGTCTGTCGACATCTTCGTCGTCCCTATCGGTTCGAGCGCCCGGCACCTGGCGGTCAGATTGGCCACCGAGTTGCGGGGTAGCGGCGTTCGGGTCGACATGGCCTACGGTGAGCGCGGCCTCAAGGGCTCGATGAAGGCCGCTGACCGATCCGGTGCGCCCCTTGTTGCGATCATCGGGGAAGACGAGGTGGCGACCGGCACTGTGCAAGTGAAGGACATGGCAACGGGCTCCCAGGAGGCGCTCAGCCTCGAAGACGCGCTGGTTCGCTTACGGGGTTCGCACCCCGCGCAGGAAGGAAGCATGTGATCAGGACCCACCAAGCCGGAACACTTCGCACCAGTGACGTCGGAACAACCGTCACGGTCGCGGGTTGGATCGCATCGCGCCGCGACCACGGCGGCGTTGCCTTCTTGGATCTGCGCGATGCGTCCGGACGGGTGCAGGTCGTGGTTCGCGATCCGCAGGTTGCGCACCCGTTGCGTGACGAGTTCTGCATCCAAGTCACCGGCGAAGTGACCCTACGTCCGGAAGGAAACGAGAACCCGGACCTAGCAACCGGCGATATCGAGGTGATGGCCGACCAGCTCACGGTGCTGTCAACCTGCGCGCCGTTGCCTTTCCCGATCGATGACCGGGTGAGCGTGGGCGACGAAGTGCGCCTTCGGCACCGCTACCTGGACTTGCGTCGGCAGCGGCCCGGAGACGCTCTACGCATGCGATCGCGGGTGAACCACGTGGCCCGTGATGTGCTGCTCGAGCGTGGCTTCGTGGAAATCGAGACACCGACCCTCACGAGATCCACCCCTGAGGGTGCCCGCGATTTCCTGGTCCCAGTTCGCTTGCAGCCGGGGCATTGGTACGCACTCCCACAATCTCCACAGTTGTTCAAGCAGTTACTGATGGTCGGGGGCATAGAGCGCTACTTCCAGATCGCCCGCTGCTACCGCGACGAGGACTTCCGAGCGGATCGACAGCCGGAGTTCACCCAACTGGACATCGAGATGAGTTTCGTCGAGCAAGACGATGTGATCGATGTCGGAGAAGCTGTGGTTCGCGCGCTGTGGTCGTCGGTTGCCGACATCCCCATCGGTGATATCCCGCGGATGACCTACGCGGACGCCATGTCGCGCTACGGCACGGACAAGCCCGATCTGCGTTTCGGTCTTCAGTTAGTCGAATTAGCTGAATATTTCGCTGACACTCCCTTCCGTGTCTTCCAAGCCGACTACGTGGGAGCGGTCGTCATGCCCGGGGGAGCTAGCCAGCCCCGACGCACCTTCGATGCTTGGCAGGAGTGGGCCAAGCAACGTGGGGCCAAGGGCTTGGCGTACGTGACCGTGGATGTCGACGGCACGCTGGGGGGACCAGTCGCCAAGAACCTCAGCGACGACGAACGTGCCGGACTCGTGGACGCGGTGGGCGCTGCCGCCGGCGATGCGGTGTTCTTCGCGGCGGGCCGTGCAGCCGAGGCGAGAGCGCTCCTTGGTGCAGCCAGAGTGGAAATTGCCCAACGCTTGGAACTCATCGATCCGGCGGAATGGTCCTTCGTATGGATCGTGGACGCTCCGATGTTCGAGGAGGTCGAGGATGACACCGGCGCTATGGCCTGGACCGCGGTGCATCACCCATTCACCTCTCCTAACGCGCAATGGCTCGCGAACTTCGAATCCGCACCTGGAGAGGCGCTTGCGTGGGCCTACGACCTCGTGTGCAACGGCAACGAGATCGGCGGTGGATCCATTCGTATCCATGATGCCGAGGTGCAAAGTCGGGTCTTCGAGGTTTTAGGGCTCGGCGCGCAAGAAGCGCAGGAGAAGTTCGGGTTCTTGTTGGATGCATTCCAGTACGGCCCCCCACCGCACGGCGGTATCGCCTTCGGCTGGGATCGCATCTGCATGTTGCTTGCCGGCGCGGACTCACTGCGCGATGTGATCGCCTTCCCCAAAACCGGTGCCGGACATGATCCATTGACAGGGGCACCGAGTCCCATCACCGAGCAGCAGCGGGCTGAGGCTGGGATCGACGTCGATCCCTTCGCAACCGTCGAATCGGAATCGGACGCTACTTGACCTTGTTCGATGATCGGGAGCAGCCCGATCGCGCTGACGCTCCGCTCGCGGTGCGGATGCGCCCTCGTTCGGTCGCGGAAGTGGTCGGTCAGAAGGCCGCCTTGGCCGAAGGCTCACCCCTGCGGTCACTGCTGCGAGGCGAAGGGCGCGGTGCGGTATCGGTTGTGCTCTGGGGTCCGCCGGGAACCGGCAAGACGACCCTTGCCACCCTCGTCTCTCGAGAATCGGGTCGCATCTTCACCGAGTTATCCGCGGTGACCGCCGGTGTGAAGGATGTTCGCGCGGTTATCGATGAAGCTCGCTCTCGCTTGCAGTTGCAGCAGGTAGGCACCGTGCTGTTCGTCGACGAAGTTCACCGGTTTAGCAAGAGCCAGCAAGACGCCTTACTTCCGGCCGTTGAGAACGGATGGGTGACGTTGATCGCGGCCACCACGGAGAATCCGAGCTTCTCGGTGATTGCGCCGCTGCTCTCGCGCAGCATCGTTGTGACCTTGCAGCCGCTGACCGATTCCGATGTCCGATCGCTCTTGCACAGGGCCATCCACGATGCACGTGGGCTTGCGGGGGGTGTCGAGGTCACCGAGGAAGCATTGGACTTCCTGGTGCGCATCAGTGCCGGTGATGCACGGCGTGGACTCACGGCCCTCGATGCTGCGAGTGCGTCATCCTCGGAGGTGGTGGACCTGGCGGCCGTGGAGGCTGCAGTCCAGCACGCTGCGGTCCGCTACGACAAGGATGGCGATCAGCATTACGACGTCATCAGTGCCTTCATCAAGAGCGTGCGGGGCAGCGATCCCGATGCCGCACTTCACTACCTGGCGCGCATGCTGGAAGCCGGCGAGGATCCGCGCTTCATCGCTCGGCGATTGATCATCCTGGCCAGTGAGGACATCGGGATGGCCGAGCCGAGCGTGCTGCAGACCGCTACTGCGGCGGCGCAGGCGGTAGCACTGATTGGCATGCCCGAAGCGCGGATCGTGCTGGCGCAGGCGACCGTGCACGCAGCCCTCGCGCCGAAATCGAACGCTGTCTACCGCGGCATCGATGCGGCTATCGCCGATGTGCGAGCCGGGCGTATCGGCAACGTTCCGCCGCACCTTCGCGATGCGCACTACCCGGGTGCGGCGGCGCTCGGCCATGGGACGGAGTACGTCTATCCCCACGACCTACCGGGGGGTATCGCCGAGGGTCAGTACCTACCTGATGTCCTGGCGGAGGCGAGTTACTACCAGCCGACCGAGCATGGGGTTGAAGCCCGATGGGCTGAGATCGCCCGCACGCTCGCTGCCCGCCGCTCCGGCAACGAGCCACCGGCCCGCGAGACATAGGCTTGGTTCCCATGGGAAGACTCGTATGGGTTGCCGTGGGCGCTGCCGGGGGAATCTGGGCGTACCGCAAGGCGAACGATCTCATCGAGCAAGCCCGCGAACAGGGCGTCGCACTTACGGTGCAGCAGGTCGCGTTGAGCACCACCCAAGCGGTGAACCAGGTGTCAGCTGCCATCGGTGAGCGCGCCGCTCGGCCGAACGCGAGTTCTCCCGCCGCCGAGGGTCCTCGGGCGGGTCGCCCCTGATGCGTTCCGCCGAGATTCGCACCCGATTTCTGCAGTTCTTCGCCGGTCACGGACACGAGATCGTGCCCAGTGCCTCGTTGCTCCTCGATGACCCGACATTGCTGTTCGTCAACGCCGGCATGGTTCCGTTCAAGCCGTACTTCCTGGGCGAGGCACCGCCCCCGTACCCGCGCGCCACAAGTGTCCAGAAGGTGGTGCGCACGCTCGATATCGACGAGGTCGGCAAGACCACTAGGCATGCGTCGTTCTTCCAGATGGCTGGGAACTTCTCCTTCGGTGACTACTTCAAGGACAAGGCGATTCCCTATGCCTGGGAGCTGCTTACCAAGTCCATCGCCGATGGTGGTTACGGATTCCCTGAATCCAAACTGTGGGTCACGGTTTACCTCGACGATGACGAAGCCATCGATATCTGGCACAAGGACGTCGGTATCCCGCTGGATCGGATACAACGTCGCGGCCAAGCCGACAACTACTGGTCCATGGGTGTGCCCGGACCGTGCGGACCGTGCTCGGAGATCTATTTCGACCGCGGGCCCGACTATGGCGTCGAGGGTGGCCCGATAGCTGATGAGAACCGTTACCTCGAGGTCTGGAACCTGGTGTTCATGCACTTCGAACGGGGGGCAGGTCCGGCAAAGGAGGACTACCCGATTCTCGGGGAACTGCCGAACAAGAACATCGACACCGGCATGGGCCTGGAGCGGATGGCGGCGCTGCTGCAAGGCGTTGACAACATCTACGAGATCGACACCACCCGCGAGATCTTGGACACCGCCAGCGATTTGTCTGGCAGCGCCTACGGTGCATCGGAGCGCGGCGACATCGCACTTCGCGTCGTCGCGGACCACGCGCGCACGTGCACCTTCCTGATCGGCGATGGAGTCATCCCCGGAAACGAAGGCCGTGGGTACGTACTGCGTCGGTTGATGCGCCGGGTGATTCGCAATATGCGTCTGCTCGGGGCGCAAGAGCCCACGATGGGCGAGTTGGTCGATGTGACCGTCCGGGCCATGGCGCCTCAATATCCCGAACTCAACGACGAAGCCACCCGGATTCGCACGATCGCAATTGCCGAGGAAAGCGCATTCCGCGAGACCCTGCGCACCGGGACCACGCTGCTAGAGACTGCGGTAGTTCAAGCCAAGGAGTCCGGCTCATCGGTCCTGTCGGGTGATCGCGCCTTCGCGTTGCACGACACCTACGGATTCCCAATCGACCTCACCTTGGAGATGGCTGCCGAGCAGGGCTTGTCAGTGGACGAAGACGGTTTTCGTCGACTCATGGCCGAACAGCGCGAACGCGCCAAGGCAGATTCCCAGGCGCGCAAAAGCGGCTTCGCTGCAACGACTGCCTACCGCGACATCTTGGACACAGGCGGGGCAACCACCTTTCGCGGCTATGACGAAGTCACTACCGAGGCGACCGTCATCGGGATCGTCGTCGATGGCCAAGCCGGTCCGGTCGCCAGCGTCGATCGGCATGCCGAGGTCATCTTGGATCGCACGCCCTTCTACGCCGAGGCCGGTGGGCAACTCGGTGATCACGGCATCATCACCACGCACGACGGAGCAACATTCGAGGTGTACGACGTCCAATCGCCGGTCCCTGGTCTATTCGTGCACCGTGGTCGGGTGAGCGATGGCGAGATCGTCCAAGGCGCCTCGGCAATCGCCCGCGTTGACGTGAATCGGCGTAAGGCGATCTCTCGCGCGCACACCGCCACGCACATGATCCACCGAGCATTCCGCGAGCAACTGGGGGAGACGGCCACTCAGATGGGCTCGGAGAATGCCCCCGGCCGCTTGCGCTTCGACTTCCCGAGCCCGGAACCGGTGTCCGGATCGGTACTTCGTGATGTCGAGGAGCGGGTGAATGAGATCTTGATCGAGGATCTCGACGTCCACGCACAGGTCATGACCCAAGAGGAAGCTCGGGCGATGGGCGCGATGGCCCTGTTCGGTGAGAAATACGGCAATGAGGTCCGTGTCGTCTCGGTCGGGGAGTGGGCGCATGAACTATGCGGCGGCACGCACGCCCAGCGCTCAGGGCAACTCGGTGTCGTCTCGTTCCTGTCCGAAGGTTCGATCGGTGCTGGCATTCGGCGCGTGGAGGCGCTGGTCGGGATCGACGCCTACCGGCACCTCGCAGCCGAGCACGTGCTCGTGCAGCGTCTATCGGAGATGGTCAAGGCGCCCGCCGATGAACTCATCGACCGCATGGAGCGCACAATCGCATCGCTTAAGGATGCCGATCGTGAACTGGCGCGATTCAAGACAGCTGATCTGCTTTCCGGGATCGAACAGATGCTCGGCGAAGGTCGGGACGTGAACGGACTCCACCTGTGGACCTTCCAAGCTCCGGAGGGCGTGGGTGGCAAGGAACTTCGAGATGTCGCCGTGCATGCCAAGGGGCGGGCAGCCAAGGACCTCGCAGGCGTCTATGTCGGCGCAGCGATCGCGGATGGTGCCGCGTCCTTGGTAGTTGCCTGCACCCCGGCTGCCATCGCGAGCGGCGTCACCGCGAAGGACGTCATGGCTGTTGCCAATGAGCGCCTCGGCGGGCGCGGGGGTGGCAAAGAGGACATGGCCCAGGGCGGGGGCGCTGATCCGACGCAACTCGAGGCTGCTTTCGAGGACGTCTACGCGCATCTGCGGGATCGACGGTAGGCCCACGTCGGTGCGCATTGGTCGCAGGCTCGGCTTGGATCCCGGTTCGGTGCGGATCGGGATTGCCGTCACAGACCGCGAGGGGCTCGTCGCCAGCCGGCGCGAACCTATCCCTGCCGGTGAGGACGAAGTCTGGCTCGCGGCGCTGCGCGAACTAGCCGACGAGATCGAGCCGATCGAGGTCGTGGTGGGCTTGCCCGTGAGCATGGATGGGCGCAGCGGAGCGGCGGCGGAGCGCGCCCGAGTGTTCGCAGCCAGGGTGCGCGATCACCTCGCGATACCGGTCCGACTGGTCGATGAACGGCTGTCAACGGTCCAAGCTCAGCGTGGCTTCCACGATCAAGGCCGTTCGGTGCGTCAGAGTCGTACCATGATCGACAGCGCCGCCGCGGAAATCGTGCTGCAGCACGCGGTGGATACCGAACGGGCAACCGGACAACCCCCCGGTGAGGTGCACCTGTAGTCATGGCCCACATGGACGAATTCTTCGACGACGAAGACACCCTGCCGCCGTCGCGCAATGCGTCGAGTTGGGCGCGTCGCATCACGGGCATCGCGGTGCTCCTCGCGATCCTGGCCCTCGCGTGGGGAACCTGGTCCTTCCTGACAGGGGGCGGGGGTGCCGTCGCCGAAACCGACTACGCGGGCGAAGGTGTGGGAGAGGTCGACATCGTCATCGCGCGGGGTGACACTCTCACCGCCATCGGGCAGACGTTGACCGATGCAGGCGTCGTTCGCAGCGTGGATGCATTCATCGATGCAGCGGAAGCTAACGAAGCGGCCGCCAGCATCGGACCGGGCACCTACACCCTGCGCTTGCAGATGAGCGGGGCGAGCGCCATTGACCTGATGCTGGATCCGATCTCGCGGGCTGATAGTCGCTTGGTGCTGCCGGAGGGGTTGCGTTTACCCCAGACCATCGAGGCAGCCGCGCAAACATCCGGCCTGCGGTTGAGCGAATTCGAGCAGGTGATCGACAATCCCGGAGTGCTGCCGCTGCCACCTTGGGCTGAGCAGCGCCCGGAAGGTTTCATGTTCCCGGCTACCTACGATTTGGCCGGTGACGAAACGGCTGAAGAGATCCTTGCCACCCTGGTCACCCGCTT
This sequence comes from Actinomycetes bacterium, assembly GCA_965662415.1. Lineage (GTDB taxonomy): Bacteria > Actinomycetota > Actinomycetes > S36-B12 > S36-B12 > S36-B12. Next base: position 553 of record CBFIHB010000068.1, on the reverse strand, counting down.
CGACCAATCAGCGCTGGAGTTGGACTTGGTGGCGCGCGCCGAGGCCATCGATCGCACCCCCTATGAGGTGATGATCGTCGCATCGCTGGTGCAGGCCGAGGTGCTGCCGGAGGATATGCGTAAGGCGGCGGCGGTGATTTACAACCGGCTCGATGAAGGCATGCCTTTGCAGTTCGACTCAACGGTCAGTTACGCCCTGGGTATTACCGAACTACAACTATCGGCCGAGCAACTCGAAACCGAATCGCCCTACAACACGTATGCCAATGAAGGCCTGCCACCCACTCCGATCAATTCCCCCGGCGAAGCGGCGATCGAGGCCGCGCTGAACCCCGCTAAGGCGAATTGGTTGTACTTCGTGACCGTCAACCCCGAAACCCGGGAGACCAAGTTCGCCAAGGACTACGACCGCTTCCTGCGCTTGAAGGATCAACTGCGGGAGTGGCTCGCGGAGAACGGGTGAGGCAGCGCGCGGCGGTACTCGGTTCGCCAATTGCCCACAGTCTCTCGCCCGCCCTGCATGGTGCGGCCTACCGAGTGCTTGGCATCGACT
>CBFIHB010000067.1:0-8502 GCA_965662415.1 Actinomycetes bacterium | reverse complement strand
ATTGTGGGTCGAGGTGCCAAAGCGCGGTTTCCCAGCGTCGAGTACCCGTACCTGTGCGCCATGTTCGGCCAAGTGTGCAGCGCAGCTAGCGCCGATGATGCCCCCGCCGACTACCAGGACCCGCATCTGTCAACTGCCGTCGAGGGAGGGCGCCCATGCGCCGGCGGCGTCGAGCAATTCGCTCAGTTCCTCGATCTCATCGACGGAAAGCGAGGCCATCGGAGCGCGCGGCACACCTACGTCCAGGCCACGCATACTCATCGCTGCCTTTACTTTCGCTATGTAGTTGCCAGCCTCGATGTACTCCAAGATGGCAACGATCGCTTGGTGAACCTCGGAGCGTTGGTCCGTCTGAAGCATCGCCACGTGCGCATCGGGCAGCAGGTTGGCGATGCCGCCTATCCAGCACTGAACACCCGCGTCGAAGAAGACAGGGGCAGCAGCATCCGCGCCGCACACCACATCAAGTGACCCGGCGTAACGTTCGATGAGGACGGCGATGCGTTCTAGTTCGCCCGATGCTTCCTTGATCCCCAGGATCGCCTCGTGCCCGGCGAGTTCATCGAGCGCCTCGAGTCCGAAGGACACTCCGGTGCGTTGCGGATAGTCATAGAGCACCGCCGGGAGACTGGCGGCTCCGATAACCGCCCGCACGTGCTGCACCAACTCCAGTTGGGTCGGCAGGCAGTAGGCCGGCGCGGCCACCATCAGGCCGTCGAGATGGAGAGCTTTGGCCAGGAGGGCGTGGTCGAGCGCCTGGTCGGTGGACATGCCACCGACTCCACCGAGCACCGGAACCCGGCCGTCCACTACCTCGCGAATGCGAGCGGTGACCGCGCGGCGCTCTTCCAAGGACAGCGCATAACCCTCACCCGTGGTGCCGCAGGCGACGATTCCCGTGATGCCGGGGTTCAAGACCGCTTCGATAACCGGTTGGAGTCCAGCGAGGTCCACCCGCCCGGATTCGTCGAAGGTTGTGATGACTGGGACGAATACGCCGGTCAGGTCCTGAGGTTCGAGTGCGGCCACGAGCGAAGTTTCTACCAGGCTCAGCCGGACTGTGCGGCTTCCTGGGCAAGGACGCTGGTGACGGTATCGGCCAATGTGCCGAGGACTATCGGTCCGACGATCCGTACTGCGATTCGCCCTTGCCGGTCCAAGATGACCGTGATCGGAAGTGCTCGGGGTGGTACGTCGGGGATGCGAGCGAGCATCGAGCCGTCCTCATCGATGATGCTGGGGTAGGGCGTGTTCGCGGTGAAATCCCGTGCGGCGCCCACTTCGTCTTGGACGTTCAAGCCGACGAAGCTGACCCCCTGACCGTCGAATTGCGAAGCGACTTCGGCGAACTCGGGCTTTTCGGTTCGGCACGGGGCGCACCACGTCGCCCAGGCGTTCACCACCGTGATGTCCCCACGGAAGTCGGCTAGGGAAAGGTCGGCACCTTCGAGATCGATCCCGGAGATTTCCAGTGGCTCGCCCCGTTCGTCGGGAGGGATGACCGTCATGCCGATACCGGGATCGGTGGTGAGTTGGCCGGCGTCTAGGGGGATGAGCGTCTCGTCAGCCGGTGAGAGCAGCCCGCACCCACCGAGCACGAGAGCGCAGGAAGCGAGGAACGAAGCGACGACGATCCCCTTCACGCTGAGGCCGCTTCGCGTGCTTCCTGCCGCTCCAATTTGCGGGTCTCCTTCTCCTGATCGCGCCACCACTCCAGCGCGGCCACCATCATCCAGATACCGTCCAGCACCATCGCGATCGCCCACATCATCGCCCCGGCGAACTTCTGGTCGGCCATCACGTCGAAGCCGTAGAGCGCTGCGGTTTGCTCGTAAGGCCAATACAGCGGGACCGGGGCGAAGTGGATGACGATCCCCAAAGCCGTCTCGGGGATCATCATCAAACCCAAGGACATCAGCCGGACGCTGGGCGCGGGCCGCTTGGCAATCAGGTCACAGCCGATCCAGGGGTAATAGAAGGTGAGCGCAGCGAACAGGTAGATGGGTCGGATCACGAATTCCATGCCGTCGTGGCTTATCAATGCCCAATTCATCACGATCTGGGTGTGGGATCCGAGCAGGACGGTGGCGAACAGCAGCCAGCCGACGTAGGGATTCGTCAAGAACTCCACCGGCCGCGAGCGCAGGATGCGAACCAGTCGACGACGCCCCTGCGGACCGAGATTCGCGAACGTCAACCGAACCGGTGAGGACAGCACGATCATGGGTCCGGCGATCATCAAGACCAGCAGATGCTGGCCCATGTGCGCCCAGAAGGCATCGTGGGCCCAGGCGCCGAAGGGGCCGAGATAGGCCAGCGCCAGTGACGCCATGGCCACGAGGAAGGCCAGCGTGGATAACCGGTTCCAGTTCCCTGCGCGTCGCGCCGCCCATAGGTAGACCGCCGTCAGCACGCCGAGGTTGACCACGATGAACAGATCGAGGTCGATAGCGCTGAGGTCTGGAGCGAGGTCACCCACGGTGGTCACCATATGTTGGCGAAGCGACCGGAAACCCGGCATCGGAATCGCTGCTTGTTCCTTCCTTCACAAGGTCCGCGGAAAATTGGCCGTCCCAATGCCCGGAATTCACCCAAATTGCCTCATGAACCGATACGTTTGAGTCATTCGGGCAAGCGTGAATACCGTTCATCTACCCAGGTGGGGGACGGCGGTGTTCCGGAGGGAGGGTCCAGCGTGAAGCGAGCGCTCGTGACACTCCTTTCGGTTTTCTTGGGTGTGGCGATCGTCGCCGGGATCGCGGTCTTCAACTCAGTACGCGAAGCCGAGCCGCCCACGCTCAAGGCCGAGCCCGCCGGAACCATGCAAACCCCGCAAGGGGAGTTGCCGCACGCCACTTTGGAGCTAGCGGTCTATCCGAATAGTTCGGCCAGCGTTCCGCCACCGAAGACCTCCTCGAACTTCGAAGCCAACTGGTTATCCGGCCAGCCCTTCTATTGGCCCACGACCAGCATTCAGGTCCCAGCGAACTCCGCGGTGACGATCACCTTCATCCAGTACGACAGCGGTGGACGCATCTACAACCCGTACTTCGCCGATGTCCACGGCTCGATGGACGGGACCTTCGTAGTGAATGGCGAGACGGTCACCGGCATCAAGCCGGACGACGTAGGCCACACCTTCACGGTTCACGACTACCCCGAGTCCAACCAGCCGGACTTCTTCTTGTCGGTGCCATTGAAGATGAACAAGGCGAACGCCAAGACGAACAAGGACGGCTATCCCGAAAAACCTCAAAAGATCGAGGTCACGTTCATCACCGGCGATCCCGGCAAGTACGTCTGGAACTGCGAATTCCCGTGCGGTGACATGTACCAGGAATTCGGCGGACCGATGCAAACGCGCGGCTGGATGGCCGGCACCTTCGAGGTCGTCTAATGACCACGACCGATATCCGCCCATCCGGTCAGCCGGACGAGCCGGAGGCGCCCACTAACCGCCCGCCGTCGATGCACCGGGTGAAGATGTGGCTGAGTCGGCCATACGCGCGCGGTGTCTTGGTGCTGACTGTCATTATCGGCTTCCTGCTGTTGCCATTGTGCTGGCTCATCGTGGCCGCGATGAATCAGACCGGAGCACCAGCCTCGCAGATCATGCGCGATATCGAACAGACGGTTTTCGTCTTCACCTTGATCTCGATCCCGATCACCGCCTTCGTATTCGCCGTCCTGCTGTACAGCCTGATCGGCTGGAAGCACATTTCCGGCGACGAAGTTCCCGCTGACCAAAGCCCGGCGATCCGCACGAACACGATCGGCGTGGTCATGTGGACGGCCGTTTCCAGCCTTCTTGCGTTCTTCCTCGTGGTCTGGGGCCTTGCCGAACTCGCGCAGATCACCGCGAATTCCTACGGAACGATCCCGGCGGATGAACAGCCCGAGGACAGTCAGGCGCTGATCGTGAACGTGACGGGGCAGCAGTGGGTATGGACTTTCGAGTACCCGCAGTACGACGGCATCACGTCCGAGACCTTGTACCTCGCCAAGGATCGTCCGGTGTACTTCAACGTCACTTCCAAGGACGTCATCCACAACTTCTGGGCTGTGGAACTCGGCGTGAAGATCGATGCCAACCCCGGCGCTATCACCCAAACCGGGGTTACTCCCGACAAGGTCGGCTTGTTCAACGTCCGCTGCGCGGAACTGTGCGGCATGCACCACGCCTACATGGAGACCGGAATTCAAGTCATGGAGAAGAAGGACTTCAACTCCTGGGCGCGCGAGATGGGCGGAGGTAAGACCTCATGAGCACCGCCACGGTCTTCGGAACCGAAATCGAGCAACCGGTACAGCACGGCAAGCCCGGTGGCATCATGCGTCGCCTCAATTTCATCACCGGTCTGATCGGCGGTATCGGCCTGGCGACCATCGCCGGAGTTGTCACGAACATCTTGACCCCGTCGGGTGCCTCGACCGCTACCTTCGCCCCGGCCGCTCCTGATTACGTCTATCTAGCCGTGCTGGTCGGTTGGGTTGTCGGGTTCATGGCCGGCATGGGTGCGTTCGTTGGTCCGATCCGCTGGATGCTCGGTCGTGACATCACCCACGCCGATGCGGAGTACCTGGCCGGCAAGGACCTCGGGTGGAAGCGCTACTGGAAGTTCACCACGGATCACAAGGTGGTGGGCGTCCAGTACTTCATCATGGTGATGATCATCCTCGGCTTCGGTGGCCTGCTTGCGATGCTCATTCGCACCGAACTAGGCGTCACCTGGGCGGAGGTCTTCTCCCCGAGTTTCTCCAACTCCATCATCGGCACCCACGGCATCGCGATGATCATCGGAATGATCATCGTGGTCATGGGGCCGATCGCCAACTTCATCGTCCCGATCATGATCGGTGCCCGGGACATGGCCTTCCCACGTCTCAACGCCCTGAGCTTGTGGCTGCTCGTCGCAGCCACCCCGTGCTTGATCAGCTCGCTTTTCCAAGGTGGCGTGCAGGACGGTTGGTCGGTTTACCAGCCGCTGGCATCGCAGGGACCCCCAGGGATGCTCGGCTACCAGATGACGATCATCGTCTTCGCGTTCTCGACGGGTGTTGCCAGCGTCAACCTGATGGTTACCACGCTCACGATGCGCGCGAAGGGTATGACCTGGTCGCGGACCCCGATCTTGGTGTACGGCGTCTTCGCCGCCGCCCTGATGGGTCTATACGCCTTCCCCTTCTACCAGTACTCGCAGATATTGGCGCTGAGCGATCGAATATTCAACACCTCGTTCTTCGATCCTCTCGAAGGCGGCAGTGTGTGGCTGTACGAGAACCTCTTCTGGCTCTTGGGTCACCCCGAGGTGTACGTGATCATCATCCCGAGCGCCGCGGTACTGATGGAGATCTTGCCCGTTTTCTACCGAAAGCCGTTGTTCTCCTTCAACTTCGCCGTGGCCGGCATCGTTGGTGTAGTTGCGCTCAGTGGACTGGTGTGGGCGCACCACATGTACATGACCGGCTGGGCGCCTTTCGTGAACTACCCCTTCATGCTCTCCACCGAGATGATCTCCATCCCGGTCGGCTTCTTGGTGCTCGTGGCGATCGGCACTATGTGGCGTGGTGTCGTCTGGACGCGTTTGCCCGTCATGGCCATCTACGCAGTCATCTTCAACAAGATGATCGGTGGGGTAACCGGCATCTACCTGTCCGATGTTCCGGTCGACCAGTACATGCACGGCAGCATGTTCGTCGTCGCGCACTTCCACTACATGCTGATGGGTGCCGGCCTGTTCGGAGCGATGGGCGGTATCGCCTTCTACTTCTCCAAGATGACTGGCAAGATGCTCGACGAGCGCGCCGGATCCATCGGCTTGTGGACCGCATTCATCGGATTCCAACTCACCTTCGGCTCGATGTTCGTGGCCGGACTGCAAGGTCAGCCGCGTCGCGTCCTGCAGTTCGACAGCCTGTTCAACATCTCGAACTGGATATCGACCATCGGTGCCTACACGATCGGTATCGGCATGCTCATCTTCCTGGGCGCCATCATCTCCTCGTGGATGTACGGCGAGAAGGCGCCGAGCAATCCGTTCGGCTCCAAGTCCCTCGAGTGGCAGACGCCAACACCGGTGCCATTGGAGAACTTCGCGGTGCTCCCGGTCGTTACCGAGAAGCCATACGACTACGGCGTCCCCGATCCCTACGAGAAGGAGTTGGCCGCCGCGGATGGCGATCTCGACACACAGAAGGTGGGTAGTCAGCAATGAGCGCAGACACGCAGCAGCCGCTCTCACCCACTACGGGTGAGCCGATGACCACCATCGCCCGCCGTTCCAGGGCTGGCCTGTGGACCTTGATCGTCATGGATGTCTCGGGCACCTTGGCGCTGATCATCAGCTACACCTACCTGTGGTCACTGAACGTCAACGGTGGTTGGGCGCCGCCCGGTGCGTCCCTCACGTCCGCCCAGACCAATGCGGTCCCGGCCAAGAGTTCGGCGACATTCGCCGCCGACTGGCCGTTCTGGGCGATATTGGGAATCGTCGTGGTGGCAACGATCGCGATGTGGTTCGGCTACCGAGAAGGCAAGCGCGGAAATCACGCCGGCCTGGTGGTCGGTGCCGGTGCGGCACTCCTGGTGGCCATCGGCGGCCTCGTTGCCCAGTGGATTCAGATCAGCACTTTCCCGTTCGGTGCCGGCAACGGCTCTTACGCCTCCGTGGTGCTGCTGCTGTGTGCGAGCAACATCTTCCATTTCCTCATGCTGATCTTCCTGCTCACCGGAATCTTCAACCGGGCGCGCAAGGGATTGATCAACAAGTCGGTCTACTTCCAGGCGCAACTGATGAGCTACTGGATGGTGTGGATTTGCATCGCATTCCTGCTCGGGGCCCTGTGCACGACCTTCCTGCAGGTATCGCCCAACACTGATCCGGCGATCTTCGGGACGTTCCAGCAGCAGCAGTGATGACAACTTCGGTTCTCACACCTGCCAGTAGCAGGGTGCGACCACGGACGGCCGCACTCCTCGTCGGAATCCCGGTCCTGTTCGTCGTCCTCAGCACGATCGGTGCTTTGACTGAGACGAACGTTCCCGGCCTTCCCGTCGTGCCGATGGCCACGTTGTGGGCACTTCCACTGGACCTGTGGATCCGGGATCTGGCAACCGCGCTAACCGTGGGCTTCATCCTGATCGGGGGAGTCCTTGCGCCAAGGCCGGATAAGCGCTCCGGTTCCCTCGCCTCGCTAGCTGCCATCGTCTGGTTATTCGCGTTACTCGCGCAGTCGGTCTTTACGGTTTCGGAAGTATTGGCGCTGCCGCTGAGCACATCCGTCGATCCGACGATCGTGTGGTCGCTACTGACCCAGACGACCCTCGGTCGAGTCATGCTCATCCAGTTCGTGCTCGTAGCGATAGTCGCGCTTCTCGGTTGGGTCATTCTCGATCGCATCACGGGCAGCGTCCTGCTCGCCTTGGCGCTGATCGCGGCTTTCCTGCCCGGCTTCAACGGCCACTCGGGTATCGACGATGGTCACTCCTCGGCAACCATCAGCCTCGGGTTGCACATTGTCGCGGCTGCGGTGTGGATCGGAGGACTCGTTGCGACTGTCAACTACGCCTACCGCCACGGTGGCAGCGCGGCACCGGTGATCCGTCGCTTCAGTCTCCTTGCGCTCATCAGCGTGATCGTGTTGGCCGAGAGCGGACTACTGAACGCGGGATTGCGACTCGATGGGCTCGCATCACTCGTCACGAGCACATACGGCGCGATCATCGTGGCCAAGATGGCGCTACTTATCGCTCTCATCGGCTACGGCTGGCGACAACGGCGCAACCTGGCCGACAGGTTCGAAAACGACGACGCCAAGATGCGTGTTCTCGTGCTGATCAGCGGTACCGAACTGCTGTGGATGGGCACGGCTCTCGGGCTTTCTGTTGCCCTCTCGCGCACCGCGCCTCCCGGATACGCGGTGACCGGCGATCCGCTGAGCTACGCATCCTTGGTGATGCTCGCCATCGCCATACCGCTGGCGGTGTCCGCGAGCTTCGGTGATGCGATTTCACGGCGACTTCCGCAGTGGTTACGTGAATACCCCGAGCCTGTTGCCGTCGCACTCTTAGTGGTGATGGCCGGATCCGCCGCTTCGACGAGCCTCTTCGGTCCTCAGCTCAGTGCAATCGTCACCATCGTCATGGTGGTGGGAGTGGGGACGGTCTGTGTTTCCGTGGCTGGAAGGTCGATCCCCGCACTTGCGATCCTGGCCGCCGGGCTGCCGGTAATTGCCTGGTGGATCGAAAACGGCATCGAGGGTGGACTGGGCTGGTCGACCGTCGTGGTAACTCTCGTTGGCTGGGGCCTGCTGGTCTTGGCTCGTCGCATCCGACGCCCGCAGCGCGTGGAGGTTGGGGCATGAGTGAACAGGAATCGGCCGTGACGCCCGATCGACGCAGATTCTGGAAAGACTTTTGGACGCTGCATGTGCCGTTGGTGATCGTCTTGGGCATCTGCACGTACGCCACGATCAACCAGTACCAGCGGGCGATGCAGGGTG
>CBFIHB010000066.1:0-9109 GCA_965662415.1 Actinomycetes bacterium | reverse complement strand
CGTGCAGCCAAGGTGAACAGGACTTCCCCGTTTATCTACTCGGACTTAGCCGCCTGAAGCATCAGGCGGGCGACGTCGGTGACCTCCACGCCTTCAGCCTGGCCGTCCTGCTGCTTGGCGGCAACGGCGTCGCTCATCATCACCGAGCAGAACGGGCAAGCAACGGCGACTGTCTGCGCTCCAGTAGCGATGGCTTCATCGGCGCGGGTCTTATTGACCGCCGTGCCGATCTTCTCCTCCATCCACATGCGCGCTCCGCCGGCACCGCAGCAGAAGGATTGCTTGCCGTGCCGCGGCATCTCGGTGAGCGCGCCGCCGGCGTCGCCGATGAGTTCGCGTGGCGGCTCGATGACGTCGTTGTGACGACCGAGGTAGCACGGGTCGTGGTAGGTCACGGTCCGATCGACCGGCTTAACCGCCTTGAGCTTGCCGTCGTCCACCAGTGCGCTGAGCAATTGCGTGTGATGGACCACCTCGTAGTGGCCGCCCACCTGCGGATACTCCCGACCGAGTGTGTTCAGGCAATGCGGACAGGTGACGACGATCTTCTTGGCCTTGATCTCGTTGAGCACCTCGACGTTTTGCATCGCCTGCATCTGGAAGAGGAATTCGTTGCCTGCGCGGCGAGCAGGATCACCGTTGCAGGTCTCGCCCTCGCCGAGCACCATGAACTCGACACCCGCCATGTGCAGCAGTTCGGCTACGGCCTTGGTGGTCTGCTTCGCGCGATCCTCGAAGGCGCCCGCGCAGCCGACCCAGAACAAGTACTCGACGTCCGCGGGAATCTCGTCCTCTCCGTCCATCCCGAAGACGCGGACCGGGAACTCGACCTCCTCGATCCAGGCGTTGCGATCGGAAGCGTTCATGCCCCACGGGTTGCCCTTGGTCTCGATGTTCTTGAACAGTCCGTTGAGTTCGCTGGGGAATTCGCTGGCCATCAGGACCTGGTAGCGGCGCATGTCCACGATGTGGTCGACGTGCGCGATATCGACCGGGCACTGCTGCACGCACGCACCGCATGTGGTGCAACTCCACAGCACGTCCGGACTCATCACACCGCCGGAGGTCTGGGCCCAGGGATCGCCTTCGCCGTCTGCGATCAATTGCCGTTCGGCGATACCGAGGACATCTTCGTGCAGATCGGTCCGCTTATCGGCGGCTGCTTGCAACCACGGCGCAGCCGCGTGCGATTGCTCGCGAAGTGCGAGAGTGAGGAGCTTTGGGCTGAGCGGCTTCTCGGTGTTCCACGCCGGACACTGGCTCTGGCAGCGCCCACATTCGGTGCACGTGTTGACGTCGAGTAACGCCTTCCACGTCATATCGCCGATAGTTCCAACACCCAGGCTGGCGTCGTCGTCGAGATCGTCGATGTTCTCGAAATCAATCGCTTGACCCTTGATGGCGATGGGTTGCAAGGGGCCCAGCGCCGGCTTGCCGTCGGCGTTGCGCTGGAACCAGACGTTGAAGAAGGCGAGGAAACGGTGCCACGCGACGCCCATGGTGGGTTGGAGCGCCACGGTGATGAGCCAGGCGAGCGAGACCGCGATCTTGATGAGCGCGACGATCGTGATGCCGCCTTCTAGTGTCGACACGGATGCCGAGGTGAGCGCCGAACCGATCCATGCGGTGAGCGGGAAGTTCGCGATCGTCGCCCAGGACTGACCTTGCTCGGTGCCGAGTGCGTACTCCATCGCGCGGATAGAGATGACGGCGAGGCCGACTACCAGGATCGTGAGTTCGACGTAGTACGCCTGCCACATCGTCGAGCCGTAGAAGCGCGACTTGCGACCCTTCTCGTCCGGCCGGTTGCCAAGACGAACAGCAATGAGAAACAGGATCGAGATGACCATCAACCAGGCGAGGCCCTCGACCAACCAGTTGAACGGTGGGAAGTGTCCGATGATCGGCAGCGCGAATTCGGGGTTGAACAACTGTCCGTATGCAGTGATGAGTGTCAGGAACAGAACGAAGAACGCGACGAGCACGATCCAATGTGCGGAAGCCACGATCGCACCGACAGGTTGTTGCTTGAGTCTGCTGGCAAGCAGGGTCTCGCGCAGCAGTGTTGCGGTTCGCTGGCCCGGGTTATCGGAGCGGCTAATCGGTTGGCCGCCTGCGTAGGTACGCACCATTCCCGTCAGTGTGCGAGCGAACAGAGCGAATGCCACCACGGTGGCGATCGCGGCCACGATGATGATGGACGTCTGAACTGCGGAGGGCACCTTCGCACGCTACTAGATTTGCCACAGATCACATGTGCTTGCGGACTCCCGAGGAGGTGGGCATGCAGCCTCCGTCATCTGGTGGGAATGTGTCCGAACCCGACGATCTGCACAAAGCCCGACTGCAACTGCCTGCCGGTGCGGTGCGGATGACAGTTCCCACTGCTCGCGGCTCCCTGGCTGCTACTGCCGTCGGTATGGACTCAGCAGCCGCATGGTTCTTGTTCGTACCCGGCTACCTGTCCAGTAAAGAGGACTTCTATGCGGTGATGTCGCTGCTCGCGGAGCAGGGGCGAGGTGCCGTGGCATTCGATCTTCGCGGGCAGCGCGAATCGGGGCCGGCGAAGACTTCGCGGGATTGTTCCCTGGAGGCGATGGCCGCAGATACCTGTGCGGTTGCCGAGCAGGTGCGATCCCGATGGTCGCTGGGGCCGGGCGATCTCGTCGGCCACTCGCTCGGGGGACTGGTCGCCCAGCAAGCGGCCTCGAAGTGCGCCTGGGCATCCATCACGCTGCTGTGCTCGGGCCCCGCGTCACTGCCAGCGCATCGCGCTGGTGTGTTTCCCTTGATTCGACGCTTCCTGCCACTGGTGGATCGCGACACCCTGTGGGAGCGCAAGCTCGGCCTAGAACGCGCGGCCGGTGCACGCGCAGTTGCCCCGGCTGTGGCGGAGTTCGAGCGAGCTAGGTGGCGCGGATACGACTCCATCGCCCTCGATGAAGGCGCCCGCATCCTGTTGGAGACCGGCCCGCTCGATCCTCCGGCGCAAAGTCCCCCCGTCCGGGTGGTGTGGGGTGAGAACGACGACGGCTGGCCGGTCGAGCAGCAGCGCGAGCTCGCCGCTCGGTGGAACGGGCGGACAGTCGAGTTACCCGACCTAGGCCATCAGCCCCAATTGGAGGATGCGTTGGCGGTAGTGAACGTCCTATTGGACGGTTGATCAAGGGAGCTCGGCGGCCTCGGCGGGCTTGAAAGGTCCGATTTTGAGCCATTTTTCCTAGACGCTCGATGACGACTGCGTTAAATGTTCGAAACTCATCACTCCAGGGGTGCTTCCCGCCATAAAGTTTGGCCACCCCTAGGAGGAAAACCCATGAAATTCATGATTATCAACCGCCGCCACGGCGATACGAAGTACGAGCACAGCGCTGGCGAGGCTGGCTACCGATCCGACGAGATCAAGAAGGCGCTCGACGCCGGTGAGATCGAGGCGGCCTACGTCCTGCTCAGCGGCGGGCACGTATACGTCGTCAACGCCGATTCCAGCTACGAGTTAGCCGGCTGGGTTCGCGGTAACCCACTGTTCGACGGCTCGGAGACCGAGATCCTGCCGATCGAGGACGCCACGGTGTTCCTCGACGCTTGGGCCAAGCACGTCGGCTAGGCGACCCACGCGCACACCCCTGGCGATCGACAATGATCGTCAGGGGTGTTGTGGTGACCAAAGATGACCTTCCTCAAGCCCACCGACCCAGCGCTGGAGCACTTCGGCCATGCGCGTAGTCGGTCGACGGCTCAGCACACCGATTCCCACCACGCGATCCTGCAGACCCTTTCCCACGGGGCTCACGTAGCCGTCGTCGATGTCGCCGATGCGCTATCCGAAGACGAGCGTGCAACTCATGACTTGCTCGAAGAACTGCACCAGCAGGGCCTAATCCAGGTCACGCGTGATGAGACAGGCCACATCAAGTCCGCAATCGCTGGGCCGCACCTCGCGGACCGGGACCCATCGCAGTGGTCCACGGACGAAATCCACGATCGGGAGCGGTCCAGTTACCTCAAGACGATCCTGGTGCTCGCCCCCGCAGTGGTCATCGCCCAGATCGCCTCGATCCTGTACGCGAACTGGCTAGGCCAGTCTGCCTTCGGCTACTTCTCCCTCATCGCGGGTACGGCGATGGCCTTGGCCTACGTACCGCATCTGGGTATGGCCACATCGCTCGGTCGATTCCAGACCGTGTACGAGCAGAAGAACGACTACAGCAAGGTACGCGGCCTGATCATCGCGTCGAGTGCGGTGACGATCGGCATAAGCATTCTGATCGCGATCCTGGCCCTGGGTCTTGCGTTGTTGGACCGCGATTCCGGAGATGACTTCCGCGCCGTTGTGCTCGGTGGTGTGTTCGCTGGCATCTTGGGCATGAGTCAGTTGTGGGGCTCGTTCCTGGTCAATCTCGCCCGCCCGGCATGGAGTGCGTTCCCCGGACAACTCGTTGCACCGCTGTTGTCGATGGGTGTCGCGGGGATCGTGGTCGCTGCGTTCAACTCACTGACCACCGGCGATTTAATGCTTGTGCTGGTCGGCACCACACTCTTAGCCCTTTTCTTGCAGTGGTACGGAATGCGGGGCGGTTTGCCCAAGGGCTTCCGATCCAGCATCGCTGTCGACATGGCCGATTGGAAGACCTGGGTCAAGTCCGGGCCTCCAGTGCTCCTGATGTCCGCCTTGGTCATCTTGCTGTACCGCGCGGACCTCTATGCGCTGGCAATCTTCAAGGGAAGCGACACCGTGGCTGCGTACTCCGCGGCGATCACCGTCGCGGAGATCCTCGGTAACCTTCCTTCGGCCGCGTACGCGGGCGCAGTTCCCTTCTTCGCACCCTTCTTCGCAGTCGGGCGCGTTGATCTGGTGCAGTACGTGGTACGCAACTATTTCCGGCTCATCTTGATTCCTGCGATCGTCCTGGTCGCTGTGATCTTGATCGCCGCCGGACCGATCCTTCGTTTGTACGGTGAGGGCTTCGCAGACGCACGCGCACCCCTGGCCATCTTGCTGGCTGCGCAGTTCGTCTCGCTGGCCTTCGGCCCGAGCGGCTACCTACTGATCATGACCGGGCGCGGGAAAGACGTCAGCGTCATCTACGGCGGTCAGATATTCCTGGACGTTGCGCTGCTGATCGTGCTGGTGCCCGCATTCGACATGGTCGGTGCCGCGTTCTCGACCCTGATAAGCATGATCGTTGCGCAGGCCGTCATGTGGTGGTGGGTCAAGCGCAAGTTGCATGTCGACTCGGGCTTTTGGACCTACTTCCTCAAGCGACCAGCGGTCGCGACGGACGCTGGGAAGGCTTCGTGAGCGCCGACCTCGCCCGCGAGACACTCGTAGAGGTACTCAGCGCGACTCTCCTCGGCTTGGGCTACAACGACGTCGACATCACCGACACCACCATGCTGGTAGCCGATCTGCAGTTGTCGTCCGTTGACATCGTGCACGTTCGCATCGGACCGCCGGTCGATCTCTCGGAATTCGCTGATGAACCGCTTGATCATGACGTACTGGAAGCGGCAACCGACAAAATCCTCGATGCGCTGACCGCCGCGCCATCTCGGCCGTAGCAGGGAACGACCATGCGGATCACGGTCCTGACTGTGGGCACGAACGGCGATGTCGAGCCGATGATCGCGTTGGCCACCGGACTGGTCGAGCAGGGTGTCGACATTCGTATGGCCACCCATATGAACTACCGCGCGATGTGTATCGAGCGCGGCATGAGCTTCTACCCGATGCCGGGTGACACTCGGGCGTTCTACGAGACCGAGGAGGGTCGAGCGTTCCGCGAGCCGGGTCGGGGCATTCGTTCGATCGCAGGCTTCTACGGCAAGGCGCTTCCGTATTTCACCGCGCAACTCGCGCGCGCGATCACGTATTGCATCGACTCCTCGGACAAGGTGATCTTGGACTACTCGATGGCGTGGGCTGCGCCGTTCGCCCATCAGCGGCGAATTCCAGCCGCGGTCGCTTCGATTTTCCCGTCACTGCCAACGCGCACACTTCCGCCGCTGTGGCAGCCAGGCTGGTCCCGGTTCGGACCGATGGGACAGCGTTTCGGTCACTGGGCTGTCGATGCGCTGAACCGGATGGGCTCAGGCCCCATGGTGCAGATCATGGGCGCGGAAGCCGAGCGTCTTGGGTTGCCGATCCAGTCCAGCAGGCAAAGCCTTCGGCGCTTGCGCGCACTGCCCACCGCGGTGGGTGTCAGCCCGGCGGTGATTCCGCAACCGCCTGATTGGCCACAACAAGCACGAGTAGTGGGCTACTGGCGGTTGCCGGCCGACGAATTCTGGCAACCGCCGCAGAACGTGACGGATTTCCTCGATCGAGGGGATACGCCGATTGCAGTGGGGTTTTCCAGTGTGGTCGCTCCCGATCCGCGGGCGTTGGCGCGCACTGTGGTCGAGGCTGCTCGGCGGGCGGGTCAACGAGTTCTGCTTTTGAGCGGTTGGGGTGCCTTCGATCCGGATTCGGTCCGCGGTGATGATGTCTTGGTGGTGGACCGACTCCCGCACGACTGGCTGCTGCCGCGGGTACGGGCGTTCGTGCATCACGGTGGAGTGGGATCGAGCGCTGCCGCCTACCGTGCCGGCGTCCCGCAGGTTGTAGTCCCGTTCTGTCTAGACCAACCCTTCTGGGGCTACCGCGCCGTGACGTTGGGCGTGGCCCCAGCGTCGATCCCGATCCAGAATCTGCAGGTCGACTCGCTGGCTCGGGCGATCGCCAACGCTGTTGAGGACCCCCGTTATGGCATCCGCGCGCAGGAGCTCGCCGGATCCATCGCCCACGACGATGGAATCCGCACCGGGGCCGACTTCCTCATCGACCATTTGCTGGGAAGCAGGGCGGCCGCGTGATCACCATCGCACTGCGCGTTCCCGATTCACCGCCCGGTGACGTCATCCGCATCCAGGAGTGGGTGCGTTCGTGCGTAGCGGCAGACGTCACACCGGGCCTGGATCTGGCCGACACCCCAATTCGTGATCGCCTGATCGACATCCGATTGATGAGCAATCACATCGATCGCTTCGTCATCCGAGTGGCGCCTTCACAGTGGAAGCAGATCCGGACCGAGACTTGTGCGAATGCGATCGTGATCGTGACCGATTCGTGGGCCGATCCGGTCGTCGATTGGGTGTCGATCCGCGACGAACTTGCTTCGTCTGGCGTGCAGGTGTGGCTCGAAGTCACCGATGCGCAACGCATCGTCGAGTTGTCTGCCAGCGCCGATCACGTGGTGGTGCGCGGATCGGAATCCGGCGGGGCGATCGGATCGACGTCTACCTCGATCCTCCTTCAACAGGCGCGCAAGGTGGGTGCGCGTGAGTTGCTCGGCTTCGGGGCGATCAGTCCGTCGATAGCCGCGGCACTTCGAACTGCAGGTGCCGCGGGTGTGATCTTGCGCGATGAATTGGTGCTGACGAGCCAAGCGCGGATCACCGGGCTACGCAGTGCAGTGCGTGACCTTGATGGAACCGAGGCAGTGGCGCTCGGGCCGGCTGATAGGCAGGTGCGTTTCCTTTTGCGGGGGAACCTTCCTGTTGCCCAGGAGGTCCAGGCAACGCTGGTCGCGGATTTCGATCGTGTGGGTGATGAATTGCCGTGGGGTTGGCGGGATGTCTTCTCCGATCTCATTCCAGTAGGACAGGGCCTAGCGATCGCGTGGCAGAACGTCGATCGGCCTTTGTCCACGGTGCGGTCGGGCTACCGCCTCGATGACGAACCTGGGCTTGCTGCGCGCGCCGAGTCTTTGCTCGGAAATGGTTCGCGGATGTGCGAGGAACTGAGTCTTGGCGCACCGCTCGTTCAGGGGCCGATGACCAGAGTTAGCGACGTCCCCGGCTTCGCGAGTGCGGTAGCGAAGGAAGGTGCATTGCCGCTCGTAGCGCTCGCTCTCAAGCGGGGACCCGCAGCCAATGACGTACTCACCGACACACGTGCCGAACTCGCGGATCGAGCGTGGGGTGTGGGGATGCTGGGCTTCGCACCGCCGGAGATCTGGCAGCCACAGCACGAGGCTGTACTGCGTACCCGGCCCTCGGTGGCGGTGGTTGCAGGTGCCCGCCCGGACCAGGTGCTCGATCTCGAGGAGCACGGGATCATCACCTACGCGCACGCACCGACTGCGCGCATCGTGTCCTTGCTCTGGAAAGCAGGGGTTCGACGCTTCGTCCTCGAGGGCTACGAGTGCGGCGGCCATGTTGGCCCGCTGTCGAGTGCGGTCTTGTGGCAATCGGCACTCCATGAGATCGCCGACCTACTTCAAGCCGATGCGTCCGCGCAGGCTTCGGTCTTCCTCGCCGGGGGCGTACACGATTCGGTGAGTGCGGCGGCGGCCGCCACGCTCGCATCCTGGGAACTCGACGGTCTCCTCGATCGGGTTTCCATCGGTTTCCTGATGGGAACCGCCTACTTGTTCACCGAGGAAGCCGTGAGCAGCGGTGCGATTCCGCAGTTGTTCCAAGACGTTGCGTTGTCGTGTGATCGAACGAGCACGGTTACCACCGCGGTGGGTCATTCCACGAGAGTCGCGATGAGTGGTTTCGTCTCGGAGTTCGAAGCACGAGCTCGTGACCTGACTGGTGCGGATCCGGAAACCCGATCGAGTCAACTCGAAGCTCTTACGCTCGGACGGTTGCGCATGGCCAGCCGCGCCGAGATCCGCGAAGGCGAAGCTGTCGTCTCGGTTGACCACGATCGGCAGTTACGTGAAGGCATGTACATGCTCGGAGATGTCGCGACCATGCACGCGCAAGTGACCACGATCGCTGCGCTGCATGAAGACGTCCTCGCCGGTGGCCGAGAGGTCATCGAAGCGACCTGGGATGCGCACACGCGAACTCGGAAAGATGCAATCAAGTCGGTTCCGGTTGCCATCGTCGGGATGTCCGTGGTGGCTCCCGATTCCAGCGATCTCGCTGGCTTCTGGGACACCGTGGTCCAGCAACGGGTGGCAACGCGTCCGATACCGCCCGAGCGATTCGATCCAGCGCGCGTACTCGACCCCGATCCAGCGGCACCGGACCCGACCATCGCCGTCCACGGTGGCTTTCTGGACCCGATCCCCTTCGACCCGATGCGCTTCGGGACCCCGCCTACAGCCCTTGCGCA
>CBFIHB010000065.1:0-9193 GCA_965662415.1 Actinomycetes bacterium | reverse complement strand
TCGATCACCGCGGGCATGGTCATCTACGACACCATGCAACTGATCCCCAACAAGGTCGCCACGGTGGCGATGGGTCTTGCGGCATCGATGGGGCAATTCCTGCTCTGCGCGGGTGCGCCGGGTAAGCGCTACGCCACTCCCAACACTCGGATCATGATGCATCAGCCGCTCGGTGGTATCGGCGGAACTGCATCGGACATCAAGATCCAGGCCGAGCAGATGCTGTTCATCAAGAAGCGGATGGCGAGTCTCATCGCCGAGCACAGTGGCCAGAGCGTCGAGCAGATCGAGAAGGACTCCGACCGCGACCGGTGGTTCACCGCCGAGGAGGCGCGCGATTACGGGTTGATCGATCACGTCTACAGCTCGGATGCCGATGCTCCGGGCAAGAAGGGAAGTGCCAAGTGAGTGGTTTGTACACACCCTCCAGCCGGTACATCGTTCCCGAGTTCCGCGAGCGCAACGCCAACGGTGAGCGCGTCCACAACCCGTACACCAAGTTGTTCGAGGAGCGCATCATCTTCCTCGGAGTGCAGATCGACGACGCCTCCGCCGACGACGTCATGGCGCAGTTGCTCACTTTGGAGTCGATGGATCCCGATCGCGACATCCAGATCTACATCAACTCACCCGGTGGCTCTTACACCGCGATGACTGCCATCTACGACACCATGCAGTTCGTCAAGCCCCAGGTACAAACGGTGTGCTTGGGTCAGGCTGCTTCCGCTGCAGCGGTCGTCCTCGCGGCCGGAGCGCCGGGCAAGCGCTTTGCTTTGCCGCACGCACGCGTGTTGATCCATCAGCCCTACACCGAAGGGGGCGGACAGGGATCGGATATCGAGATCCAGGCGAACGAGATCCTGCGGATGCGCAAGGAGATGGAAGGCATCTTCGCCAAGCACACTGGTCGCTCCGAGGAGCAGATCGAACTCGATATCGAGCGCGACAAGATCCTCACCGCTGACATGGCCAAGGAGTACGGGATCATCGATCAGGTGATCAGCTCGCGCAAGGGCTGATTCGCCCCCGGGAATCTCGACCATCACTCGAGACTTCCGAGTGCCACGGCGCGCGGATATCTCAGCATCAGCGGGCACATCGGGGTACGGTCCTACGAGTGCCCTGCCAGTGAAGGTGGGGCCGTTGCCCTGTGGGGGCGACAAGCCTAGGAAGGGGCACATCCGTGGCTCGGATCGGTGAGAGCGGCGACCTGCTGAAGTGTTCTTTCTGTGGCAAAAGCCAAAAGCAGGTCAAGAAGTTAATCGCCGGCCCCGGCGTCTACATCTGTGACGAGTGCATTGACCTATGCAACGAGATCATCGAAGAGGAGCTCAACGAGTCGGCTGAGTCTCCGGTCGGTGGGGAGCTCCCCAAGCCTCGAGAGATTTACGACTTCCTCGATCAGTACGTGATCGGACAGGATCCTGCGAAGAAGGCGTTGTCCGTTGCCGTCTATAACCACTACAAGCGCGTGCAGGCCGAAGCGCGGGAAAAGCCCCGCGAGGATCACGTTGAGGTAGCTAAGTCCAACATCATGCTGCTCGGCCCCACCGGTTCGGGTAAGACGCTCCTTGCACAGACACTTGCTCGGATCCTGAATGTTCCCTTCGCAATCGCCGACGCAACTGCCCTGACCGAGGCTGGATACGTGGGCGAGGATGTCGAGAACATTTTGCTCAAGCTCATCCAGGCCGCTGACTATGACGTCAACCGCGCACAGAACGGCATCATCTACATCGACGAAATCGACAAAGTGGCCCGCAAGAGCGAGAACCCCTCGATCACCCGTGACGTCTCCGGTGAGGGCGTGCAGCAGGCCTTGTTGAAGATCCTCGAGGGCACCACGGCCTCCGTTCCGCCTCAGGGTGGTCGCAAGCACCCACACCAGGAATTCATCCAGATCGACACCACCAACGTGCTGTTCATCGTCGGCGGTGCCTTCGCCGGACTCGATTCCATCGTCGAGCAACGTTTGGGCAAGAAGAACCTCGGCTTCACGTACGACCTCGTGGATGGTGAGCGTGAGGAAAAGGGCGAAGTTGACGATGTCTTCTCGCACGTAATGCCGGAGGATCTACTCAAGTTCGGCATGATCCCCGAGTTCATTGGACGCCTGCCGGTGTTCACGTCGGTCACCCAACTCGACCGCGAGGCGCTGGTGCAGGTGCTCACCGAACCGAAGAACGCCTTGGTCAGGCAGTACCAGCGTTTATTCGAAATCGACGGTGTGGAACTCGAGTTTGCCCAGGATGCGCTTGACGAGATCGCCGATCTCGCATTGCTGCGAGGCACCGGTGCGCGCGGGCTTCGCGCCATCCTCGAGGAAGTCCTGCTGCACGTGATGTACGACATCCCTGGCAGGGATGACGTGGCGAAGGTCGTCATCACCGGTGAGGTCGTGAAGGACAACGTGAATCCAACGATCGTGCCGCGCGATGTCGACGCCCCTGAGCGCCGCTAAAAGTCCGCCTAAACGCGAAACTGCTCCCAACAGCGCAAGTTCGCGCTCAGACAGCGCAAGTTCGCGCTCCCACAGCGCAAGTTCGCGGTTAGGGGGAGGGAGTCAACTCGGCGCGGACCGTCAACGGGGCGTCGTCAGCCGCGGGAACGAGGATCAATTCGGCAATGCTCCCGGCGGCAGCGAGATCGGCGCGTGCCAAGTCGATGGCTTCGATGTTCTCGGCGCTGCCCTCGACTGTGGCCTCGCTGACCGCGGCCTTCATCGACGCCTTTGCGTCGGACTTCGCTTTACGCACCCCACTGAGTGCCTCTCCGGTCAGTTCAAGGATGCGGGGATTACCGTCGGCGGCCACATCCAGGTCCGCGAGCGCAGGCCAGGGACTGCGGTGGATGGAGTCGTCGTCCATCCACGACCACACTTCCTCGGTGGTGAACGGCAAGAACGGTGCGAAGAGCTTGAGTTGCACCGTGAGCGCGAGGGTCAGGGTGGCGCGCGCGCTAGCTGCTGCTGGCTCGCCTTGGGCGCCGTAGGCACGTTCCTTGACCAACTCGACGTAGTCGTCGGTGAAGGTCCAAAAGAACGTCTCGGCCAATTCGAGAGCTCGGGCGTAGTTGTAGTCCTCGAATGCATCCGTTGCTTGCTGGACCACCCGGCGCAATGCAGCAAGCATGGACAGATCCAGCGGAGCGGTGACTACCCCGGGGTCATCGATAAGACCCATAGACATCACGAACTTGCTGGCGTTGAGGATCTTGATCGCCAACCGACGTCCGATCTTCATCTGTCCGACATCGAAAGCGGTATCGGTACCCGGACGTCCGGAGGCCGCCCAGTAGCGCACGGCATCGGAGGAGTACTCGTCCAGCAGTCCCATGGGAGTGACCACATTGCCCTTGGACTTGCTCATTTTCTTGCGGTCCGGATCCAGGATCCATCCGGAGATCGCCGCGTTGGACCACGGAAGGCAATCGTCCTCGAGGTGCGCGCGAACAACGGACGAGAACAGCCAGGTGCGGATGATCTCGTGGGCTTGGGGGCGAACGTCCATCGGATAGACGCGGGCCCATAGATCCGGATCACGTTCCCAGCCACCGGCAATCTGTGGGCTGAGCGAACTGGTGGCCCAGGTGTCCATCACGTCCGGATCGCCCATGAAGCCATTCGGTGCTCCACGCTGGTCCTCGGTGAAGCCCTCGGGGGAATCGCTGGAGGGATCGATCGGCAGTTGCTCCTCGTTCGGGAGCAGCAACTGGTCGTAGAGCGGGTTGCCATCGGCATCAAGGCGGTACCAGATCGGGATGGGGACTCCGAAGAAGCGCTGGCGTGAGATGAGCCAATCGCCGTTCAAGCCCTCGACCCAATTTTCATAGCGCACCCGCATGTGCTCGGGATGCCACCTTAATTCTTGGCCGCGTTCGAGTAGGGCCTTGCGGAGGGCAGGTTCGCGGCCGCCGTTGGTGATGTACCACTGTCGAGTAGTGACGATTTCCAGCGGCTTATCGCCCTTCTCGAAGAACTTCACCGGGTGGGTGATCTTCTTGGGCTCACCCTCGATGTGGCCGGTCTCGTTCAAGATCTCGACCATGCGCTCCTTGGCGGTGAAGGCGGTGGCGCCGGCGATGCGCTCGTAGAAGCCTTGGGCCTGGGGAGTCTGAATCCACGCGGGTATCTCGCGGATTACGCGCCCGTCCCAACCGATGATCGGTCGGGTCGGCAACTGCAGTTCGCGCCACCATGTGACGTCGGTCAGATCGCCGAAGGTACAGATCATCGCGATACCGGAACCCTTTTCGGGGTCTGCCAACGCATGGGCTACGACAGGCACCTCGACATCGAAGGCGGGTGTGTGAACGGTGCTACCGAAGAGCGGCTGGTAGCGCTCGTCATCGGGGTGCGCGACCAGCGCTACGCACGCGGCGAGCAACTCAGGCCGCGTTGTCTCGATGAAAACCCGGTTCGCATCGTCTTGACTCCCCACCGGGAAGCCGATGCGGTGGTAGGCCCCCTCGCGCTCGCGGTCCTCGAGCTCTGCTTGTGCAACGGCCGTACGGAAAGTGACATCCCACAAGGTGGGGGCTTCGGACTGGTAGGCCTCTCCCCGCGCCAGATTGCGCAGGAACGCCAGTTGGCTCGTGCGCTGGGCGTTGCGATCGATCGTCTGGTAACTCTGCGACCAATCGATGCTCAGGCCCATGCGCCGCCACAGTTCCTCGAAGGCCTTTTCGTCCTCGACGGTTAGGCGTTCGCACAACTCCACGAAATTGCGGCGGCTGATCGGGATCTGGTTCTTGGCGTCGGGCTTCTCGGGAGGCTCGAAGGATTCGTCATAGGGCAGGGACGGATCGCAGCGAACGCCGTAGTAGTTCTGCACGCGGCGTTCGGTGGGTAACCCGTTGTCGTCCCAGCCCATCGGGTAGAAGACCTCGAACCCACGCATCCGCTTGTAGCGCGCCATGCAGTCGGTGTGTGTGTAGGAAAAGACGTGTCCCACATGCAAGGAGCCGCTGACCGTGGGTGGGGGAGTATCGATCGAGTACACCTGATCACGGGTCTTGGTGCGATCGAAACGGTAGGTGCCCTGGTCCTCCCAGGCCTGCGACCACGTTGCTTCGATTCCGTCGAGGGTCGGCTTGTCGGGCACCTGCGGCGCTGATCGCATGGTCGCCAATCCTAGGCAGGACGTCGCCTGCCTACACTCGCACGGTGGACCTTGCGCACGTGTGGAGTGAACTCGATTCCCGCTGGCCTGAGTCGATCATCGAGCCCTCGCTGACACGGATCGCATCAGTCATGGAACTACTTGGTGATCCGCAGCGTGCCTACCCGGTCATCCAAGTAGCGGGCACCAACGGCAAGACATCCACCGCGCGGATGATCGAGGCGCTGCTGCGCTCGCACGGTCTGCGCACCGGGTTATTCACCTCACCTCATCTCGTAGACGCACGGGAACGGATTTGCCTGGACGGCGAACCGATCGGCGAAGAGCGGTTGGTCGAGACATGGACCGACATCGAGCCCTACGTACACCTCGTGGACAAGAACTCCCTCGAGGCCGGGGGTGTGCGACTGTCGTACTTCGAGGCGCTCACCGCACTGGCCTACGCGGCCTTCGCCGACGCTCCCATCGATGTTGCGGTGATAGAAGTCGGCATGGGTGGGACCTGGGATGCGACGTCCGTGGCTGCGGCGAAGGTAGCCGTCATCACCCCGATCGGCATGGACCATGCCGAGTACTTAGGCGACACCATCTCTCAGATCGCCGAAGAGAAGGCCGGCATCATCGCCCCCGGCTGCACGGCAGTCAGCGCTCGGCAAAGTGATGAAGCCGCCGAGGTTCTCCAGCGCCGGGCAACTGAGTTGGAGACGCCTTTGCTCGTCGAGGGCCGGGAATTCGGCATCGTCGATCGCGAGATCGCGGTTGGCGGCCAGGTCGTCACAGTGCGCGGCTTGCGCGGTGACTACGAGGACGTCTTCGTGCCCTTCTTCGGTGAACACCAAGCATCCAATGCCTGCACCGCACTCGTCGCAGTCGAAGCTTTCCTCGGCTCGGGCGAAGACGCGCTCGATATCGAGGTGGTCCGCGAAGGGTTCGCCGTGGCTGAGACCACCGGTCGTCTCCATGCGGTCCGATTGGATCCGACCGTCCTGGTCGATTCAGCGCACAACCCGCATGGCGCTCGGGCCCTCGCGGCAGCGGTACAGGACTCCTTCACTTTCGATCGACTGATCGGCGTAGTGGGTGTGCTGTCCGATAAGGACGCCACCGGTGTCCTGGAAGCACTCGAACCGGTGCTCGATGCCCTCGTTCTCACCTCGCCTGCTTCGCCACGCGCGATGCCCGTCGAGGAATTGGCGGCACTCGCAGAGGATCTTTACGGCGGGAAGGAAGTGATTGTCGAACCCGATCTCCTTGACGCCGTCGATCACGCGATGACTTTGGTCGAATCCGACGGCGAGACCGGGGGCAGCGGTGTCCTGATCACCGGGTCGGTTGTCTTGATCGGCGATGCGCTGCGATTGTTCGCCCGCCAACGGGGGGCAGCCGGCGAACTGTTCGAAGCCGGCGATCAAGGGATGGACTGATGCGTGTACTTGGATCCTCGGTCCTGATAACCGAGGCGATCGTGGTCATGCTCGCAGCGTTGGTCGCCGCTGGCACCGGGGCCATCGACAGCATGGGAACCTCACTGGCGATCGGTGGGGTGCTCGCTGTAGTGCTGATCGTCGCGGTGGGGACGCTCGGCAATCGGTTCGGGATCAGCCTGGGGTGGATCCTGCAGGCACTGGTCCTGGCGTGGGGATTCCTGGTTCCCGCGATGTGGATCGTTGGCGGCATCTTCGCGGTGCTGTGGTTCTTCGCGGTCCGCAACGGATCACGTGTCGATGCGCTACGTGCCCAACGCGCGGCGCAAGCCAATGACGACGACAACGGCGATAACAGCCAGGCACCGCAGGCTAGGTAGGCTCACCCCGCCGTGAAGGCGCAGCCGAACCAGCATCCGAGCACCCGAAAGGATCACCCGTGTCCGAGCGCACCCTCGTCCTGATCAAGCCTGATGGAGTCCAGCGCGGACTAGTCGGCGAAGTCCTGTCTCGCATCGAGCGAAAGGGATTCCAACTGGTGGCGCTGCAGATGCGAACGCTCGAGCGGGAGATCGCCGAAGAGCACTACGGCGAGCACAAGGACAAGCCGTTCTTCGCCGACCTCGTCGCCTTCATCACTGGCGGTCCGCTGGTCGCAGCAGTAATCGAAGGGCCCGAGGCGATCGCGTCCTGGCGCACCATGATGGGCGCCACCAACCCCGCCAATGCGGCTCCGGGAACTATCCGCGGCGATCTCGCGACCGAGACCCAAATGAACGTCACGCACGGCTCGGACTCACCGGAATCAGCGGCACGTGAGATCGCCTTGTTCTTCCCGTCGCTTGGCTAACCCTGCGCGCTAGGCAACACTCATGAGCTTCCCGGGACCATCACTGATGGAGTGGCCCACGGGCGTGCGCAGGGCATTCCCGGCGGTGGTCGGTGCGCTGGCGATTGGTGCTGCGCTCGCACCCGCCTTGGTGGCCGGCGTGGGTGTTCGGGCCATCCGCGGCGGTAGACCGCGACCGCAGACGATGATCATGGCGTCCCTGGCCGCGTCGGGCGTGTATGCCGGAGCGCGCATGGCTCGTCGTCGCTTCGTTCGCAAGACCCGTGACGCCGCGCGAGTGATCGATCCGGGATTCCAGCAGCCGCCGAGCAGTTCGCTGGTCTCCACCGGCCCCGGCTCGCTGATTGCCGATCGGGGGATTGGCCGTGAGGGTGCCCGTTACGTTGGCACCGCCACGACGGAAGGCGATGTGTCCTTCGTAACCGGTCTTCGCGCGATCTGCGAGCCGATCCGGGTCTTCGTCGGTTTGGATTCGGCGGCAACGGTGGCTGAGCGTGTCGAACTTGCGATGGCCGAGCTGCGCCGCACCGATGCATTTGAGCGCGGCCATTTGCTTGTGCAGGCCCCTGCAGGAACCGGATACGCCAATTCCACTCCGGTGGACGTCGTGGAGATTCTTGCGCTTGGGGATTGTGCTTCGGTTGCCGTCGGCTATGGATTGCTCCCGAGTTTCTTGTCCTTGAATCGGGTGCAACTCGCGCGGGAAACCCAAGCTGCGTTGCTCGAAGCGATCGCGAAGGAATGTCGCCATCGAACAGATCGCCCACGCATTTTGTTATACGGGGAGAGCCTAGGTGCCAAGGTGCAGCAAGGCGCCATGCCAGCCGGAGTGGTCGACCTCGATCGCCTCGAGATCGACCGTGCACTGTGGGTCGGCACTCCGGGAGGCAAGGACTACGACGACGTCCACCGCCTGTTCGCCCAGGTGAGCGTCACGATCGACCGCCCCGAACAACTCCCGTTGTCCGCCGACAACCACACCCGAGTGTGGTTCTTGGAACACGATGGCGATCCGGTGGTGCGGTTCCGACCGGATCTGGCATTCGCGCGGCCAGCGTGGTTAGCGCACGGGTCGATACGCGGACGGGGCATTCCCGAGGGGATGCGCTGGCGGCCGGCCATGACCTGGGCTCAGGTCCTGGTGGACACCGTCTACGCCACGAACGTGTCCCCGGGGGACTTCCATAGCGCCGGTCATGATTACCGAGCCGACCTCGGGGCCGTAGTGACCGCGGCCTACGGCTTGTCGGATGCTCGATTCGCGGCCGGATGGCAGGTGCGTCTCGAGCAGCGGTTGAGGGAGATCGAGGTACGTCGGGCCGAGCGGATCTCCGGGGAGAACGCCTCGTAGTTGGTGCCCCACGAGCCCGTGCTCGCCCGGGCGGTGGGCTAGTTCGGGCCTTCCGGCTACCCTGGTAGTCGACTCGTGCTCGGGCCGTGCTCGAGACTCTTCCCCCAGAGAGGTTGCCCTATGTCCGCCAGTACCTCGTTCGTCGGCCGGGATATGGCCGTCGACCTGGGCACGGCAAACACCCTGGTCTACGTCCGGGGTCGCGGCATCGTGCTGAACGAGCCCTCGGTCGTGGCCATCAACAACAACTCCGGCGGAATCCTGGCAGTCGGCGCCGAGGCCAAGCGGATGATCGGGCGCACCCCGGGCAGCATCGTGGCGATCCGCCCACTCAAGGACGGGGTGATTGCGGACTTCGATACCACCGAGCGGATGCTTCGCTACTTCATCCAGAAGGTGCATCGTCGCCGTCATCTCGCCAAGCCGCGACTGATCATCTGCGTGCCGT